>JAGBSL010000093.1 GCA_017631875.1 Bacteroidales bacterium | reverse complement strand
GTCAGAGGGAAAGTCACAGGGTGCGACAGCGAGGGTTCCAGTGAAGGTGGATAACCAGAAGTTCACTAGAACTGTCAGAGGGAAAGTCACAGGGTGCGACAGCGAGGGTTCCAGTGAAGGTGGATAACCAGAAGTTCACTAGAACTGTCAGAGGGAAGGTCACAGGGTGCGACAGCGAGGGTTCCAGTGAAGGTGGATAACCAGAAGTTCACTAGTATAACATTTATGTATAGAAGTATATAGAGATACAAAAAAGGCAGACCAAAGTCTGCCCTTTATGAGGTATTTACAATCAATCTTACTTCTTCTTTGAGATGAGATAGAGGTCCGCCATAGGGATCAGGACCATGAAGTCAAGGAAGGCAAGCATCATCACTGCTCCGAACGCTCCGATGGTAAGGGCCATGGAGAGGGCGAAGAGGAATGAGAATGCGTGGAGGAGGATCACGAAGATTGCTACCGGCAGCCAGAACTTGAGGTTTGTAAGATGATAAAGGATCATCGCCACGACTGCACATGTAAGCGGGATGAAGAACATCAGGTTCTCTCCGAGGGCGAAAAGGAGTGCTGCTGAAAGGACGAAGAGAAGTGCCAATGCGCCATAGAGGTTCCTGTATGCATAGTGGGAAACTGCAGTTGCAGACGCGCTGCTGCGCATAGAGCCGGAAGCTGCGCGCTCCGCCTTCTTCCTGCCTGAAATGTACACGAGCACGCATCCTGCAAGGAGAAGCACCATTGAAACGATCATCGCGGCATTGTCAAACTGACATCCCTGGACGACGCCGAAGAGGTTGAACTTAGCACCTGAGATGGCAGCACAGAGATAAGCGATAAGCTCACCGACAAGAAGAACTCCTACTGCAGAACCGAGAATGATTCCTGATACCTTGAGCACACCCACAGGTGACTTGAGACGACCGCGCACCTTTTCAAGTCCGAAGACAAGGAGGAAGATGATGAATACAACGATGTTGATGACCATGTATACGGTCTTGCTGAAGTTGAACAGGCCGAGGAGTGGAACTGTAAAGTTGACTGTATCCTCCTCTGCTCGGAAGTAATCCTTGTCAGCATACTCAGCATTTGTGATATATTCCTGTGCGATCGGAAGGATCTGCTCACCATAGTGCTGGATTGACTTCTGGCTGATGTTGCTGAAGTTATCCTTGTCTGTATGGTAGTGGTTGACGTCTGTTATGGTCGAGAAGTTGATGCCTGGGATATAATCCTTCACGATTGTGAAGTCAGTGAAGTTAGGCATGAACGTGTACACGACTGTAGTCAGCGAGTATGTATAATGATACTTTGACGCATCAGCATAGAGGTCCATGATCTTCTCATTGCCAGGGCAGGTCTCGAAAAGGAGAGCAGGGCCCATAGGGCCACGAGCCTCGATATTGATCATAAGTCCCACGTTGTCGAACACTTCCCTATTGTTCTCCCACTGAGCTGTCATTCCATACATGCCGACCTCCTCAGCGTCGGTGAAGAGGACCTTCACGCCCTGCTTCCAGTCTGCACGCTGCTTCAGGAGCTGCGACACTGCCTCGAGGGTTACGCCTACTCCGTATCCGTCATCTGCCGCGCCGTATGACCATACAGTGTCCTGCTTCGGCATAGGCTGGGAGTAACGTGAGTCGTAGTGAGCGACGAACATCAGGTAAGGGGTGTTCTCCGAAGCGTTCTCCGGAGCAAACTCAGCAAGGATGTTGTCTGCGTCGAATGTATATACGACATGTCTGTTCTTTGGTCCGACGAGAGAGTCGTATCCATAAAGCATCACGGTGTCTGCGCCGAGGCCCTGGAGTCTCTCCACGAGATACTCGCGCACCTTTGCCCTTTCCTCAGGATGGGCTACAGAATGATGTTCCTTTGAAATTACTGCAATGTCCTCAACCACACGGGCTGAAGAGAAGCCTTCATAATTTGCTGGCTTTGGACTAGGAATAGTCCAAAGACCGTAGGCAAGAAATCCTGCCGCCGCCACAACAAGGGCGAGAATGATAGGTCTGATCTTATTCATAATCATTTGGTTTTAGTAGTACGTTTCAATGTTTCGTTTGTCTGTCTGATGAGTTCGACGGTAGACTCGTCAGTTGCATATACAGAGAAGAGGCCCTGAGGCTCCTGCGCCGGGTCTCCGCAGTAGTCGTCGCCCGGACGCCAGAACTCGTTGACCTGCGACTGGGTAGCATGGCCGCCCCATCCCCAGAAGTTGACTCCCACGAGAGGCTCACCGTTCTCGCGCGCACTTATAAGTCTGCCGAACACATAGCTGTAGTAAGCGTCTCTTGCCGCTGTCGAAGAGTCCTTGGACAGGGAAACTCCGTCCCAGAACTTCTCAGCCTCACCCTCAAATGCTTTGGCTCCATCGCGCGGATATCCGAACTCCTCCAGCACGATAGGCTTCCCAAGTCTCTCAGCTACAGGGAAATGCGCAGTAAGATACTTTTCCGTCATGCGGTTTGCCACGCATACGCTGTCGGCGAATGTATCCTTGGTCACCCATCTCCACACCAGAGGCCAGATATGCACGTTGAGATAATCGAAGTCCTCGTGAGCATGGATCTTCTCAAAAAGTTCCATGTCTACTTCGCAACCATAAAGTCCCTCGCTGCCTGACGATACCATGTGGTTAGGGTCAAGAGACTTGATCAGCGACGCCGATGTGCACATCCAGTCGGCAAACGCCGCCTTCGTCACGCTGTCGCGTGCAAAGGCCCTCGGCTCATTTCCGATCTGCCATGAGAAGATCGTCGGATCCTCTGTATAGGGCTTGCCTGTAACTGTATTTGTGCGGGTTACGATGTTTCTTACATGATTGTAGTAGAGCTCCTTAGCCTTCTCATCCTTAACGAAACGGCTCACATGCTCCACATAGTTCTCATAGCCGTCGACGCTCGGAAGCAGCGCCTTGCCGTTGCCGGCCCACTCCAGATACTGACCGTATCCGCCTGACCACTCCCATGAGTTGTTGAAATAGAGGACGGCGTGCATGTCACGCTCGGTCATCTGCGCCAGAAGGTAATCCAGTCCTCTGAGTACAGTGTCATTATATACGCCCGGCTCAAGCTGAAGCACCGGCTCCACCTTATATGCGACGCCTTCTGGGCCGTCTGAACCTACCAGAATACGGAGATTGGTCACTCCGATGGACTTCAGGGCATCAAGCTCCTTATGAAGTCTTTCCCTGTTTCCTCCCCTACCTTCAGAAGCGATCAGCGGGCCATACCAGAAGTTGGTTCCGACGAAAGACAGCGTGTCTTCCCCACGGACGAACTGGCCGTTCTCAACCCTTACGAATTCATAAGACCGCTCGCCGCGCACCGAGCATGCGCATACGACTGCCGCTGCGGCAAGTACTGAAAAAATGAGTTTCTTCATCGTTTTCAAAAGTCAATAATTTGTCAAAAGTAGTGAATTTTAACGAGATTCATGACTATATTTGCGGCAAATATACATATGAATACAGAGAACGAGAAATACATGAGAGAAGCCCTGCGCGAGGCAGGCTTCGCAGCGGCGGAGGACGAGGTCCCTATCGGGGCCGTCATCGTATGCCACGGAAGGATCATCGGCAAGGGGCACAACATGACCGAGAAGCTGTGCGACCCGACAGCCCACGCCGAAATGATCGCAATAACTGCAGCGACAGAGGCGATGGGAGGCAAATACCTGAATGACTGCACGTTATATGTAACAGTGGAGCCATGTCCGATGTGCGCGGGAGCGCTTGCATGGTCCCAGATCGGCAAGGTAGTCTATGGGGCATCTGACCCTAAAAGAGGCTTCAGCATGTTCTCCCCTTCCCTCATGCACCCGAAGACACAGGTGGTGTCCGGAGTGCTTGCAGACGAGTGCAGCAGCCTCGTTACAGAGTTCTTCCGCAACAAGAGATCATAACCATGGAATGGCTTGAAGGACTCGGTCTGCTCGGACTCTTTATAGGAACATTCCTTGCGGCGACAATATTCCCTTTCAGTTCTGATGCACTCTACCTGGCGATCCTCGCTGCGACAGCCAATCCCGTCGGCTGCCTCTTCGTAGGCACCCTCGGCAACTGGCTCGGCAGCGTCGTGACATATTGGATCGGCTGGATAGGCAAATGGGAATGGATCGAGAAATGGTTCAAGGTCAAGCCTGAGACTCTCCAGAAGCAGAAAGAAAAGATAGACAAGTGGGGCGTATGGCTGGCCCTGACCGCATGGGTGCCGTTCATCGGCGACGTGATAGCCATAGCGCTCGGCTTCTACAAGACCCGCCCGGGCTGGACCATGGTCCTGCTGCTGGTGGGCAAATTCGCAAGATTCCTTGTCTGGAACCTGATTTACGGTTTATTCTGAGGTCTTGCACAGCAATAAAATTAATCTTATCTTTGCAGCCCAATTGGTACTGAACTATGGTGTAATGGTAGCACTACAGATTTTGGTTCTGTCTGTCCAGGTTCGAATCCTGGTAGTTCAACCAAAAAAGGCGGTCACTTCGAAGTGACCGCCTTTTCATTTATAGTTTATTTTAGAGACCGAGCTTCTTGAAGAAGTCGTTGCCCTTGTCATCGACGAGGATGAATGCTGGGAAGTCCTCAACGTGGATCTTCCAGATTGCCTCCATTCCGAGCTCTGGGTACTCTACGCACTCGATGCTCTTGATGTTGTTCTGAGCGAGGATCGCTGCAGGACCACCGATAGAGCCGAGGTAGAATCCGCCGTACTTCTGGCAGGCGTCTGTCACGCACTGTGCACGGTTACCCTTTGCGAGCATGATCATGCTGCCGCCGTGGCTCTGGAAGAGGTCAACGTATGAGTCCATACGGCCTGCTGTTGTAGGTCCCATAGAACCACAAGCCATTCCAGCAGGAGTCTTAGCAGGACCAGCATAGTAGATTGGGTGATCCTTGAGGTACTGTGGCATCTCCTCTCCCCTGTCGAGGCGCTCCTTGATCTTAGCGTGAGCGATGTCGCGGCCTACTATGATAGTACCGTTGAGGCTGAGGCGTGTAGAAACAGGATACTTTGTGAGTTCTGCAAGGATGTCCTTCATTGGCTGGTCGAGGTTGATCTTCACTGCCTCGCCCTCGCCTGCCTGGCGGAGTTCCTCTGGGATGAGACGTGCCGGATTGTCATCGAGCTTCTCGATCCAGATACCGTCCTTATTGATCTTTGCCTTGATGTTTCTGTCAGCAGAGCAGCTTACTCCGAGTCCTACAGGGCAGCTTGCGCCGTGGCGTGGGAGACGGATGATGCGTACGTCGTGAGCGAAGTACTTGCCGCCGAACTGAGCGCCGAGACCGATCTTGTGAGCCTCCTCGAGAACTACCTTCTCAAGCTCTACATCGCGGAATGCGCGTCCTGTCTCGTCACCTGTTGTAGGGAGTTCATCATAGAACTTGGTTGAAGCGAGCTTCACTGTAAGGAGGTTCTTCTCAGCTGAAGTACCGCCGATAACGAACGCTACGTGATAAGGAGGACATGCCGCTGTTCCGAGAGTCTTCATCTTTGCAACGAGGAACGGAACGAGAGTCTGGGGATTAAGGATCGCCTTAGTCTCCTGATAGAGGTAAGTCTTGTTAGCCGATCCACCACCCTTTGTCACGCAAAGGAAATGATACTCAGCGCCATGAGTTGCCTCGATATCGATCTGTGCAGGGAGGTTGCACTTTGTGTTGACCTCGTCATACATGTTGAGAGGAGCGTTCTGCGAGTAACGGAGGTTCTCCTCAGTATAAGTCTTGTAAACTCCGAGTGAAAGAGCCTCTTCGTCGCAGTAACCTGTCCATACCTGCTGACCCTTCTCACCGTGGATGATTGCTGTACCGGTGTCCTGGCAGAAAGGAAGCTTACCCTTGCAAGCCACCTCTGCGTTACGGAGGAATGTGAGAGCCACATACTTGTCGTTCTCTGAAGCCTCAGGATCGTGGAGAATCTTCGCCACCATCTCATTGTGCTCAGGACGGAGCATGAATGAAACATCGCGGAAAGCGGTATTCGCCATAACTGTAAGACCTTCCTTCTCGATCTTGAGCATTTCGTGTCCTTCGAATTCGCCAGTACTTACATACTGCTCTGAACCCGGAATCTTGTAGTATTCAGTCTTGTCCTCGC
>JAGBSL010000092.1 GCA_017631875.1 Bacteroidales bacterium | reverse complement strand
TGTCTTTCGTCTGCGAGATCAGGTGGGACATCGGATAGAATATGCATCCTCCCTGCGTATCCGCATACTTGACGAAACCGTTAAGGAATCGTCTTTCTGACTCTTGCGAGTAGTCTGTAAGCAGGAGAATCTTCAGCATCGTTTTTCGCTTAAGTCCGGTTTGGCGCACTAAGCCGACTGCTAAATTAGGTAAAAAATGTAAAAAACAATAAAAAATGACTTGAATTTTCGTTTTAAAAGAATTCTTTTCGTTATCAATAGAGCGTGATGAAGCGCATAATTTTAAATTTGCAGAAAGAACACGAAAACCAATAACCATTCACATATATGAAAGCTCTCGACAGACAGACGGCTCAGGCCGCAAAGTACCCAACCAAGGTAATTCAGTTCGGCGAAGGCAACTTCCTTCGCGCATTTGTAGATTGGATCATCTGGAACACCAACAAGGCTACAGATTTCAATGCCGGCGTAGTTGTTGTCCAGCCTATCGACAGGGGAATGGTGGACATGCTGAACTCGCAGGATGGCCTCTATCATGTAAACCTTCAGGGTATCGACAAAGGTCAGGCTGTTGACTCTATAGAGATGATCGACGTGATCAACGGCGGTCTTAATCCATACACTCAGAATGAGGAGTTCATGGCTTTGGCTGAAAATCCTGACATCCGTTTCGTTATTTCCAATACCACTGAGGCTGGTATCGCTTTCGATCCTTCATGCAAGCTCGATGACAAGCCTGCATCTTCATATCCAGGCAAGCTCACTCAGCTTCTTTATCACAGATACGAGCACTTCAACGGTGACATGACCAAGGGATTCATCATCCTTCCATGCGAGCTCATCTTCCTTAACGGCAAGGAGCTCAAGAAGTGCATTTATCAGTACATCGACCTCTGGAATCTCGGAGAAGGCTTCAAGGCATGGTTCGAGCAGGCTTGCGGTGTTTACTGCACCCTCGTAGACAGAATCGTTCCTGGCTATCCTAAGGACACCATCGACCAGATCCACGAGCGCATCGGGTTCAAGGACAACCTCGTTGTAAAGGGTGAGATCTTCCATCTCTGGGTGATTGAGGCCCCTGAGTCAGTTGCTGCCGAGTTCCCAGCAGATAAGGCTGGTCTTAATGTGCTCTTTGTTCCAAGCGAGGCTCCATATCATGAAAGAAAGGTGACTTTGCTCAACGGTCCTCATACAGTTCTTTCTCCTGTCGGTTATCTTTCAGGACTTGACACAGTAAAGGAGTGCGTGGAAGACCCTCAGGTCGGTCAGTTCGTAAGAAAGGTCATGTACGGTGAGCTCATGGAGACCCTGAATCTTCCGAAAGAAGAGCTTCAGGCGTTCGCGGATTCGGTTGTGGAGCGCTTCCTCAATCCATACGTGAAGCATTTCGTGACGAGCATCATGCTTAACTCATTCCCTAAATACAAGACTCGCGACCTTCCAGGCCTGAAGACTTATCTGGAGCGCAAGGGCGAACTCCCTAAGGGTCTCGTTCTCGGTCTTGCAGCTATCATCACATACTACAAGGGTGGCAAGAGAGGCGACGTGGAGATCGTTCCGAACGATGACGCAGCTATCGTGGCTCTCCTCAAAGACCTTTGGGCAACAGGAGATCTTCGCAAGGTGGCTGAAGGGGTACTTGCAGCCGAGTTCATCTGGGGAGAGAACCTCAATGAAATCCCTGGCCTTACAGATCTCGTAGTGGCAGATCTTGAAATCATCCAGAATGAAGGAATGCGTGCAGCAGTCGAAACCGTAATCGGATAATCATGAAATTCATCAAGATAAACGCGGCGGATAACGTCGCCGTTGCAATACACGATGTCGAGGCTGGAGTCAGCTTCGACATCAATGGTGTATCAATAACGACAGTAAACCCTGTTCCGGCAGGCCACAAGGTAGCTCTCGAGGACATGTCAGAGGGAACTGATATTGTAAAATACGGCTTCCCGATCGGTCATCTTCTTGCTCCGGTAAAGAAAGGCGAAGTCATTGACCATACAAACCTCAAGACCAATCTTGAAGGTCTTCTGGAGTATACATACAGACCTGAACTCACAGAAATCGCTCCTGCACAGTCGCAGGCATATTTCAAAGGTTATAAAAGGAAGGACGGCAAGGCCGGAGTCCGCAACGAACTCTGGATCATCCCGACAGTAGGATGCGTAAACGGCGTTGTCCAGAACATCCAGAAGCTTTTCGAGAAGGAACTTGAAAAGTATCCTTCGATTGAAAAGGTCATTGCCTTTCCTCATAATTACGGCTGCTCGCAGCTCGGCGGAGACCATGAGAACACAAGGAATATCCTCGCTGACATGGTGCACCATCCGAACGCAGCCGGCGTCCTTGTCGTAGCCCTCGGCTGCGAAAACAACCAGCTCAGTGCCTTCAGGGAACTGGTTGGTCCTGTGGACGAGACAAGAGTCAAGTTCATGGAGTCACAGAAGATCCAGGGAGACGAGGTGGAGCATGGATTGAATCTTCTTCGTGAGATCGCGGAGGCCGCCAAGGATGACAGACGTGAGGACGTGCCTGTAAGCGAGCTTAAGGTCGGTCTGAAATGTGGCGGATCCGACGGATTCTCGGGAATTACCGCAAATCCTCTTCTGGGACGCTTCTCTGACTGGGTTGTCGCTCAGGGAGGTACAACAGTCCTTACCGAAGTGCCTGAAATGTTCGGCGCGGAGACCCTCCTTATGGCCCGCTGCCAGGACGAGCAGACTTTTGATAAGACAGTACATCTTATCAATGACTTCAAGGCTTATTTCATGAAGAATGACCAGCCTGTATACGAGAATCCATCACCGGGCAACAAGGCCGGCGGTATCTCGACCCTCGAGGAGAAGTCTCTGGGCTGTACGCAGAAATCAGGAAACTCGATCGTGCGTGACGTCCTTCTTTACGGAGAAAGACTCAAGACCAAGGGACTGAACCTGCTCAGCGCTCCAGGTAATGACCTTGTGGCATCCACTGCACTTGCCGCTGCAGGTTGTCAGATAGTCCTTTTCACAACCGGTCGCGGAACTCCGTTCGGAACCTTCGTGCCGACAGCAAAAATTTCAACAAACAGCACTCTCGCTGCAAACAAGCCTCTCTGGATTGACTTCAATGCCGGAGTGATCGTCGAAGGAACGCCAGCAGATGAAGTAGACAAGGCTTTCGTAGATTTCGTGATCGGTGTAGCTTCAGGCGAGAGAGTCAATAACGAGAAATCAGGATACAGCGAGATCGCGATATTCAAATCCGGAGTAACCTTATAATAACCCAAAAGGCTCGAAGAACTTTTGGCCCGTCCCGGGTAGGGACGAAAATATATAATATATGACACGAACCAGAACCATATTATCATGCCTTCTCGCTGCTCTGACTTTAGCTTCATGCAGCAGCAAAGGGTACGCATATCTCTACGAAGACCTGCCGTTCGAAATGCCGCAGGTCGAGAGACCAACGATTCCGGTACGCGCAGTCGATATCCGCGACTTCGGCGGAGTAGGCGACGGCGTTACACTGAACTCAGAGGCATTCGCCAAAGCGATCGACGCACTGACAGAAGTAGGCGGTGGACGTCTTGTCGTGCCTACAGGAGTATGGCTGACCGGTCCTATTACGCTGAAGGACAACATCGACCTTCATATCAGACCTGACGCAGTGCTTCTTTTCTCAACTGACAGGGACCTTTATCCTATCGTGGAGACCGTCTTTGAGGGATTGGACACAAAGCGTTGCATTTCACCGATCAATGCCGTAGGTGCAAAGAACATTGCGATCACCGGAGGCGGAACAATCGATGGAAACGGTGACTCATGGCGCCAGGTCAAGAAATCGAAGATCGCTCCTTCGCAGTGGAAGGCCCTGCTCAAGAGCGGCGGATTCACAAACGAGAAGGGAGACCTCTGGTATCCGGATTCATCATCATTCCGTGGTGCCGTAGTCAGCGACGCGTTCAACGTACCTCAGGGTCTGGAAACAGAAGAAGAGTGGAACAGCGTGAAGACTTATCTCCGTCCTGTGATGATCTCATTCAAGGAATGCGAGAATGTCCTTCTCGAAGACTGCCTCTTCCAGAATTCTCCATGCTGGAACATCCATCCGCTGATGTGCCGCAACGTGATCATCGACAATGTTACAGTACGCAACCCTTGGTATTCGCAGAACGGTGACGGTCTTGACGTTGATTCATGCGAGAACGTACTTGTGATCAACTCGAGCTTTGACGTTGGTGACGACGCTATCTGCATCAAATCAGGAAAGGACGAGGACGGCCGCAGAAGGGCTAGACCTTGCCGCAACCTGATCGTAGACAACTGTATCGTGTTCCATGGACATGGAGGTTTCGTTGTAGGTAGCGAGATGTCCGGTGGTGTAGAGAACATCAAGGTTTCCAACTGCCGTTTCCTCGGAACTGACGTCGGCCTGAGATTCAAGAGCTGCCGCGGTCGTGGCGGTGTCGTGAAGAATATCTACATCGAAGATATCGTCATGATGAACATTCCTACCGAGCCGCTTCTTTTCGATCTTCACTATGGTGGCAAATCGGCCGTAGAAGCTGCTGCAGAG
>JAGBSL010000091.1 GCA_017631875.1 Bacteroidales bacterium | reverse complement strand
TCTTCGCGGTAAGAACAAGGCATCTTTCACTCCGCACATGGACTGCGGTGACAACGTCATCGTAATCAACGCGGACAAGGTTAGATTCACTGGTAAGAAGATGACCGACAAGGTGTACGTTCGCTATACTGGATATCCAGGTGGCCAGCGCTTCACTACTCCTAAGGAGGTTATGGCAAAGAAGCCTACTGAAGTCTTAAGGATGGCAGTAAAGGGTATGCTTCCTAAGAATCGTCTTGGTTCGAAACTCATCAACAATCTGCACCTTTATGCAGGTAACGAGCATCCGCACCAGGCACAGAACCCTAGAACAATCACTTTAAACGAAATTTAAGCAGAGCATGAAAGTAGTAAACGCCCTTGGAAGACGTAAATCAGCAGTCGCTCGCGTTTATGTTGTGCCTGGTAAAGGTAACATCGTGATCAACGGTCGTGAGCTCAATGAGTATTTCAAAGAGGACACTCTCCGTTACATCGTGAACCAGCCATTCGAGGTAACAGGCACTGCAGCTCAGTTTGACGTTAAGGCTAATCTTGACGGTGGTGGAATCAAAGGCCAGGCAGAGGCTTTGAGACTCGGTATCTCTCGCGCACTTTGCGAGATCGATAAGGAGGCTTATCGCTCAGCACTTAAGGCAGCTGGATTCCTTACTCGTGACGCTCGCGAGGTTGAGCGTAAGAAGCCTGGTCAGCCTGGTGCACGTAGACGCTTCCAGTTCAGCAAACGTTAATATTTGCTGCCTGATTTACAAAGCACAGTCCGGTGGAAAATCACAGGACCTTCGCAGAAGGTGCGAATCTTCGGGAGCTGCCTGATGATTGCTGAGACTGCGGAAAATCCAGGAGACCTGGTTGTCATTTCGAGCTTGTCGAGAAATCCCAGCTACTCCGGATTGAAGAAAAGAGCCTCACAGGCGAAGGCAATAGCCTGATGAGGGAAATTAAAAACAAAACAAACATTTTTAACACAATGCCAAGAACAAATTTCCAGGAACTGCTTGATGCAGGTGTTCACTTCGGACACTTGGCGAGGAAATGGAACCCTAAGATGGCACCATACATCTTCGATCAGAAGAACGGTATCCATATCATCGACCTGCACAAGAGTATAGTAAAGATCGAGGAGGCTGCAAACGTACTCAAGCAGCTTGCGCGCTCAGGCCGCAAGGTCCTCTTCGTAGCAACTAAGAAACAGGCAAAGGAGATCGTTGCTGAGAAGGCAGCATCTGTAAACATGCCATACGTGACAGAGAGATGGCCAGGTGGAATGCTTACAAACTTCCTGACTATCCGTAAGGCTGTCAAGAAAATGAACACCATCGACAAGATGATTGAGGATGGTACATTCGACACTCTCGCAAAGAGAGAGCGTCTTCAGGTTACACGCCAGCGTGCTAAGCTCGAGAAGAACCTCGGTTCTATCCGTGACCTTAGCCGCCTCCCATCAGCACTTTTCGTAGTAGACGTACAGAAGGAGATGAACGCCGTTAAAGAGGCAAATCGTCTTAACATTCCGGTTATCGCTATGGTTGATACTTGTTGCGATCCTACTCCGATTGATTATGTGATTCCGGCAAATGACGATGCAGCAAAGTCTATCGCTTACATCATGGATGCACTTTGCGGCGCTATCAAAGAGGGATTGGACGAAAGGAAGCTCGAGAAGGAGAAAGAGGCTCCAGCACAGGCAGAGGAGAAGCCAGCAGGCAAGAAGCTCCGCGCTCGTAAGGGTGCAAAGCCAGCTGCTGAAGAGGCTATTGCAGAGTAATTAACACCTTAAACATCTATCGAAATGGAGATTAAAGCAGCAGAAGTTGCAAAACTTCGTCAGATGACAGGCGCTGGTATGATGGACTGCAAGAAGGCACTCGTTGAGGCTAACGGTGACTTCGATCGCGCAAAGGAAATCATCCGCGAGAAGGGTAAGCTCGTAGCAGCTAAGCGTGCTGACCGTGAGACTTCAGAGGGTGCAGCTATCGCTAAGGTAGACGGCTCAAAGGCTATCATCGTCGCTCTCGGTTGCGAGACTGACTTCGTAGCTAAGAACGCTGAGTTCCAGGCACTCGCTCAGGCTATCGCTGAGACAGCTATCGCTAACTTCCCAGCAGACAAGGAGGCTCTCATGGCTTGCGTACTCGCTGACGGAAGAACAGTTGAGGCAGCTGTAACTGAGCAGACAGGTAAGACAGGTGAGAAGCACGTTATCGTAGCTTACGAGACTGTAGAGGCACCTTACATCGCATCTTACATCCACGCAATCAACGGCAAGCTCGCAGCTATCGTTGGTTTCAACAAGGAGTTCGATGCACAGGTAGCTAAGGGTGTTGCTATGCAGGTTGCTTCAATGAACCCTGTAGCAGTATCTGCAGAGTCAGTACCACAGAGCGTTATCGACACTGAGCTTAAGACTGCAACTGAGAAGACTAAGGAGGAGCTCGTACAGAAGGCAGTAGATGCAGCTCTCACAAAGGCTGGCATCAACCCTGCACACGTAGACAGCGAGGCTCACATCGAGTCTAACCAGTCTAAGGGCTGGATCACAGCTGAGCAGGCTGAGCAGGCACGCGAGATCATCAAGACCGTTTCAGCAGAGAAGGCAGCTAACCTTCCTGAGCAGATGGTAGCTAATATCGCTAAGGGTCGTCTCCAGAAGTTCTTCAAGGAGCAGACTCTCGAGGAGCAGGGCTATCAGATGGGTGACGGCAAGACTGCAGTGAAGGATGTCATCAAGGCAG
The DNA here is from genome assembly GCA_017631875.1 of Bacteroidales bacterium. The sequence continues at coordinate 3,085 of JAGBSL010000091.1, read as the reverse complement.
CTGACGCTGAGGCTAAGGTTCTCTCATTCAAGAGAGTATCACTCGCTGACTAATTCCAGGCCACAGGCCAACACGATAAAAGCCGTCGGAGTTTCTCCGGCGGCTTTTTCTATTGTTGCCTTGGAGCATAGCAGTGATTGCTGAGGACTTCGTTCGCTTCGCTCACTCCGGCCCCTCCCAACGTATCCTTCGTGGTCTGTCGACCACTTGTCTCCGTCGGGCCCCTCCCCCTGCCCATGTCCGGGGGTGGACATGCCTCAGCAATCACTGCTATGCTCCTGTATCAAGTGCAGAATAGATATCAAGGGTTAACTACACTATTGAAATTTAAGATATTGATAGACAGTATGTTAGGGTGGCGATGTGCCTTTAACCCCTCCTTTAAAGGGGTAGTTAATGACGGTGCTCATTTCTAAGTGGTTGATATGCAGCCATATAGAAATGAGCACTGTCGTTAGTATCCTTATAGATTTTAACTTCTCTGGAGTTCGGCGATCTGGTCAAGGATTTCAGTGGCTTTGCGTGCGACCTTGCGGTTGATGCGCATGCCGAGTATACCTCCGAGTATACCTCCGATGAGAGCGCCGCAGCAGAATCCGATTGCCATAGGCGACTCCATGCCGTGAATGCTGAGCATCTCGTATATCATCCATCCGAACCATACAATGATCATAGGAATTGCGATCTTGTACCAGTCCTGGTAGTGCTTCTTGATCTTGCTGAGCTTCTCGGCAGTTTCAACAAGATTTCCCTGCGAGAAATCCATCTTGCCGAGGATTACTCTCTGTGCGATTGTGATTCCAAGACATACTGCAAGCATCACGAATGTCGCTATGACAAAGGCCAGCGAGAAGTCCTGCCAGTAGAAGAACCATGTGCTGTAGCACAGTGCAAAGACTCCTGCTATGATGGTTCCTGTCACTGTCTTGTTGATGTCGGACATCTTCGACTTCATCGAATTGCGTATGTGTGTCTCGTTTATGATTGTCTGCTTTTCAAGCTTGTCCTTGAGCATTCCGAGCTGAGCCCTCATCTCCTCGAGCTCGTGCGATATCAATGTATTGTTTTCCATAACCGTGCTATTTTTCGTCTGACATGTTCTTGAGCTGTTCCCTGATTCTGACAAGGCGGACAGATACGTTCTTTGCGGTGATGCCCACGATGGCTCCTATCTCATCATAACTGAGATTTTCAAGCCAAAGCAGTACTATTGCTCTGTCGAAAGGTCCGAGTCTGCTGATCCTGCTTTGGAGCATCCTGACCTGCTTCATGTCTTCTGCAGTGTCATCGAACAGGTTGATGTTCATGTCCAGAGGCACAGTCTCGCCCTGACGCTTCTTCTTTCTGTCAGCGGAGATGCAGGTGTTGAGGCTGACACGGTATATCCATGTCCTCGGACTGCTCTCTCCGCGGAAGTTCGCGAATCCCTTCCAGAGGTTGATGAGGATGTCCTGGAAAAGGTCTGCAACCTCCTCCTCATCCTTTGAGAACATATAGCACACGGTGTATATCGTGCCCTTATGCTCCCTCACCATTCGCGCAAAATCAAGTTCCAATGAGTTCATTTATTTTAGTTTTTGCACATTAGACGTAAGCTCCGCCTAAAAACTACAGGACTTTGATAGTTTTTAGGCGGAGCTATATTTTACATGATAGGGAACCAAATAAATACGGCGCAGTCCCAAAGGGCGTGTGAGATGATGATGGCGCCGAGTCTTTCGGGGAAGAATCTGTATGCCAGACCCCATATCAGGCCTGCAACGGCAGCGGCCATGATGAGCATGAAGTTGAACTTCGCAAGGTGTACAAGGCTGTAAACCAGGGTGGTCACTACGAAGCCCCAGTTTGGGTTCCAACGCTTTGAAAGGCCTTTCTGGATATATCCTCTCCAGAAGATCTCCTCTGCAGGACCGATTATAAACAGCATTAAAAGAGTCAGCACGAGAGGATTTTCGCCCTCCTTCATACCGTAGATAGTGTCAACCTGCGGACGTGCAAAGTCGAACAGCAGGGTAGAGAAGAACTCTCCAAGCCAGAACACTCCCCACATCACGGCAGCGAGTCCCGCTCCGAGCAGGATGTCAGACAATCCTATGCGGACGTCCTTCCACCATCCCGGTGATGCCCATGTAGAGTAAAGCGTAAGGGTCGCTCCGGAACATGTCATCATGATCCAGAAATTGATATGCGGTGCTGTCCATGGTGAGAACATGACAGTCCACAGCACGGCGGCAATACAGATGCCGACGATAGGTTTCCAGTCTTTCATTTAGATGAATCTTGCAGCAACGAAAGCTACGCTGAGAAGCACAGAGAACAGCAGCTGGAGGTTTGCAGTCCTTACATCAAGGTCAGCAGTCATCTCAGGACCGTCGTCGTAGCCGTTAAGCAGCGTCTTGGCGCAGCCCAGGGCGATCGGAATGGTCATGAAGATGATGATGGTGTGAAGCGGAAGGATTCCTGCAATCGAGCAGATGCCTACCCACACAAATGGGAAGATCATCTCGAATGCATAGAGCTTCGCTGCGCTTGCAGGCCCCAGCTTCATTGCCATTGTAGTGATGCCTGCACGCTTGTCTGTGACCATGTCGCGTGTGTTGTTGCAGTGGAGGATGCCGTCTGTGATAAGGCCGATAGGAAGTGCGATAAGGAGCACGCTCCAGTCGATGGCGCCTGTCACGGCATATGAAGTTCCAATTGTAGGAAGGAATGCGAATGTGATGAGGATGTCAAGGTCTCCGAGAGCATTGAACTTCATCGCAGGATAAAGCAATGTGCATGCTGCGCCTGCAAGGCCGATCCAAAGGAGCGGAAGGCCTGTGAGTATTACGAGAGTGATGCCGCAGATCACGCCGAGAACGAGTGATACGATGGCGATATTCTTGATTTCATGTGGCTGGAACATGCCTGTAGTGAGGGTCTTTGCCCCGAATGTGTCCTCAGCGTCTACCTTCTTCTTGAAGTCGAAATAGTCGCTCCATGTGTTTCCTGCGATGTGGAAAAGGATCATTCCGACCAATGTCAGAGCGCCGTTGAGCCAGTTGATCTGAGCCTCAGTCCAGAAAAGGAATGCAAGCGTTACGAT
>JAGBSL010000009.1 GCA_017631875.1 Bacteroidales bacterium | reverse complement strand
GAATGCTATGCCTATGCACATCATCACAAGATGCTTGAACGTGATGCTTGCGAATCCTGTGTACTGCAGGAACTGCACAAGGCTGTCTATGATAGTATCCATGACTTATCCGATTGTGATGATGGACTCTCCGACCGATACATGGTCTCCCTTTGCGACGTTGACGGCCGTTACTGTGCCATCGTATTCCGCCTGGATTTCGTTCTCCATCTTCATTGCTTCCAATATCGCAACGGCCTGTCCGCTTCTGACCGTATCTCCTACATTCACATTGACGGATATTATGTTTCCGTCAAGAGGGGATTCTACTGTCATACCCGTAGAGGCTGCCTTCTTGCGTGAAGGCCTGCGGATAGGTGCACTATCTTCGCTGTCCGACTGGACAGGTCTGGTCGGTATCTCTATTTCTGCCTTCGGGCGGGATATCTCCACCTCATACTTCTTTCCGTTCACGGTTACCTCTGCATGGTCTCCTTTCACGGAATCAACGCAGACGCTGTAATCTTTGCCGTTTATCTTCAGGTTATATTGTGACATGCTTATTTTCTCTTTATTGTTATGATATTGCTCTCGTAGTCGTGGGCGTTTTCGTCCATGTAAAGATGCAGGGCGGTCGCTATTGCTGCCTGCACGTCCTCGTCCGATTCTTCCGGAGTGTCAGGTATAACGCCCGTCTTCTTCAATACATATTTGTTGTTGACGATCACCCCTGTGAGTCTGTAAGCACAATAGAGAATAGCGAGAGCGGCAAAGACAACGAGGACGGAAACGACGGTTATGATGATTCCGTGCGGGTCATTCTCGGCTATTTCCGCGCTTTTACGCAGGACCTTCTCGGATACCTGCAATATGGTCATGATGTTCATTACAATGGCAGGTTATCGTGTTTCTTCCAAGGGTTCTCCTGCTTCTTTTCAGCAAGCTGTTCAAGGGCGCGGATGATGCGGAACCTGGTGTTTCTCGGCTCGATGATGTCGTCTATATAGCCGTAGCTTGCAGCGTTGTAGGGATTGCAGAAGAGGTCGTTGTATTCCTCTTTTGTTATGTCCTTCAGGATTTCTACCGCACCTTCCGCTCCCATCACGGCAATGTTCGCTGTCGGCCATGCGTAGTTGATGTCTCCTCGCAGCTGCTTGCAGCTCATTGTGATATGGGCTCCGCCGTATGACTTTCTCAAGGTCACGGTAACCTTAGGGACGGTAGCCTCGCCGTATGCATAGAGAAGCTTCGCTCCATGCGAGATGATGCCTCCGTACTCCTGGTTCGTACCGCAGAGGAAACCAGGGACATCTGTCAATGTAACGATAGGGATGTTGAATGCATCGCAGAATCTTATGAATCTCGCAGCCTTTCTTGATGCATTGATGTCGAGGACTCCCGCCATGACCTTAGGCTGGTTGGCAACGAATCCTACGCTGCGGCCGTTCATGTGGGCGAATCCTACGATGATGTTCCTGGCCCAGCTTCTATGGACCTCAAGGAATTCTCCGTCATCGACAATGCTGCCGATCACCTCGTACATGTCGTATGGCTTGTTGGGACTTTCCGGTATGATTTCGTTGAGGACGTCGGCCATTCTGCCTGCAGGGTCGTTGGTTGGCTTGAACGGAGCCCTCTCCCTGTTGTTCGACGGCATGAAGCTGAGAAGCTGCCTGATCGTCTCAAGACCGTCTTCCTCATTGTCGGCGGCAAAGTGCGCGACTCCGCTCTTGGACGCATGCACACCTGCTCCTCCGAGCTGCTCCTGGGTCACTTCCTCTCCGGTCACGGCCTTCACAACTCCCGGTCCTGTAAGGAACATATACGATGTGTCCTTGACCATTACGGTGAAGTCGGTAAGGGCAGGGGAGTAAACTGCGCCACCTGCGCACGGGCCGAAGATGCCCGAGATCTGAGGGATTACGCCCGATGCGAGAATGTTCCTCTCGAAAATTTCACCGAACCCCGCTAGTGAGTTTATTCCCTCCTGTATCCTGGCTCCGCCCGAGTCGTTGATGCCGATGAATGGCACTCCGTTGCGCACAGCCATGTCCATAACCTTGCATATCTTCTGTGCCATGGTCTCCGACATGGATCCTCCGTTCACTGTGAAATCCTGCGCAAATACATATACAAGACGGCCGTCGATCGTTCCCATTCCGGTCACAACGCCGTCGCCGTCATACTTTACTTTATCCATTCCGAAGTTCGTGCAGCGGTGCTGTACAAACATGTCGAACTCCTCGAAGCTGCCCTCGTCCAGCAGCAGAGCCAGTCTTTCGCGTGCGGTAAGCTTTCCCTTCTGATGCTGTGCATCGATCCTCTTCTGTCCACCTCCGAGCCTTGCCGCCGCCCTGCGCTCCACCAGTTCCTTGATCTTATCCTGCTGAGTGCTCATAATAGTGCATATTTATTCACGCAAATATAACTATTATTTATGTATAAACCTTGCGATGGGCACATACAAAAGAGTCATGTTGGTGACAACATGACGACCGGCCCGGGTAGGGCCGAGATACCCCTCGGGGTGATATGCGGGAGCATATCGGGGGTTAGATATAAAACAAAGAGCCAGGCAATTTGCCTGGCTCTTTGTTTACGGCTGCATGGTGGTGTATACGTTCTGAACGTCGTCGTCCTCCTCGATGCGCTCGATGAGCTTCTCGATGTCTGCCTTAGCATCGCCCTCGAGAACCTTGAGCTCTACGTTAGGGAGGCGGGTGAACTCTGCTGCAACGAGCTCGTAGCCGTTCTCCTCGATCCACTTCTGGATTGTGTTGAATGCTGTGAACTCACCGTAGAGCACGATTTCCATTTCTTCGTTCTCGTTCTCCTCCTCGAAGATTTCCTCTACGCCGTAGTCGATAAGCTCAAGCTCGAGCTCCTCGAGGTCGTATGGGTTTGCGCTCTTCATGCGGAACATGCACTTGCGGTCGAACATGTAGTCAACGCTACCTGATGTGCCGAGTGATCCGCCGCTCTTAGTGAAGTATGAACGTACGTTTGCGACTGTACGGTTGTTGTTGTCAGTAGCTGCCTCAACGAGGACTGCGATACCGTGAGGGCCATATCCCTCGAATACTACCTCCTTGTAATCTGCCTGATCCTTATCGGTAGCTCTCTTGATAGCGCGCTCGATGTTGTCCTTAGGCATGTTCTCGCTTCGTGCAGTCTGGATAAGCGCACGGAGACGTGGGTTACCTGTGATATCTGAACCGCCCTGCTTTACAGCGATAGTGATTTCCTTGCCGATCTTGGTGAAGACGCGGGCCATGTGACCCCATCTCTTGAATTTTCTCTCCTTACGGAACTCAAATGCTCTTCCCATGTCTTCTGAAATTATTTAGCCTCGATGCGGCTGATGTACTTGTCTACTTCGTATGCCTGTGGGCATGCAGGATACTCCTCCTTGATCTTCTTGTAGAAAGAGAGTGCCTTCTCGTTCTCACCGAGCTTCTCAGCTACGAGACCTGCGTCGAGGAGGTACTCGCCTGCGAAGAGGTTGTCACCGGCAGCAACAGCCTTCTCGAACCATGTGAGGGCAGTCTTGTAGTCCTCGAGGTTAACGTAGCAGTCACCGATGCATGCGAGAGCACGTGCTGCGAGGATTTCGTCCTTTCCGTTGTAAGCCTTGAGATACTTGATTGCAGACTCGTAGTTCTTGAGGTTGAACTCGCAGACACCAGCGTAGAAGTTCACAGCCTTGCCTGCCTTTGAACCGTACTCCTTAGCGATCTGCTCGAATCCGAGGACGTTGCCGTCACCGTAGAGAGCGAGAGCGTAGCCTGTAGAATCAGCCGCATTGCGGAAGTTCTCCTCAGCCCATGCCATCTGGCCCTGAGCCTCAGCTACCTTTGGCTGGTGTACGAACTTGTACCAGCAGAATACAATAACGCATACCGCTACAAATGCTGCTGCAGCGTATGCAAGCTTCTTACCGTTCTTCTCGAAGAACTGCTCTGTCTTTGAAACGGCCTCAACTACTGCCTCAGCCTTTTCGTTTTTGATTTCCTTTGCCATATTTTAATAGTTTTATATTTGTCTTAGGTCTGTTTTGTGCATAAGCGCCAAAAAACAGGCGGCAAATTTATAAAAAATTGTCAAGAATCACAAAAATTCATTTAATCGTAACCATTTGTTGAAAATTTGACTACTTTTGCGCCCGTTTTATAGATTAGGAATGTACTTCAAGACCTTAATATCATTGGCTTTCTATGCTGTGTTTTGCCTGCTTTCCTTGGTTGAGGGGAAGGGTGATGCCGGTTTTGCCGATGAGACGGAGTTATCTCGTCTTGAGGAAATGGTGGTCGTGCAGCATTCGGCGACATCAAATACATATTGTGAGTCTCCGATTTCATCCGGTGCCTCAGCATCGGAAGTCAACAATCATAGAGGTTTGAGGATGCCGGTAAAGAGGAATCATACCGGATCATTCATGATACGTAGTAGAGTATCCATAAATGCTCTCCCGCGTGATCTGGACCTGCATCCGCGTATGCTTCTTTTCCCGTCAGGAACTCACGAGGCTGCGCATCATCTGATAGGACTTGGAAAGCTTATAATTTAAATCGTGCCCATCATAATATCTGCAACCTGATTTTATTCAAACTTAACTTTTAAATCCTATGGCACAATCAAACTATAGTTTCCTTAGTAAATTCAAAAGACACGTGAGCTCAAGCATGGTGCTTATATTCTTTACCGTGCTTGCTCTTATATGCGCCAATCTTCCGGTAGTAAAGGATTGGTATTTCGGACTCTGGCAGAATGAAGTGATGTTCTCTGTCGGAAAGTTCAACCTTTTCAGCCACAACGGTCATGCGATGAACCTCGGTGCGGTCATCAATGACTTCCTGATGGCGATCTTCTTCCTTTCGGTAGGTCTCGAGATCAAGCGCGAGATCCGTGTGGGCGAGCTGTCGACCAAGGAGAAGGCCCTTCTTCCTATCATCGGAGCATGCGGCGGTATGCTGGTTCCGGTGCTTCTTTTTGCACTTGTATGCCCTGCTGATGCAGCAATGCAGAGAGGTCTCGCCATCCCTATGGCGACAGATATCGCTTTCTCTCTCGGTGTGCTCGCTGTGTTCAAGACACGCGTTCCCGTAGGACTGAAGGTCTTTTTGGCAGCCCTCGCAGTAGCTGACGACCTTGGTGGAATCATCGTCATTGCGCTGTTCTATTCGTCACATATAAATATGATGTACATGCTTCTTGCTGCCGTCTGCGTAGCTGCGATGGTTGCTGGAAATATCCTGAAGGTACGTCTGAAGTCATTCTATGTCATTATAGGACTTGTGCTCTGGTATTTCATGCTCAACTCCGGTATCCATGCGACTATCGCCGGCGTTATCGTGGCGTTCTGTATCCCTGCAACCCTCAAGAAGGGAACAGGCATTTATCTTGAGCGTATCAGGCAGAACATCAACAAGTTCCCTGTGATCGAAGTAGATGAACTCCATAATACCGTAGTGCTCACAAATGCAGAAATCCACACTCTCAAGAGCATCGAGTCTGCGGCCGACAAGATGATCAGCCCGCTCCAGGACCTTGAGGACAATCTCCATTTCCCGATCAACTTCATCGTGATTCCTCTCTTCGCTTTTGCGAACGCCGGTATCGACCTCTCACAGATGGATCTCGGTGGCATCTTCTCGGGTGTCGGTCTCGCGGTCATGTTTGGTCTCGTGCTCGGTAAGTTCCTCGGAGTATTCAGCTTCTCATGGCTTGCAGTGCGTTTGAAGTTCGTGAGCCTTCCTGCCGGAACTGACTGGAAGTCATTCGCAAGCGTCTGCGTGGTCTGCGGTATCGGATTCACAGTGTCGATGTTCATTGCAGACCTTTCATACGCCGGTCTTGGAACGGCTGGAGCTGCGCTTCTGAACCAGGCCAAGCTCGGAGTCCTTATCGGATCTGTAGTGTCTGCAGTTCTCGGCTGTGTGCTGCTCAACAAGACTCTGCCTAAAGAGTAAATCCTATCGCTGCGGTTTTGATTTTCCGATTTATTTCTTAAATTTGGAAGATTTTAAACCGCACTGATGAAACACGTCATATTACCGGACGATGTCCGAAGAAGTCTCGCTTTCTACCTTGCCATGGAAGAGTTCGTGGCAAGGGAAATTGAAGGTGAGGCTTTTTTCGTGTGGCGTGTTGAGCCGACGGTCATATTCGGTCGCAATCAAGTGCTTGAGAATGAGGTGAATCTGGAGTATTGCCGAGAACATGGGGTCGATATCGTAAGGCGTAAGAGCGGGGGAGGATGCGTGTATTCGGATCTCGGTAATATCATGGTTTCATACGTTTCCCGCCGAGGGGATGTATCCGAGGTCTTCGATCGTTATATGACCGCCTTGACGGAGGCATTGAGGGCGTTGGGAGTGCCGGCGGAGAAGTCCGGACGTAATGATATTCTGGTCGAAGGGAGAAAAGTAAGCGGAAACGCGTTTCATCAGCTCCCGGACAGGAGCATAGTTCATGGAACCCTCCTTTATTCGACGGACCTGGAGGCGCTGACCGAGGCGATAAGGCCTCCGGTGGAGAAACTTCAGAGGCATGGGGTCGAGTCCGTAAGGCAGAGGGTGATGAACCTTTCCGAATATGTGGCTTTGATGACTGATCCGGATGATGCCTTGAAATCTCCGGAAGCATTGGAAAAATACCTGGTAAGATACTTCACTGACGGTGAGATCCATCTTGATGAAAATGATTTAGGCGTCATTGCGAGAAGCGAAGCGACGTGGCAATCTGTATAACCATAAACAACACTATAATGGAAGATAATCTTTTAAAGACCTGTCTATACGACAAGCACGTGGCCCTCGGCGCCCTGATGAGCCCTTTCGGAGGATTCATCATGCCGATCCAGTATACAAACATCACGGACGAGCACAACGCAGTGCGTAATGCTGCCGGAATGTTCGATGTGTCTCACATGGGTGAGATCTTCGTGAGCGGCCCTGACGCTGATAAGTTCGTGGGACATGTGTTCACAAACGACATCGTGCCGATGAAGCCGGGCGATATCCTTTACGGAATGATGCTATATCCGAATGGAACTACAGTAGATGACTTGCTTGTTTATAAGGAGTTTGAACCGCAGAGCTATCTGTTGGTGGTCAATGCATCCAACATCGGAAAGGACTATGAGTGGCTTTGCGCGCAGGCTGAAGGTTATGATGTCAAGATAGACAATCAGTCTGACGTATGGGGACAGATTGCCCTCCAGGGCCCTGGAGCAGAGAAGTATGCTGTCGAGACCCTCGGTCTTGCAAAGGCTGCCGAACTTGGATTCTATACATATTATAGGACTGACGATATGATCGTGAGCCGTACCGGCTACACTGGTGAGGATGGTTTCGAGATCTATGCTCCTCATGCTGTCATCAATCAGATGTGGGATACTCTTCTTGCAGCGGGAGTCGTTCCATGCGGTCTTGGTTGCCGTGACACCCTCCGTTTCGAGGCGGGACTTCCTCTGTATGGACATGAACTCAGCGATGAGATCACTCCTCTCGAGGCTGGTCTCGGAATGTTCGCAAAGATCAAGGCTAAGGACGAGTTCATCGGCCGCGATGCGCTTGTGGCGCAGAAGGAGGCCGGTCTGACACGCAAGAGCGTGGGCATCGAACTCCAGGACAAGGCCATCCCTCGCGCAGGTTATCCGGTTGAGGTCGATGGCGTCCAGGTAGGAGTCGTGACTACAGGTTACCGCTCGATTTCTACCGACCGCAGCGTATGCGTCGCTATGGTCGACAAGGCGTATACAGAGCTTGGAACTCAGGTGGAGATCCGCATCCGCAAGAAGGTCTTCCCGGGCATCGTGACCAAGCGCCGCTTCTATGAAACAAATTACAAGAAATAATTAACATTAAAACTATAAGATTATGGCAAAGACAGTTGAAGGACTCTATTACAGCGAGTCACACGAATGGGTAAAGGTAGAAGGTGATGTAGCTATCATCGGTATCACTGATTTCGCACAGCATGCGATGGGTGACCTCTCGTATGTTGACATGCCTGAGGTTGACGATGAGCTTGAGGCAGGCGAGGAGTTCGGTGCGGTTGAGAGCGTGAAGGCTGCCAGCGACCTTTTCTGCCCTGTATCGGGAACTGTTGTCGAGATCAATGAGGCTCTCGAGGATGCTCCTGAGCTCCTTAACGAGGATGCGTTCGCAAACTGGATCATGAAGGTGCAGATGAGCGATCCTTCTGAGCTTGAAGGCCTTATGGATGCAGCTGCATACGAGGCTATGTGTGCAAACGAGTAATACATACGCATATGGCATTCGCTTATTTTCCACATACGGAAGATGATGTGCGCCAGATGCTGGACAGAATCGGAGTAGGGTCCCTCGAGGATCTCTACTCCGATGTGCCTCAGGACGTCATCTACCGTGAAGAATATGACCTCCAGGACGCAATGTCCGAGCATGAGGTCCGTCAGTATTTCGAGGAGCTTGCCGAGCAGAACACCTCGCTGTTCTGTCTGTGCGGTCTTGGCGCATATGACCATTATTCGCCGGCTGTGATCCCTCATATCATATCGCGTTCTGAATTCCTCACAGCATACACTCCATACCAGCCTGAGGTGTCTCAGGGTACGCTCCGCTACATCTTCGAGTACCAGTCGATGATCACAGAGCTGACCGGCATGGACTGCACCAATGCCTCGATGTATGACGGTGCTACAGCTGCTGCTGAGGCCATGATGATGGCGATGGCTTCTACAAAGAAGAAGACACGCGTGCTGCTTTCGGAAGGCCTTCTTCCTCATGTGGTCAACGTGGTGAAGACTTACGCAAAGTTCAATGGAGTAGAGCTCGGATTCATTCCATGTATAGACGGTGCTACTTCGTACGGTGCCATGCTCACTGAGGTTGCCAAGGGTGATGTCGCAGGAGTTCTCGTGCCGGGCATCAACAAATATGGTATCATAGAGGATTTCACAGGCTTTGCTGATGCGGTTCATGCTCAGAAGGGCTTGTTCATGGTATATTCGGATCCATCATCGCTCGCAGTGATCAAGACTCCGGGCGAGTGGGGAGCGGACGTTGTATGCGGTGACTCGCAGTCGCTCGGCATTCCGCTCTGCTACGGCGGTCCGTATGTAGGCTTCCTTGCATGCAAGAAGGATCATGTGCGCAAGCTTCCTGGCCGTATCGTCGGTGCGACAAAGGACGTGGACGGAAAGCGTGCGTATGTACTTACGCTTCAGGCACGCGAGCAGCATATCCGCCGCGAGAAGGCGACCAGCAACATCTGCTCTAACCAGTCTTTGATGGCCCTTTATGTGACTGTCTATATGTCACTTATGGGCCCTTCGGGACTTCGTCAGGTCAATGAGCTCAGCTATGGCGGAGCGCATTATCTGCACGACAGACTTCTCGAGACTGGACTGTTTGAGAAGGCATTCGACAAGCCGTTCCTCAAGGAGTTTACCCTTAAAGCCCTTGTGCCTGCGCAGCAGATCCAGGATGCACTCCAGATGATCGGCGTCTTCGGCGCTGTCGAGGTCGAGGAAGGTCTTGTGAACTTCTGCGTGACAGAAAAGGTGTCAAAGGAGAACATTGACGCAGTTGTGTATATGTTAAACGACTTGTCCACTGTCATTTCGAGCGAGCGCAGCGAGTCGAGAAATCTGTCTAAGGAGGAGTAATAATGAAGTACTACGACAAACTGATCTTTGATCTTTCCAAGGCAGGAAGACAGGGATACTCATTGCCTTCGCGCACATGGGATGCGACTTTGGCAGATCTGCCGGCAGGTTTGACCCGTTCTGAGGCTCCGGCATTGCCGCAGGTGAGTGAACTTGACGTGGTGCGTCATTACACCAACCTTTCGCAGATGAACTTCGGTGTGGATTCGGGATTCTATCCTCTCGGAAGCTGCACCATGAAATACAATCCTAAGATCAACGAGGAGATAGCGGCCATGCCGGCTTTCGCGGGCATCCACCCGCTCCAGCCTTCCGAGACCGTTCAGGGCGTTCTTCGTGTCTATAAGGAACTGGCTCATGCCCTTTCTGCGATTACAGGAATGGCTGAGTTCACTCTCAATCCGTTCGCTGGTGCTCATGGTGAGCTGACAGGTCTGATGATCATCCGTCAGTACCACATTTCTCGTGGTGATCTCAAGCGTACACGCATCATCGTGCCTGACAGTGCGCATGGTACCAATCCGGCTTCGGCTGCAGTCTGCGGTCTTGAGATCGTGCAGGTGAAGTCGAAGGAGAATGGTCTTGTAGATGTTGAGGATCTCAAACCTCTGCTTGACGATACGATTGCAGGTATCATGATGACCAATCCTAACACTCTCGGACTGTTTGAGAAGGATATCAAGGAGATTGCTGCCCTTGTTCACGAGTGTGGCGGACTCCTTTACTACGACGGTGCAAACATGAATCCGCTTATCGGTATGGTACGTCCGGGTGACATGGGATTCGATGTGCTCCATCTTAATCTCCATAAGTCATTCTCGACTCCGCACGGCGGTGGTGGTCCTGGCGCAGGCCCTGTGGGTGTAGCAGCCCACCTGGTACCGTTCCTCCCTGTCCCTAAGGTCGTTGAGGATGAGGAAGGCTATCTGACAGTAGTAGGTCAGGACGGTGAGTCATGCGGACAGATTTCCGGATTCATGGGCAACTTCGGCGTGCTTCTGAGAGCATATACATATATCCTTATGCTCGGAAAGCAGAATGTGAAGATGGTCGGTCCTCTTGCTGTTCTTGGTGCAAACTACATCAAGGAGTCGCTCAAGGACTGCTACAAGCTGCCTATCGAGTCAGTGTGCAAGCATGAGTTCGTGTTCGACGGTCTGCTTGACCAGTCGACCGGAGTGACTACTCTGGATATCGCCAAGAGACTGCTTGACTACGGTTTCCATGCTCCGACAATCTACTTCCCACTGCTCTTCCATCAGGCGATCATGATAGAACCTACTGAGACAGAGTCGAAGGAGACCCTTGACGGCTTCATTGAAATCATGCGACACATCGCTGCTGAGGCAATCTCTGACCCTGAGTCATTGAAGACAGCGCCTCACACAACACCGGTGCGTCGTCTTGATGAGACAACAGCAGCACGCCAGCCGGTTTTACGCTTCTGTGATATGCAATAACCGTGTTCGATTAACCTCTTGAATATCAGTTGTTTATGCTGGTGTCCTGCCTTCCTTGACATGCAGGATATTTGAGTAATCTGCTGATATTCATGGTGTTAGGTGAAACAGGATTTATTAGGATTGATATTGACAAAATATATGAAACTTATAATCATAGGTGCAGGGCCGGGCGGTTATGAGACCGCTCTGCTGGCTGCGAAGAGGGGAGTCGAGGTTGTGCTGGTTGAGGCCGGTCACGTCGGAGGCACATGTCTGAACGAAGGCTGTATCCCGACGAAGGCGTTCTGTAAGAATGCCGAAGTACTGGACGGACTGCGTGAGGCCGAGGCCTTCGGTGTGACCGGATTGTCATATGGCTTTGACTTCAAGGCTGTGGCTGCACGTAAGAATGCCGTCGTGGAGCAGCTTCGTGGCGGCGTCGAGGGACTCCTGGGCCATAAGCTCATCACCCTTGTACGTGGCAAGGCTGCTTTCAAAGATGCGCATACTGTTACAGTAGATGGACAGGACTATGTCGGAGATTACATAATCATTGCAACCGGCTCAGTCTCAGCATCTCTCCCGATTCCTGGCGCTGATCTTCCGGGAATACTTACCTCGCGTGAAATCCTTGACCTTGAGGAGGTTCCGCAGAGATTATGTGTGATCGGAGGCGGTGTCATAGGACTTGAGTTCGCATCTGTATTCCGCAGCTTCGGCAGCGAGGTCACTGTCCTGGAGTACTTCAAGGAGATCCTTCCTCGTTTTGACTCAGACCTTTCCAAGAGACTCAAGCAGAGTCTTGGAAAGAGAGGAATCGAGATCAATACTCAGGCACAGGTTACTGCTATCGAGGAAGTTCCTGCTGTCATTTCGACCGAGGACGGAGACCGAGTGAAGAAATCTGTATACAAAGTGTCCTTTACCCGTAAAGGCAAAGAGGAAGTCGTTGAGGCCGACAAGGTCCTCATGGCAGTCGGCCGAAAGGCAAATGTCGGCACTCTCAACCTTGCAGACATAGGTCTGGAGTTCACTCCGCGCGGTATCGTGGTAGATGAAAAGACCATGCAGACCAACATTCCGCATATCTATGCTGTCGGTGACATCAACGGCAAGATGATGCTGGCGCATGCGGCTACATTCCAGGGTATAGTCGCGCTTGATCATATTATGGGCATAGAGAACGGAATCGACCTTTCTGTGATGCCGGCAGCTGTGTTTACATCTCCGGAAGCCGCTTCAGTCGGTATGACCGAAGAGGACTGCAAGGAAGCCGGCATCCCGATCAAGGCTCTGAAGTCATTCTTCCGTGCAAACGGCAAGGCCGTTACAATGGGGGAGACCGACGGATTCTGCAAAGTCATCGTAGCGGCAGAGCCGAAGGAGGGTGCTGAGAGTCCATATGAACCAGGCCGCATCCTTGGATGCCACCTATACGGTCCTCATGCATCAGACATAGTTCAGGAAGCATGTGCCCTCATAACCCGCAAGTCAACCCTCAAGGAATTCGAAGATATTATCCATACCCATCCGACTCTGACGGAAGTTCTGCAGAGTGCGGTGCATAACTAAATTATAGAAGTGGCAAAACTCAAGGTACCAAACACTTACGTAATCATATTTACTGTTCTGCTGGTCTGCGCCGTCGCCACCTGGCTTGTGCCGGGAGGCGAGCCGCAGACCTGGCAGGTTTTTTCGGCTCTGTATGAAGGCTTCAGCCAGCAGGCCGGCATCATAGCATTCGTGCTCATAATCGGAGGAGCATTCTGGGTGGTCAACAGCACAAAGGCTGTGGACGAGGGCATCATGAAGTTCATCTCAAAGGTGCAGAATCTGGAGCGTCATGCGCTGGTGCGCAAGCTCGGAGTGGGCAACATCGTGATCACTCTGGTCATGCTGCTCTTCGGACTTTTCGGAGCCGTGTTCGGCATGAGTGAGGAGACGATTGCATTCGTTGCTGTTGTGATTCCATTGGCTCGTTCGCTCGGCTATGATGACTTTGTCGGAGTTTGCATGGTATATGTTGCAGCCCATGTCGGATTCGCAGGAGCGATGCTTAATCCGTTCACGATCGGAATCGCACAAGGAATGGCTGAGCTGCCGCTGTTCTCAGGCATAGAATACCGCATCTTCTGCTGGGTGGTCCTTATGCTCATAGCCATAATTTTTGTGCTGTGGTATGCTAATAAGACCCGTAAACCGGTGGTAATCAAAGAGGAAGAGATTAACGAGGTTTCGGACTCTGATGCTTCTGTCAGCAAGGTCCGTGCATGGGTCTGTTACGCTGCTCTCACAGTTGTCCTCGTGCTTTTCTCGATCTTCTACGCTTCGGATTGCGTCATAAAGCTGGGAGAATCGTCGTATGAGACTCCATGGTTGCTGTGGGTGGCTACAGGGCTGTTTGCCGTGGTTTCGTTCTTCGCATTGAGAAACTCAGTGAAGATGTTTATCCTGAACATGCTTATGTTCACGATAGTTTTCCTTGTGATCGGAGCGATGGGATACGGCTGGTACCTTTCAGAGATCTGTGCCCTGTTCATGGCATTGGCTATTGCGGCTGGATTCTCTGCCGGATATTCAGCAGACACAATCGCCAAGGAATTCATAGCAGGAGCAAAGGACATATTCTCAGCTGCACTCATCATCGGTTTCGCAGCGGGAATCATCGTGATCCTCAAGAACGGACAGGTGATCGACACCATGCTCGCCTCCATGGCCTCTGCCCTTGAGGGCACAGGCCGCGTCGGCGCCCTCGGCTCGATGTATGGTATCCAGACATTCATCAACCTGTTCATCCCGTCAGCCTCTGCCAAGGCGGCTGTGACCATGCCGATTATGGCACCTTTCGCAGACATGATAGGTGTTTCGCGTCAGGCGACCGTGCTTGCCTTCCAGTTCGGCGACGGATTTACTAATATGATTACACCATGCTCAGGAGTGCTCATGGCAGTACTTTCTGTAGCTAAGATACCTTATGAGAAATGGGTGAAGTGGGCTTGGAAGTTCATCCTGCTGATGGTTGTGGTAGGTTTCCTGCTTCTTCTGCCTACATTGTTTATTGATTTACCAGGATTTTAAGATATGAAGACAATGACACGCGTCATGGCAGTGTTTGCTGCCCTTACAGCCCTCGTGAGCTGCAATCGCGAACCATCATTCTGGCTTGGAGCCGATCTGGGATGGATCACAGAATATGAGGCCTATGGCCATAAGTTTTATAATAAGGACGGAGTGGAGATGGAGTGTACAGCACTCATGAAGGAGCTGGGACTCAATGCCGTACGCCACCGCGTTTGGGTAGATCCGTCAGCTCATGGCGGATGGTGCAGCAAGGAAGATCTCCTTGTTAAATGTCAGCGTGCAAAGGCGCTTGATATGGCCATCATGGTCGATTTTCACTACAGCGACTGGTGGGCAGATCCACAGAAGCAGAACATTCCTGCATCATGGAGCGGTCATTCCTATGAGCAGATGAAGGAAGATCTTGCAGCTCATACCATCGAAGTCCTGACATACCTCAAGGACAACGGCATAGAGCCGAAATGGATCCAGGTCGGAAACGAGACCAGAAACGGTTTTCTCTGGACTGTAGAGTCTAATGAATATGGATGGCCTAAGCTTGACGAGAACGGAAATACTACCATAATCGAATCAATGGGACATGTAGACCGCAATCCTGAGCAGTACGCCGGCCTCTTCGCCGCCGGCTACGATGCCTGCAAGCAGGTTTTCCCTGACGCGATAGTCATGGTGCATCTGGACAACGGTTTCGACAGGGACCTTTATGACTATAACCTCGGTGTCCTCAAGGCAGGAGGAGCCAAGTGGGACATGATCGGTATGTCGCTTTATCCATACTGGGCTATGGACGGAGGCTACCGTGACGATGCCGAGACTACAATAACAGACTGCATCGAGAACATCCGCTATGTCAGCGAGAAGTTCGGTTGCGACGTTATGATCGTCGAGACAGGTTTCCTCGTGGACGAGTCAAAGCCTGAGGTCCTTGGGGAAGGCCGCCGTCAGCTTGCGCGTGTCATCCGCGAGTGCATCGAGGAGACAGACGGACGCTGCAAGGGAGTCTTCTACTGGGAGCCGGAGTGCAGACCGTCGCAGTACAAGCTCGGAGCCTTCACGGAGGACGGACGCCCTACCGTGATTATGGAAGCGTTTTCAGACTGGTCTGAGTAAAGAATACCGGTGTCTCCTCCGGCTGCTCTTTTTCTTCCTTCTTAAGGCGGAATTCGCCACCAGAGAGATAACTGAGAACTTCAACTGCGAGACATACTCCAATGATAACTGCAAGCCACATAATATATATCGTTTAATGTTTACAGTTGCAAAGGTATAGTGCGCTTGTGCTAAGTTACAGCACAAGATTAAAAAGTATGAAAATAACCAACACAATAGTCTGGGCCTGCGGCGCCCTTGCAGTAATCCTTACATGCTGCATATACTTCGGATTATTCACTTCGGAGAAATCTGTAATGAAGATAAATGTAGGTACATACGGCGACCATATATATAGGTATGCGTTAGATACCGAGATCTTGGAGTTCACCCTTCTGGAGAAGACTGAGGCATATAATGCTTCATATCTGATACAGGATGGCTCTCATGTCTATGCGGTCAGTGAAACCGGAGCAGAATCTGGCGTTTATTCGTTTGACTGTGCAGAAGGCCTGGTGATGACAGCCGAAAAGAGACAGACCGGAGCCGATCCATGCTTCATCATGTCGTATGACGGAAAGATACTCACTGCCGACTATTCCGGTGGCTCTGTCAGTGTTTTTCCGCTCGTGGACGGTGTCATAGGAGACTGCATCCAGCAGCTGCAGTTCACCGGCAGCGGCCCTGTTGAAGGAAGACAGGAGTCGTCGCATATCCATCAGCTGAAGCCTGTGCCCGGAACTGACATGATCCTGGCTTCAGACCTTGGAGCAGATGTAATCAGGCAGCTTAGATTTGAAGATGGGGTGCTGGTTCATGTGGAAGATCTGGAATGTCCTTCAGGCAGCGGTCCAAGGCACATGGAGTTCAATGAGGCAGGGGATAGACTCTATTGTATATGTGAACTTTCGGGTGAGGTGCTGGTTTATGATGTCCCTGCTTTCACATTGCTCCAGCGCATCCAGGCTGACGAGGTCAACGCAGGAGGCAGCGCAGACATCCACATGCACCCGTCAGGAAAATACCTCTACACATCGCACCGCCTTGACAACGACGGCATATCAGTCTTCGTTGTTGGAGAGAACGGTCTCCTTGAAAAGATCGCCTACACAAGAACAGGCCGCCACCCTCGCAACTTCATGATTACTCCGGACGGCAGTCTGCTGATGGTGACATGCATGCATGACAACCTGATCCAGGTCTTCCGCATAGCAGAAGACGGCACCCTCACCCTGACCGACACCGTCCTCCGCTTCGACTCCGACCAGCCTTCGTGCTTGGTGGCTTGTGGGCGTGACGCGTAATGCCTTGAATGACAGATCGTTGAGTGAATGTCCTGCATGGCACGGAAGGCAGGATACTTCTTTAAATCGTTGATATATAAAGTTTTACGTGAAACACTATTTTGAAGTTATGGAACAACCGATACTAAATGCTCATAACAAGGCCGAATTTGAGCCGGCTCATACAGCCGAGCATCTGCTGAATGCTACGATGGTGAAGATGTTCGGATGCCCTCGTTCGAGGAATGCTCATGTGGAGAAGAAGAAGTCTAAATGTGACTATATCCTTGATGCGGAACCGACACCTGAGCAGGTGGAACTGATCGAGGCAAAGGTCAATGAGGAGATAGCTAAGAATCATGAGGTCACAATCGAGTTCATGCCTCGTGAGCAGGCAGCTGACATCGTGGATCTCAGCAAACTTCCCGAGGATGCGTCGGAGACTCTCCGCATCGTGAGGATAGGGGATTACGACGCATGTGCATGCATCGGTGCTCATGTGAACAATACAAGTGAGATCGGCACATTCAAGATAATCAGCCACTCCTATGCCGATGGCGTGTGGCGTTTAAGATGGAAAGTAATACAAAACCGATAGACATGAAGATAGCAGTACCTACAAGAGACGGACGCGTGGATGACCACTTCGGTCATTGCGCATACTATACAATATTTGACATCATTGACGGAAAAGTAGTCGGAGTCAGCAAGATGGCTTCGCCGGAAGGATGCGGATGCAAGAGCGGAATCGCTCCGGTTCTACGCCAGATGGGAGTCGCAGTCATGCTGGCCGGAAACATGGGCCAGGGAGCCAAGAATGTTCTTGAGGCTCAGCGCATTGAGGTCATCCGTGGCTGCAGTGGTGATGTGGAGGAGCTTGTAGCATCATACCTGGCCGGAAATGTCAAGGACAACGGCGAGGCATGCGACCACCATGACTGCCATTAGGAAGATCGTGCTTCATAACTTTTTCGTAATTTTGCCTTGATGTAATAAAACCAAAACCATGAATAAGAATTACCCTATCTACAAAACTACCTTCATAGACGACATGCGTTCGCTTGTGGAGGAGTCTGCGCAGAATTTTCCGGACAGTATCGCTATGTCATACAAGGACAATCCTAGTGATAAGGAGGTCAAGAAAGTCTCATTCGCACAGTGGCGCACCGATGTTAGAAATCTTGGCACCGCATTGATTGGCAACAAGCTTAGAGAAGAGAACATTGCCATTGTCGGTGAAAACTCATACGGATGGTGCTGCTCCTTCTTTGCAGTCATGGCGATCGGCTCCGTGACTGTACCTGTTGACAAAGAACTTCCTATAGAGGACATTGACGGTATCATCACGACAACAGGATGCAAGGCCGTCATCTTCGGAAAGACTGCAGAAGGGAAGATCAAGGAAATCCTCAGGAACGGCGGTCTCAAGTCAGCTGGACTTCTTGTATCTATCCATCCGGAAAGTACTATTGACAAAGAACTGCTCTCGGGTAAGACCCTCACATCCATAGGCGAACTTGAAGTAAAAGGAGAAGAACTTTACCAGGGAGGAGACAATTCATACTATGACTACAAAATTGACGTAAACAAGCTCGCATCAATCGTTTTCACATCTGGAACAACTGGAAAGGGTAAGGGTGTAATGCTTTCGCAGGCAAACATTTGCCTTGACATGACTCTTGGAATGTACAATTTTGACATAACAAGAAAGACTCTCCATGTGCTTCCTCCACACCACACTTTCGGATCTACCGTAAACTATGTCGGCCACCTTGCACAGGGCTGTGAAGTATATATTTCAAGCGGTCTCAAACATGTCAGCGACGAAATCAAGGAGCAGCAGCCGACCCATCTTATCCTGGTGCCTGCATTCCTTGAGGTAATGAACAGAAAGATATGGGCAACTGCTCGCAAGACCGGCAAGGAAGGGCTTCTTAAAGCAATGATGAAGGTCAGTGACTGCCTCAGAGCCATCGGCATCGACATCAGAAAGAAACTCTTCTCAAGCGTCCTCGCTGCTTTCGGAGGAAAGCTTGAATTGATCATTTGCGGAGGTGCAAAACTTGACGAGGAGATCGTTAAAACCTTTGATTCACTTGGAATTACAATTCTTAATGGATATGGCATCACAGAATGTGCCCCACTCATTTCGGCAAACAGAAATAAATATCGCAAGCCAGGCAGCGTGGGTACCCCGATCCTCGCATGCCGAGTTAAGATTGATAATCCTGACGAGAACGGAGAGGGAGAGATCTGCGTAAAGGGTCCGAATGTAATGCTTGGCTACTACAACAACCCTGAAGCTACCGCAGAGGTATTCGACAAGGATGGATACTTCCATACTGGAGACTATGGTAGACTCGACGAGGAAGGATGGATTTACATCACAGGCAGAAAGAAGAATCTCATCATTCTATCAAACGGAAAAAATGTCTACCCTGAGGAAATCGAGGCTGATTTGCAGAAGGTAGAGGGTGTCAGCGAGGTAGTAGTCTATGCCGGTGAGAGCAAAGTGCAAAAGGACAAGATAATCATCGTGGCAGAGATCTTCCCTGATACCGACCTTCTTAAAGATAAGGGAATCAGTGACTTGCAGAAGTATTTCGAAGATCAGGTAAAAATCCTCAATGCCAAGATGCCTTCATACAAGGCGGTCAAGTGCGTTAAGCTTAGAGATACGGAGTTTCAGAAGAACACCTCACGAAAGATTACCCGATTCTCTATTGATAAGACGATAGACTAATACATTGGGCCTTTCCGCATTCTTCTGCTCCCATCATTCATCCATCCTCGTCAAAGAATCGCGATGTTTTTTTGCGAGGATGGGTGTTTTCTGTTTCTGCACCCTCAATCTGCCCATCGTCGTCAAAGAATCACGTTGTTTTTCTGCGAGGAATTGCTTTCGAAATTTTTATCTTTGACAGACTGATAACAACTCGATGTTGTTAAGATGTTGAGATTTAACAGAAGGACTTTCAAGATTCTGTGATGCATTACCTGAATTCTTTATGCCTATATAGTTCTAATTTGTACAGAAAACAAATAAAAATCATATTATCTGTACAAATTAGAGCTATTTAATCCTCGTTTACCTGATAATCAGAATGCTGTCAATTGATTGAATATTGATTGCAGCACGTGCCATGCATTACAGCTGTGCCGAAGCCAGAACCTCCTCCGCAATGTCGTAGCCTTCCTGGTAGAGGGCGCGGAGTTTGGCTGTGTCTTTTTCCATGCGGCCGACATCTACTGGCTTGAGGGGGCGGATGACTGTGATCTTGCCCTCGTCTTCAAGTCTTTCTATCAGGTCCATTGTGCGGTTGTATACGGCGTTGCGTTCCTGCAAGGCCTTGCTCAGGGCGGGGTACTTTTTGTACACGACCTTTGCCAGCGGCATCCTGCTGTCCTTCTTCCTGTATCCCTTGTTGCGGGTCAAGATCACGACAGCCTTATCATAACCTTGGCTGAGGGCGTATTCTACCGGTATGGAATCGACTATTCCTCCGTCAAGCATAGGGACTCCGTCCACATAAGTGATAGGGCAGACGAAAGGCAGACTGCTTGATGCGCGCACTATGTCCATGATTCTCTCCGACGAAGTCTTCTCCTCGAAGTACTCCGCCTTTCCTGTAACGCAGTTGGTCGTAACCATGACGAATCTGTCAGGATTCGAGAAGTATGCGTCATAGTCGTATGGTATGATCTTCTCGGGGAAGTCTTCGAACAGCAGCTTGAAGTCCATGATACAGCCTTGCGTCAAAAGGTATTTGAATCCTACATAATGATGCTCGTCCATCAGGTCTATGTTGCTCTTCTTGGCACGCCCGCGCTGTCCGGACATGTACGATAATCCGTTACATGCTCCGGCACTCACTCCAATGGTAAACGGAAAGCGGATTCCATGATCCATGAAGCAGTCAAGCGCTCCGCAGGTGAATACCCCGCGAAGGCCGCCGCCTTCAAGTACAAGTGCTGTGTTTTCTGTATTCATATGTTTGTTCAGGCTGTCAGGAAGATGATAAGGCCGCTGAAGGCGATGTAGGCGTAGACGACGTAGGTGAAGATCTTGCCGGGGATGCGCTTGTAGGCCCAGTTGCCGGCTGCCACTCCTATCACCAGACCGGCCAGTCCGTAGAGGTATGCCGAACCCACTGCCGGGGTGACGTAGCCGCTGAAGGCGCGTACGGCAAGCATGGTGATGTTGGTTACCACTGCGTATGTCTGGATCATGCCCATGTAGTGGTCCTTGTCAGGCTCTGCGGAAATCAGGTAGAGTACAACCGGGGGACCATGCATGCCGAAGAGTCCGCCCATGATGCCGCTGACCGACCCCGTTCCGAGCTGCCAGCTTCTGGTCGGACGGATGATCTTCTGGAGCTTCTCCTTGAAGAAGCTGAAGTACAGGCTTATGATTATCAGCATGATACCGAGAATCATCCTCATGGCCCGGCCTTCGACCTTATCCAGCAGAAGTATCGCCAAAGTCGAGAAGATGATGAACGCTCCCACCATAGGCAGAAGCCTTTTCCATGTGACAAACTTGAGATACTTCACCATCACGACCGTAGCCGAAGTCAACGACAACAGCCCGGAAAGAGTTACAGCTTCGCCATAAGAGGGCATCAGAAATGGGAGTGCGGTCATGATGAATATGCCGAATCCGAATCCGATTGTCCTCTGGACGAAGCTGGCTCCTGCTGCTAACAGTATTATGTATAGTATGCTTTCCGGCATTACTTTTCATCTGCCTCCGCAGCCATCTCGATAATAGCCGGTGGCAAGCTGACTGTATAGTCTTCGGACCATGAGCTCATGTCTACATCAGCGTTCATGTGATTGATAAGGAAGTCCACGAACTCCTCATCATCCAGTGAGTAGATGTAATCATCCAGCCATTCTACGAAAGCATCGTACTTGCTTTCCTCGTATGCTTCCTCATCATAGTCTCCGTCCTCGTCCATGAAGTCCTCCGGTTCTTCATCGAAACAGAAGCCGCACTCTTCCTCGCAGTAGCTCATCAACTCATAAGTGTCGTACTCGTAGACATTGTCCTCATATCCTTCTCTGAGCCAGTGCATGTATTCCGCCTGATATGCGGCATCCCTGTGCGCCTGCTCAAGCTTTTCGTAAATCTCGGGACAGGTGTCCTTAAGATTCAGTACCTCAAGATCATCAGAGTCACATTGGCGGATCATCTCCACGAGTTTTGCAACTTCTTCGTCTGTAAACTCCACCGTGCCGGATCCGTCTGCAGTTACCGCTCCGCAGTGAGACATGCCCAGAAAGCATTCAGTCCAAATGTTGTATTGTGCCATGTGTATATGCACTGGTCCGTGTCGTGCGCAACTGTTAGTTTAGTCTATTATGGTTATGGTCTGAGTCCGCTACCTCCCTGAAGGGTGATGGTCTCTCCTGTTACGTATTGTGCATCTTCGCTGGCGAGGAACACAGCTACGCGTCCGATGTCATCCTTCGGATCGGCGAAATGTCCAAGAGGAATGCCCTGGATGGTCTTTTCGAAAAGCTCGGGGAAGTGTTCCTTCCACTCCTGGAGGCTTTCTGTCATAGCCAATGGGCAAATTACGTTTACACGGATGCCGTCAGGTCCCCATTCGGCTGCCGCGACTCGCGACAGTCCTCGGATGCCTTCCTTTGCTGCCGCGTATGAAGACTGACCGAGCTTGCCGAACAGTCCCGCTCCAGAAGCGAAATTGATCACCGAACCGCGGGTCTCCTTGAGGTAAGGGTGACATTCGCGCATATAAAAGAATGCGGCATATAGTCCCGAAAGGATCGCGAGGTCAAAATCCTCGCGTGTATGTTCCACAAGTGGCAATCCTGACTTTGATACCTGTGCGTTGTTTACCAAGGTGTTTATCTTTCCGAACTTCTCTACAGCCTGGGTGACAACCGATTTGATTGCCTCCTCATCAGCACCGTCTGCCACGATAGGGAGAACTTCCACTCCGTACTGAGCTTCGAGTCTTTCCTTTGCGGCCAAAAGTCTTGATTCGGTTCTGCCTGTAATCACGAGGTTTGATCCCGCCTCGGCGAATGCTTCGGCAAGGCCGTATCCGATACCCTTGCCTGCACCAGTAATTATGGTTACGTTATCTTGTAATCTCTTCATCTTTGGTTAATTTAAAATAATTTTAAATTAGCACTACCAAAATCGTGCCCGCAGCTAGCTTATGTGCTTGGCAATGTATTCTCTAACATACTCCAACAGTCCAGGTGCTTCGATAATGTGGATATCTCCGGCCAGGCCAAGGTAAAACCTTCCTATTCCATACATCTGATACACTGCTGTTTCCAGAATCCATCTGTCGTCGCTTTCGGTAGGGATCAGATACTTTTCTGCCTCAGGATACTCCTCGGTAAGAATGTTCTTTGCTCTAAGTGTAAGCTCGAGCTTGACGTTGACAGGAATATCTCCGGTCATATGGAAGATGTCCATATTGCCCTTTTTGTGGTGTGTTTCGAACAACCATCCTTCGGCGAGTATCTCTACATTGCTGATGCGGTCGATCTTGAAGACCTTATTCGTTTTCGTCTCAGGCTCATAGCACCATACGGTCTTCTTTCCTGCCGCAAACGCAAAAGGCTCTACTTTCCTGTCCTTGATCTCTCCGCTGTGGGACGAACTGTAGCCGTGGAGAATAACCTGCCTCTTGTTCTCGATCGCATCCATAAGCGTTGCGATGTTGGCGGCATCTTCCTTCTGCGAAAGGATTCTGTCTGCCATGATCTGTCGCCTTGAAGCCTCTGACATCCTGACAGTCTCGCTGTTGATTCGTATCCATGCCTGGTCTTCAACCTTGACTATGTCATATTCATATGGACTTACAGTAATCGCCACGACCTGGTTGTCATACATCGGGACTATCCTGATGTTGGTCAATATGCTGATATCGAATATCTTTTTTGCCTCATCGGTAATGAGACGCATGTATCCGTCAAGTCCTTTGTACCTTCCATATGTGGTCCTCTCCATATATTCGATATCCTGGCTCACTCCCTTGATGTATCCGAGGTCGTCCACTCCAAGGTAAAGCGTACCACCGACTCTTGTGTTAAGGAAGGCGCAAACGCCGCGGAGGATAGTCAGTTTCTGGTTCTGTTCCTTAGCGTTTTTGGGAGCAATGAAGAACGAAGTCTTGAATTCCTGGCGGTCATTCTCTATGCCGAGGTATGTTCCGTTCTCTTCGTCGAGGTCTGCCTCTATTTCTGTTTCGATCGCAAGACATTTGATGACCTCTCGCTTGATCACGTTCTGCATGGACTTGCTGATGACGTGGTCGATGCGGTTACATGAGAGCACCAGGATCGCAATTTTCTTTATCAGTTCGTCTGTGTCTGTATCGACGATCTGGTCAAGCATCTCGTTCATGGAGTCGTCTCCGTACGCCTTCAGTATCTCCACAACGCGCTTTCTTCTTGCTACGCTCTGGGGCTCGGCCTCCGAATCATATTCCATAAGGCGTATCTTGTCGTATTCACTTCTGGCGAAGAATACAAGATTTTCCATGTATTCCGACAGGAACTTGGCATATTTTGCGTCCTCAGTGTTTTTAGTCATCTCGGCCAATATGCGTATGGTGCAAAGTATCCTATATCTGTCGGAAGGCTTCAGAAGATGTTTCTGGTAGACGCTAAGTGTCCTGCAGAGCATTTTTATTGTTTCAGCCGATAGTGTTCCGATTTCCTCTTTCTCCTCTTCAGCAGGAAGCGCGAAGCCCGCAACGCAATCGCTTTTTGCCTCATCAACGTCAAAGTCCTCGTCGCTCTCGCAGAGAATCTCTGTCAGGACGGTGCCGTAAAACGAATGCTCGCCATAGCTCAGGATCTTGACCATCACGAACTGCCCCTCCTTGTATTCGCCCTTGCCGAAAGCCTGCACGGCGTAGCCTTGATCGCACCACATGTAGACCTTCTCGTTTCCTGTCCTGTCAGGGATTATCCTATTGATGTACGCGCAGATGCTCACTGTGTCGTCGCTCCTGTCATTGATGATGTAATCCTTGAACTCCTCGTCCAGGCTGAAGATTCCGTCATCGGCATTTACAATCTCAAGTCTCAATATGTCGCCTTCAAGCAGGTACTTGTTGAAGTCCTCGATATAGTAATTTATGTTTGACAGTTCTGGCGTCTTGATGTAGCCTTCTATTGTTTCGTGTTCCTTGCTGATTGTCCTGACCTTAATGCGCTGGCCTTTGCTGACAATCACGACCTCGGCAGTATCTCCGTCTTCATAGTGCTTCTTGTAAATGTTTTGTCTTACGGTACACTCTTTTAGATCATGGATGAATCCGTCAGTGAAATCGGACATGGCCTGGAGGTTGTCCAGGTCGGACTTCTTTAGTCTTGCATCCTTTTCTGACATGATATGGAGCTGTCCGTCAAGTAGTTCCACAGCTGATATGTGGCCAGCTCTTGCGGAATCATCCGGAGAAAGGCATGAAAGTTCCATCACTCCTTTCTTCATGGTTACAGAACCTTTACCTGCAAACCTGAATTCTTCGTCAAGACCGTCGGTCAAAACTGTGGATTTGACGATCTTATGAGCAAGCACCTGCTCCTTGAACTCAATGATGTCCTCCCATGAGAAAGGACGTCTTTCACTCATACGTCCGAGAAGATTTGCAACCGACAGCTCGGCCAGTTCCTCGATGTGCTGCTGCGAAAGCAGAAGCAGACACTGAAGCATGAGCGAGTATGCGTTTCTCCTTAACTCAGAATCATCAGGAAATGTCAGGATATACAGTCCGCACATCCTGCAGTAAAGCTTAAGGTCCGCATCCTTGCACATGTTTTCTTGAAGCGGAGCAGCAGTGACGCTTTCAATAAGCGCCTGCATCCTTTCCTCAAGAAGATTTACCGTAGTCTGATAAAAACTGTCCTGGAGATCAGGATTCTTTACCATTCTATGGAGGTATTTGAGCACTCCTTCGAAGTTCTCGTCAATATATTCCTTTTTGATGTCCAGCCACAGGGGCGTCATTGTATTCTCAGCCATTATTATCTTGTGTTATTTCTGTTTTGTCAGTTTGTCAGACTTCAGCGATCGCAGGCCGCTGTCGAAGAATTCGACCTCGCAGTAATCGCCGCCGTCATATACGCTGCGTACGATGCCGCTGCCGAAGACCTTGTGCATGACCTCGTCTCCTTCTGTGAGTCCAGGGCGGGGCGCACTAGGGGAGAGCAGACCGCATTCCGCGTCCATTGTCTTGCTGAAACTGCACGCTCTGTTCCACAATCCCTCGTCCATATCTCCTTCAGTGATAAGGAGTTCTGGTTTTATCTCGCGAATGAATCTTGATGGTAGCTTATCAAATCCTCCCTGAACGGAGTAGCCCTCAGATTCGGTCAGGAACAGCCTCTTCTGCGCACGTGTAACGGCAACATACATGAGCCTCCTTTCCTCCTCCATCGCCTTCTTCTTCCTCTCGCGGACGCTTCGCTTGTTCGGAAGCACGCCCTCGTTCAGTCCAGCCACGAACACATAAGGGAATTCAAGTCCCTTTGCCTGATGGATGGTCATCACCCTGACAAAGTTCTTGTCCTTCATGTAGTCGGCATTGGTATATAACGCAATGTCCTGCAGATATGTGTCCAAGGTGATCTCGTCCTCCTTGTGCTCGTTCTCGTAGGTCTTTATCGACTGCACGAGCTCGTTGAGGTTCTCGAGTCTCTCTTCCTGCTCGTCGTTGCGGTACAGTTCGTTCAGGCCGCTGTTCGCCAGGAGATACTCCAGAAGGTTGCTTATGCTCATGCCGTCAGCGGCAAGCTTCCTCGCTGTGTCAATCAACTCTATGAACTTGATTATTGGCTCTTTAGCGTATGCCCTTGTTGACGAGAGGGTGCGCAAAGCCTCGAACAGGCTGCATCCGTTGGCTTCGGCTGTCGCCGTTATATCCTCCATCGCCTTACGGCCGATCTTCCTCGACGGCACGTTCGCTATGCGCTTGAATGCCATGTCGTCGCCGCTGGCGACGAGCCTGAGGTAACTCAGCGAGTCCTTGATCTCCTTCCTTTCGAAGAACCGCACGCCGCCCCAGATGACGTAGCTTATCTTATGTTTCATGAACGACTGCTCGATCGCGCGGGTGAGATAAGCTGAACGCACCAATACGGCGCAGTCGGACAGGCTATCTGTTGTATTGAGAATCTTTTGCGAGATCCAGTCCGCCTCCTTCTTCTCGTCCTTACCGTGGAAGTGGATGATCTTCTCTCCGAGGCCGGTACATGTGAACAGGTCCTTCTTTATGCGTTCGTCGTTATGCTCGATGATAGAGTTGGCTGCATTGAGAATCGTTGCAGTAGACCTGTAGTTCTGGGCCATGACTATGTCGGTCTGCGGCTTGCAGTTGAGGAACTGCGGCAGGTCGGCTCCTCTCCATTCGTAGATTGTCTGGTCAGGGTCACCTACCAGGAACAGGTTGCCATGTCTGGTGCTCAACGTTTCGTATATCTTCCAGTCCAGTCCGTTGCAGTCCTGCACCTCGTCCACCATGACATAATTCATCTTCTTCTGCCATTTCTCGCGCACTTCGGGGAAGTTCTCGAGGATGTAGATGGTGAAGAAGATCAGGTCGTCAAAGTCCAGGGAAAGGTATTTCCTCTCTCTAAGTATGGTGCTGGTGAACAGTCCGACATGGTTCTCTCCATAGACCTTGGTAAGCTGCGCGGCTGTCTCTTGCGAAAACAGCTGCGGCCCTCCCGGGAGCAGGAACGTCTTGATGTATTCCTCTCCGGTAAGAGCCTTTGTCTTATAGAAGTCCCTCAGGAACCTCTCTACGGTCGATTCCTTGCGCTCCAGGCCGTTCTCCTCATGCGCCTCCTTGGCTATAGCCTTCATGTCCTCCTCATCGAGGACCTGGAATGTCTTGGGGTATCCGAGCCTGAAGATCTCTTCGCGAAGGAACTTGACGCAGAAGGAGTGGATCGTGCAGATGAAGTCGCTGGCGTATTCTCCGCCGATCAGGGAGTTGATCCTGTGGCGCATCTCCTGGGCGGCCTTGTTTGTGAAGGTCAGGCACAGGATGTTGCCCGGATCTATTCCCAGCTCGTCGACAAGGTAAGCGTACCTATATGCCAACACACGAGTTTTGCCGGAGCCCGCTCCGGCAATTATCCTTACCCTTCCTTCGGTAGCTTGTACAGCTTCCAGCTGCTTGTCATTAAGTCCTGTCAGTTCCATGAGTTTTCTAAAAGGAACACAAATTTACTAAATCTTTTGTTAAGTTGCTAAGGCTATGCTTTGCAGAAGAACCCTTTCAATGCAGCAGATACAGCTTGTGATGCAGCACTTGCCTTGTCTGCATAGTAGACTGCCATCCCCAATCGAGTATGGTCTGGTCTCTTGTAGCCTCTTCTCATATGGTAGCGGATGGCATTCCACTCATCCTTACTGAGTTTTAACCCGCAGTGTTTTGCTACAAGGTCAGCAGAACGCTGACCATGGCCCTTGTACTTCCAGTGACCATAGATATCACAGATGTCGTGGAGGAGACAACAGATGATGAGACTGTCCTCAGGGATGCCACGCGATGTCTTGCGGGCAATGTTCAAGGTTTCAAGTGCATGGTCTGCCATGCCACCGGTGTACTTGTGGTGGCTGTGACACTTGACAGTGAAGAAGTTGCTGCTCTCAAGGAGGTTGATTACATTCTCTATGCCCTCTCTATTGGTCGAACGGAGGAGGTTGATAATCTGGGTCTTTGTGTTCATTGTCTGAGTGTTCATAGTTGGGAGTTTAAGTTCGTTACATTAATAATACGGGTTAGGTTGTGAAATGTTAGGTGGTGGTTGGATCCCGGTTGCAAACTGGATTAGTTTGCAACCTTTAGATTGTTTCTGAGGCGGAAAATTCTGCCTCTGACAGTGTTCTCACTGCAGTCAAGTATGAGTGCCATCTTGCTGTATGGTACACCATCAATCAACATCTCTGCAACCTTTTGCTGCTCAGTGGTCTGTTTTCTGATAGCCTCATGGAGGCGCTTTTCGACCTCGCGTGAGATGTAGTCCTTTTCAGGTGAATGGGTGTCATGGATGCCCCAGAGGTGGTCTGTAGGGAACTCTCTTTCATTTTTTTTCTTCCTCTCGCGGAGGAATGAATAAATGTAGTTTCTGCAACACATGTATACCCAACCCTTGAAGTTGTTATCTTCCTTGACCATGTGCTTCTTCTTCTGCATCATGAGCCAGATGTCCTGTACAATGTCTTCCTTGTCCTGCTCGGAAACCACTGAGTTAAACTTTTTTGTGAGTTTGCGGACATTCATGTCCACGAGAGAATAGAGATACTCTCCAAAAAGGTCAGACGACGCGCCCTCAAGGGCGCACTTGTAGTGTGCACTCTTTGCCATAAGTCAGTAAAATCAATTAAGGTTAAACGATAGAATCTTTCGTCCTTGTGACGATGATTGTAGTAGTCGGATTTGGCCAATGGTTAATGGTTCGTGATAATTCAAGGAGGCCAACGAGCCTTGGATTAACCTTATTTGATCTTTAGTGACATAGGCAGTCGTTTTTTAATGTTATTATTAGATGTGTCGGTGCATCTTGTCTCGACAGGCCTGTTTTGAGGCCTGACATATATGATACGAAAGTAGTTTGTAAGTTGTTAGTCAGAAATTGAAGAAAATTTCATAAATTTCTTCATTCGCCCTATTTAAAGGGCAAAGATAAATTGACCTTGGGCCAAATTGCGGCACAGGTAAGTAATTTTGTGACGGGAAAAGAATGAAAATTACAATTTCATCAGATTTGGTTAAGTTTTTAGTGTGTAGCTTTTACTGCATAAACCGTGCTAAAGTAGACTTTAAGTGAAATTATTTTCGTTGCATAATGGATTATCTCTTCCTTGCGTATATTATTTAGTTAGTAACTTTGTAGTAATCCCCAAAGATATGATTAAAGGAATTATAGGTGCGGTGATCGGCGATGTGGCCGGTTCGACAAGAGAGGCCAAACCGGTCTCAAGCAAGAGATTCAAGACTTTTACAAGCGGTTCTACCGTAACTGATGATACCGTGTTGACAATTGCGGTAGCTCAGTGGATGCTTGATAGGGATGGGGTGGACATCGCCCAGTCGCTGCTCAGGTGGGCGAAGGAGTATCCTAATGCGGGTTATGGCAGTTCCTTCAAGAGGTTCCGCGACAGCGGGACGAGGATGAGTCCCGGCAGTACGCATAACGGCGCTGTCATGAGGGTGAGTCCTGTGGGCTACCTCGCGACATCTCTTGAGGAGTGTCTCGAGCTCGCCAAGGAGTCGGCACTTCCGAGTCACGACAGTCCGCAAGCTATCGCCGGAGCTCAGGCCGCTGCGGCTGCCATATACATGGCCCGCACCGGTGCAACCAAGGATGAAATCCGTGATTACCTTGAGAAGACCTTCGGCTACGACCTTCACCGTTCGTATGATCAGGTGCGTGGGGAGATCCTTCAGGCGAGAGCAAACCGTGAGGTAGATTACGAGGCTTCGCATGCAAGAATCGTTGATGCAGAACCGACCATCCAAGACTCGGTCATAGCTTTCCTCGAGGGCGACAGTTACGAGGATGTCATCCATAAGGCTATCTACCTTGGTGGCGATGCTGATACCGAGGCTGCTATTGCCGGAGGTATTGCCGCTGCCTACTACGGAGTGCCTGAGGAACTCATCGAGCAGGCCCTCATCTATATTCCATCCGATATGCTTGCCGTAATCAACCAGGTCGACGGCACCGACTGGAAGCCGTCCAAGCTCCTCCCTCCGAAATCAAGCCGCTGGAGCATTCACGACGTGGTCATCTGCGGTACCAACGCAGACGAGACCGACGGCGAGAAGGCCTTCCATCTCACACATAAGACAAGATTCAGCAGGCATTATAACAAGGGTTACAATATCCGTATAGATGGAGTCGGGAAAGAGGAGATCCTCAGGCAAATCGATGCCCTCAGACGCAAGTGTGAGGAGGGTGGTCATACCCGCTGGCACCTCCACGAGGTAGGCATCCAGTCCGGAGTCTTCACCGTAGACCAGTTCCGCGAAATTTTCTCCTGGGCCCTCGAACTTGATAATGTTTTGGTTACTCCGACATTAATGGGGGAGTAACCGTTTCGTCGGGTTTTAGAGTGAGTCAGTTTATGACTGCGTCTGATTGCTGATCGAAGTAAGCTTGCTGTAGAAGCTGTGCTCGGCGCCCTTTTCCCTTTGGGTGATGAAGTTGTATTCCAGGTCTATGGACTTGCCGGTTTCCCAGGATAGATGATAGAACTTTCGGGTGAGCTTGGCCTGGAGTCTCTGTATCTTCTGCAGTCTGTAGCGGTCGAGGCTTTTGGCCTGGAATATCGAATACCTGTTCAGCTTCAGCGCCTTCATCTTGGTGAGTGATGACGAGATGCTGGACAGTTTTCTGCGGGTGCTTTGTATGTATTTAGGGAAGTTTTTCGGTTTGTCCTTCCTCAGGCATGAGTGGTACTTCTTGTTGATCGCGCCGAACTTCTTGTCGAGGGTGGACTTGCGCATGCGGACCTCGCCTGTGTATCTGACCTCGTATCCTACGAATCCGATCCATTCGAAAGCATTGCCTTCGCCAGGTCCCCAGAGGAACGGCTCTTTCGACTTCATGTCCCAGAACGACTTCAGCGTCTTTGC
This sequence comes from Bacteroidales bacterium, assembly GCA_017631875.1. Next base: position 34,405 of record JAGBSL010000009.1, on the reverse strand, counting down.
GCCGTCCTTGCACTCGGTCAAAGGCTTGAACTGATGGTAGGGGAGATGGTGTGCCTCAAGCGCAGATACATATGAATCCATCAACTCGTGGCATTTTTCATAGCTGGTGTGGGCGAGAAGTATGTCGTCGCCATAGCGCACGAAGAACCTGTCTGGATCATTCTCATCCACGACCGCCTTGTCCACGCTGTTGAGGACCACGTTGGAAATGATGCACGACAAAGCTCCACCCTGCGGTACACCGAGGTAATCCCTGCATGCCTTGAACTCCTCTTCGCTCTCATAGCATGTGCTGAAGCATTCGTCATCCACCCATGCGAAGCGGTGGTTTTTGATCTCCTGCTGCTTCTGGTATCTGCTCCAGTAGTTCTCGTCGTCATTCAGATTCATGACGTCCTTCTGGAAGCTATACGAGTCCAGATATGCCTTAAGAATCCTCTCGACCTGATGGTAGTCCGGAAGTCCAGCCTCCGACGCAATATCAGCGAAGCATTTTAGTACCACGTCATGGTTGATGATGTCGAAGAATTTCTGGATGTCACACTCGGCTACATAGATATGCTGGCCTCTATGATCATCGGTGAACTTCCTCAGCCCGATGATCGCATCATTTCCGTCCGTTGCGTAGTGCTTCTGGCCGTGATATTCGCGCTTCGGCCGATATGACAGGATTTCCTTATGCAGATGCTTGTCCAGCACCGAACTTAAATAACCGGTCGCAAGCGAAATCAGGGTCTTAGCCTCAAGGGAAGTGTATATGGACAGCGGCCTGTATATGGCGGTGTCACCCTCGTTCTTCTTGAACTTGGCCATGATCCGGATGCAATCGTTGAAGTCGATCGGTGCGTCGGAATTTACGATGTCGATAATGTTACTGGTGAATTCAAGCAGCCTTCGGAGATATTTCGGAGCCTTTGCTTCGCCTGACCTGTATTTCCTCAGATCGAAGTTGATCGTGTTCCTGAGGGTAGCAGTGTTCAGTTCCTCCGTGGAAGTCCTGCCGACTCTGGAATGAAGTCTAAGCCTTCTCCAATCGTTGCGTCGGGGAGTCATCTTTTGGATCTCCAAGGCTGTCTCTGGGACACTCTTACCGGAAAGACTGCCTTTAGACGCAATCTTCACTCTTTCCTTGACGACCAGGTCGATGATTGTCCTTTCGGAAACGTATTCTGCAAAACTTCCTGTCATGACGTTTATATAAAAAAGAGCGCCTGCTTTTTTAGTGTGCTCCTCTGGAGGAGCCTTACTGAATCCCGGACCTGACGGTGTGTTCCCACACCATGGCGATCGATAGGCAGTGTTTGCTGCCCTTTGATGGATTTTATGTCGTCCCACGTGACTGTTTAATATGCCACATGCCATCCGGAGACATAATGAGATAACGGCCGCGAATTTAGTTTAAAAATTATAATAATATATGCGTGCGATTACCAGGGTACGGCAGGCGCTCTTGTTTGTCCATGAAAAGAAGAGGGGCTAGCCACAGAGCCCCTCTTCGTAGTCTTCCAAGTAGCTATGAATATAGCCATCCTGTCCAACTTTTAGCCCATCTTCCACTATCTGGTCCACATAAGCCTCCCAGAAATCACTGGTGAGGAATTCTTTTGTAGGCTCAGAAGGCCACTCCCTCTCCTGGCTGAGAGTGTAGAGGGCATTGATGTAAGCTGAAGCATCAGTAAGGTAGTCACAGATAGAAATTTTCTTTTCCATATCGATATCGTTTAGTTGGTTATACTTCGGATTAAGTGCTTTCGTCCTCAAAAACAGTGAGGCAAAAGCTAATAAAATCAAGCAATTAATTCGTGTTAACCTGATATAGACTGTCAAAGAACTACTGTCTGATAACCTTACGTTGCAAAGGTATGATTTTAATTTGGTATGCGAAAATAAAAAATTAGCCATTGTAATACCTTAGCTTCCCCTTTTAGCTTTGAATTCTAATCCGGATTTCCTAAATTTGAAAGTTATCACATTTGAGATATGCATTCTGTTGTGAATTATAATACGCTAACCGAAATCTACCATTCTGTAAGGAAATACTTTCAACAAGGAACCTTAGATGACTTTATGCTATTACAGGGCATCTTGGTGGCTAAGAATTCCTCTTGCTTTCAGAAATTCGAGGCTGTTTCCCCTAATGATAGACGCGTTCTTGATAAAAGGGTATATGACACCTTGAAGCCGTTCTGGAAAATCATAAGGAGAGCCCCTGAATTGTGGAACAGCTATTCCTATTTTGACCTCACAAGTAATCTTCGAAGCCAGATCATATCTAGATTTAAAGATGATGATAAAGATCGGATTGTGGGCATATACACCATGTATAAGGTGGAAATGCATGATGGTGAAAAGACTGTAGTGATAACCAGTCCGCAGGCTGAGGGAAGAAACCTGATGGCAGACTTTGGTTTTACAGATGAAGAACTACCACAAGGATCGAGTGTAGAATTACCTGACCAGGCAGGTGTAAGTGAACCTGCCGTCCAGGACCAAAGTAGGATCTGGTCTCCATGGGAGGGCTTATGTCATGGCGAGAGTGACTTTTATTGGACATGGATGATAAGCTCCGAACAATATGACAGTTTGCGCGCTTTTCTTTCTAAAGTCCTCAGAGGTCAAAGTCGCGATGGCGTATTGCGTTACGCGGAATATCTGTCTCTATATTGTGCAGAATGGTATAAGAGAGAATATGATGGGTATGGTCAAGGGGATTTGCCTGTCTTTAGAAGTTTAGGAGTCACCGGCATACAAAGTTTGCCTCGAGGAATTGTAGGAAGAGTCAAGCGCATTAATCTGCGTGGTGGAAATCGCTATCTTGATTCGTTGTATATCCAAGGAGGGCTTCCATGGAAGTATATTCTCTCCGATGCTAACACTAATATTGCCCGTAATATTCCAAAACTGTTCAGGGCGTTAAGAAGTGGCGATGCTGACGTAGACGAGATTGCTCAAGGAGTAACAAATGATGCTATCAGGGAGTCGATACTAGAACGTGGAAGTATTTTTGAAAATCTTAACCGTATCATTGAGGATGAAGCATATGTTCAGTATATACAGGAGCAGTTCCCTGGTTATGAAACTCGAATATATGAATTTGTCCATGCTGTAAGGAAGGAAGTGAATCGTAGTATATTCTCTTTGGTTTGGCGCTTTGACAGAAGGATTGAAAATGGAAGAATGCGCAATCAGCTGGTTCCATTGTTGTGTTTCACATCAGTTACAGAAAAGGGCGCTATACCAAGTTCAATGCTTTCGGACTGTGGAGTGGATCTTAAGAAATGTACAAGATTTAATCTTGTAGTCAGATCATATGATGAACAAGAGGTGCTTGTGGGTGAAAAGGGATGGACGTATTACAGGTGTGCGAATCCTGCATATTATTCTACCGCAGATAATTTTGATGGTCGTGTGATTGCTAAATATGATTCTCATGATCAAATCCCTCATTCTTTTAAGATATTTGTTGAGGACGTACCGGGACCGTTTGGTATTAGATTGGACAATGGATTCGATGCAGTCAGTGATGAGCCGATACATGTATTCGAGAGTTACGATGTCATAAAATTGTACGGTGATATTTATCAGTCTTTGATGTATAGCAATCCAAAGGATGCGCAATTATATGTTTTAAGAAGGGACTTTATTCAACATGAGAACGAGGAACGTAATGTTTCATTGGGATCATTTGAATTCATTCCTGTCAATGAACCTATGACAATTACTGTCAGGGGTAGAGAAGTTAGACTTTCCCCTTATGGTACGATTGAGATTGGCTTGTCGTCAGATTCTTTGGTAGGCGTTTTTGATAAGTCTTGTGTGTCAATCGTCGGGGATAAGTATTACGCGCAGATCAAACATATGGATGTGTCTGTTGATGATGTTCTGCTGCTATCGCATCGGGATCTTGAAAAAATGACAGTTTGCATCGGTGGAGATACATTAGACAAATATAATGTAGAGTATCTGGATGCAGAAGGAAATGCCATTGAGCAGATTGAGTCTTATTTTGGTCTTGCTACTGTTAGGGTATCATGTGGAAAAAGTACAGAGTTGCGAGTCTATCTAGTTGATGCCTGTCGAGATCTTGAACGACAAGTCATTCGTCTTAATGGATGTGAGTACGAGTGTATATATGACTATCAACCGGAGAATTCAAAGGAGTTCTTCGTCGGAGACCGGTCAGTAGGCGAGTGTCGCTGCCTGATTTATTATCCGTTTGATTTAGAGGATATAATTTTGACTTATCCAATTAGAAAGGTCTATAGGTCGCCAAGATTTTATGAGAGAAGCAAGCCTTTTTATTTCACTAGAACGTTTGATGAATACGGGTGTACTGAAAGTCTTCTAAAACTGGATGAATACTCGGATGACCGTTATAGAATCAAACGTAGTGGAGATGGTGTCTTTCTTTTAGAGGCAGTAGCAGATTTTCCTGATCCTACAGAATTTTATTTCTATAATTGGAATACTAAGAGGTTGTTGCGGGCGCAGAGGTATGATGAAACTGATGGCAAATTTTATTTGACAGTTCCTATAGGATTCAGGAGATATGACGACCAGGACCTTTGTATTGTCTTCCAGTCTATCAGGGATTCCCATTCGGATGTGATATACAGATATGTTTCTCCTTTCCTGCCACCATTTGATGAGAAGTTCTGGAGTATATGTCTTGAACATCATCTGCAAGTTGAGGATTATTGGGAAGGTAGTGAAGATGCTACATTCGAATTGTTGGTTTCATATTTAAGATATACAGCAGGTTATCCTGATTATGATTACCTTATGAATATCTCAATGGCGAAAAAGTTTTCATGGCTTATGCTTGGTTGCCGGAATTTGAGAGATGTAGTCAGCAATAATGGGTTGCTTTTGCGTTTCCTCAGGGAGACTTCGCCATGTAAGGGGAATAAAAACTTTGATGCATTTATCGAATTATATATATCTAAAATCAAACGGATCCGATATTGTCGAAGGATTACAGCGAATACTCGTATAGATACGTATGCCGCATTGGTTTTGAGTGGTGAACTAAACGTCTGGACCTTATCCGAAGAAAAAAGAATAGAGATCTATAATTATCTTTTACGAGATGCTTCATACAAGACCTTGATGGAAAAATTAAATTTAGACGAATAATATGAAATTTCAGGACATTTACAATAATTGCAAGACTCAAGTCCGCGATACCTTGAGGTCGTGGTGGATTACAGATTCGATGAATGATCGTGAGAGACGATTCATTGAGGAATACATTGAAAACTACATATCTAAGGTTAATGGAGATAATGTGGTGATTCAGTCTATGTATCCTTGGGAGAGTACGGTAGGCAATGACGCTGTCGATGCACAGAATCTTGTTTCTCCAGTATGGAGAGAGAAATTCACGCCATTCAAGCATCAATATCGAGCATGGAGCAAATTGTTGACTGAAAAGAAATCAATCGTTGTTACAACTGGTACGGGATCAGGTAAGACGGAGTGTTTCCTTGTTCCAGTAGTCAAGTATCTGTCGGACACTGCAGTCGGTCGATCTGTTGGTGATTGGCATCCGGTTGAGGCCCTGTTCCTCTATCCGTTGAATGCCCTGATGAATGACCAGAAGGAAAGAATTGACAAGTTCCTATATAATCTGGCGGATCATGGTAAAGAGATCTCTTTTGCCGTTTATAACGGTAATACTCCTGAGGATAACAGCGATGAGGGGTATCTGGCGGCATATAATGTTGCAAAGAGCACTGCTGAAAATACTGCTAAAGATGCGAGAAAGTGGGTAGGAACGCACGCGCCGGAAATTCTGCATGAAAGAATCACTCGTGAAGATATAAGGGGTAGAGGTTCGAGCATATTGATTACTAATCCATCCATGCTGGAGTATATGCTGTTGCGACAGAAGGATGATGCTATTTTCCAAAGGTCCCAAGGCACTCTCAAGTGGATCGTTATCGATGAGACGCATACTTTTACAGGTGCTGCAGCAGCAGAACTTGCATATCTGCTGCGCAGGGTTATGCATGCTTTTGGTGTAAGGCCAGATGAAGTGAGATTCGTCACATCATCGGCGACAATATCTGGTGCCAATGGACAGGCTGATCTCAAGAAATTCATAGCTGATATCAGTGGACAGACTGTAGCTGATATAGAAGTTATCGAAGGAAAGAGGTCTCTGACAAGGATAAGCAACTATTCCGGCATCAGCATCTCGCAAGCTGAGGTTCGGGCAACTGAGGATAGATTGTATGGTACAGGGTCGGACAATTACATGACAATTAATTCTTTGATTGCAAGTGGGTCTGACCTGGAAGCAAAGCTTGGCATTTTGGACTCTCTGACAGATGAAACCAAGACTATGAAAGCCAAGTCCCATTTCTTCTTCCCTGCATTGGATAAAGGGGCGCAGTGTAGACTTGCAGATTGCGCCGGTGTATTCCCTATGTACGTATGTAGCGAGTGTGGACACTTGGTGATTGCTTCCGAGGTAGGTGATAATGGCAAACTGATTCCGTTTGAAACGAAGAGTGAGGTGAAGGATGTCTTTGATGTTGATGAGGATGGTGATGAAACAATTAATAGAGATGGTGGGGCTGTTCATAAAGCAGAGGAGATTTCTAGTGAGAGATTGATCTCGTTGCTGGATCGTACTGCAATGCCACCGTCACATGCGGCTTCTCTTGCTGAAATATCAGGAGGTAAACTGGTTGAGGACGCAAGTGGCGATTTTCTGTTCTCTAAGGGTCACGTATGTCCATGTTGCGGAAAGGACAACAACAAGTCTAATGTCAAAAACTATGAAGATGGAAATTCTGAGGAAACGTCAAGAGAGTTCCTCAAACTGCTTACGTGTCCTACTGCATTCATAGGACGCATCATAGCTCCGTCATTGCTGGAGCAAATGATTGAGAATGGCGACGATAAACCGCACAAGGGTCAGCAGTACATTTCTTTTGTTGACAGTAGACAAGGTTGTTCAAAGGCAACTCTCTCGCAGAATGTTGAGGTTGAAAGGGAATGGGTCTACAGCCGAATTTTAGATGCACTTTTGAAGTTGGATCCAAGTAGACTTGCAGAATATAATGCAGAATTTCAAAATCTTCTTTCAAAGGCTTCAACCACTAATGGTGCATTAGCTGAGGCGATGAAACTGCAAACCCTGATCAATAAGATCCAAAGTGGTCACGATTATTTGACATGGAGAGATATTGCTGACATGTTGATGAGTGAACATGCTGTAGATTTTGACCTTCTCTATGGCATCTATGATACATCAAAACAGGCCCTGTCAGGCGATGCTGACATAAAGCGCATATTCAACCATTCTGTTACAGCAGACAGTTGGAAGTCAAGAAGATATGCTCATTCTATCATGTACTACGCATTGAGCAACCGTCCTAAGAAAGCGAACGCTCCTGAAACCCTTGGATTGTTCAGAACATATTATCCTAAACTGGAAGGTATAAGTGTACCAGCTAAGTTCAGCTCCGAAATTACTGATGCTGAATGGCGAGACCTGCTTAAAGTGTATCTAGACTTTGATGTCAGAAATAACGGTTCATTCTTCATCAAGATTGATGATCCCAATGCTAGAGAAGTAGACTCTTTCATAGACATATTTGATCTCGGCAGATTTAAGTATTCAAAAGAGAAGAGAAGACCGAGAACCAAACCAACTAAAGATCACAGAATTTACAAGATCGTTGAAAAAGCGTGTCCGCAACTTAATCCGCAAGAGGTAATAGATGAAATGTGGAACGTCCTGACAACGGGTAATGACCCTCTGCTTGTTTATGGAGGAGGCCGTATAGAGGTTGACTCTGCTCGTGGTGGAGGCTACACGAACCAAAGATGGGTCGACTTTGATGCAAAGGGATATTATTTGAACCTTTATGATATAGCTTTCAAACTATATGATTCTGCATATGTGTGTCCTGAAACACGCAGACCTCTTGATGTATGCTTCAAAGGGTTGAGTCCGTACTATACTAAGGGAGTAGGCTATCAGCGTGCAGGACAAAAGCATGCGATGCCTAACCTTCCATTAGCAATTGGAAAATCATATGCTGCAATTGAGTCATGGCATGCACAGCATAGAGCGGCGATACATCACCTTTGGGATAGAAGGTTGCATAAGTATTATAGCTTGCCGATGATATTCGTGCAGAAAGAGCATACCGCTCAGCTTGATCTTCAGGAGGCAAGGGATTACCTTGTGGATTTCAAGGATAAACATGTAATCAATATCCTGGCATGTTCGACAACCATGGAAATGGGAGTTGACGTAGGTAGCCTTGAGCTTGTGGTCATGAACAACGTACCGCCTAAAGCTGCGAATTATAAGCAGAGGGCCGGACGAAGTGGACGTATGAGTCAGAACAGGAGTGCCTCGATTGCCCTTTGTGGACAGGATGTACATAGTCGTAATGTGTGCGAGCATCCTTTGACATTGATAAACAAGGCGATAGGTGCTCCGTATGTTGATTTTGCCAGCCAGGTGATTCTTCAGAGACAGGTCAATGCGTATGTGTTTAAGTCTGTGTTCAACCATATTGCTTTGGGAGAGACAGGCACGAACTTGATGGATTTCTTTACAGATTACAAGTTTGCGAAACAAAATCCTATCGGTGCCGGTTCACCAAAGACAAGGTATGATTGTATTCAGGATAGCCATGGCAATCTTATATGCCTGGCATCTGGAGCAGATGTCTACCGTTCTGCATTCGCTGAATTTATTCAGACTCTTGAAGACTATATGCATGCACCGAACATGGTCAATCGCGATATCGTTAAGGAATTGAATAATATCGGCGAGGTTGTTGGAAGAACCTTGACTATTGGCGATATTCATGCCCTTGTTCTTAAGACTATCGAAGCTGCCAAACAGATGGAGGAGGAATTTCAGTCTATTGTTAAAAATCTTGCTACGTATTTCAATAACGAGGCTGCAAATGCGGGAATATCTCAGCAAGATCTTATAACTACGGTGGACTCCTTTACATTTACATGGCAACAGAAATCGAACAAGTGTTTCAGCAAATTGCTTAGAGGTCTGCATTTCAAGTGGACTAATCTGTTGAAGACCAATCTTCTGGAGTTTATGTCTACCCATCAGTTCACTCCAAACGCTAACATGCCTCTTGATATCATTGAGCTGATTGTAAGCAGGCAGGATGCAAAATCCGGCTATCGCAAGGGTAAGAACAAGCAACCATCAGCTGATCTTGTCCGTGCTTTGGCGCAATTCGCACCAGGACGAGTGGTTACGATCAATAACTCTGTATATAGAGTAGGAGGAGTAGATTGGAGCAAGCCGTTCGACTATTATAAGATGGAGGACGGGTATCTTAAGATATCTCCATTAGCCGATGGACAGGTCGTTATATATCCTGATGCCTTCAGGGCGGAGTATGGTGTTTCACGTGATACAAGTTCTAATGTGTTCTCTCAGGTTTCTGCGCAATTCCTTGAAATGCAGGATGCGGCTGTTCCTTTTACACCATGTGTGGCATCTCATCTTGGAGAAAGTCCTCTCAAATTAAGGACAAGTGACAGTTGGGATAATACTCCATATATCCTTTATTATAATTCTGGTCTTGGTCAAGGATATTCTGTGTGCGCTAAATGTGGAAGGGCAGTGGTTGAAGAAGAGGGATATAAACTTGGTCATAGTACACTTGACCCTAATGGCTGGACTATTTGGGAATGTGCTCATAAACCGCTCAGAAGAGATCCTGATAATGTTACCAATGATGGTAAATGTGACTGCATGGCTTCTGATATTAAACATGGGGTTATCTTTGCAGGAAAGCTCCAGACAAACTTTTCTGAAATCCAGTTGTTTAAGAAGGAAGATATCAAGATCGAAGATATTGACCCAAGAAATGTCGATGATATAAAAATAGTGACGACTTTCGCCATCGTGTTGTGCGATATCTTTGCAGATGAGGTGCAACGTGACCGCTCAGAAATCGACTTCTTCATCTCTAAGAAAGGTACATTGTGCGTATTTGATACTGCAAAAGGCGGTGCTGGAATTTCCACTCAACTTAATGCGGCTAAGATAAAGAAGCTTATAAAACAGGAAATTTTTAACAAGATGAGGACTGTAACTGAACCTCATCAGATTCTTGACAGGAATACCATAAGGTACTATGATCAGATTGATATCGAATTGTTCAAGAATTGGCTCGAGTGGGCAAAAGAGCTTATCGAGGATGAAGTTCCTGCCCACATACAGAATGCATACCCAACCGTGGTAAAGGAAACTCGTGCTGATATTATTCACGCGATAGAAGCTGATCCATCGGCTATATTGTTCTTTAACTCTGAGGTTAATCAGTATGATTACTATGATAAGGTTGCTGTATATGATGCACAGGGTATGCACATAATAAGCGAAAGTGGCTGGATTACTCTTGGACTTAAACCTGATAGGCGGAATGAGATTCATGTTGTCGGTCAGTTGCCACAGCTGGTTACACCGGCAGTCATGAACATGCTTAAGAATCTTGATGGCGGCATAGACCGTACTTACGTGAATAACTTCTCTCAATTTGGATTCTGTCCAATAGCCTATGCAGGAGGAAGGCTGTATTTCTCTGATAATAAGAAGTGGAACAGCATGAACTCTGATTGGGGTTATATTGTCTATTCGATTGAATTTGACCAGAATAGTCTTGGCAGTAAAACACGTTTGGATATAGATAATATGACTGGTGGAGTAGAGATGATATATTTGGATGCAGGGCTGCAAATCTCATCAGATGATCTCTTGGATTCACTGATCACGGAAGAGTTGCGAACTCATAATTCGTCTATGATTCAGAGGTTTATTGATAATAGTAGTGATTCAGTATTGACTTTCACTTATACGGATGAGCATCTGAAATCACATTTGGGAATTCTGTTGTTTGCAAAATTCATCAGGGCTTTTATCGCAAAGGTTAACCGACCTAAGAATGTATTTGTAAAATATGTGGGAGAAAGGTATGTGGATCGAACCCCATATTGCTTTAATCCTAAGTACGACGACTGGTCATTCACTCAAAACTTCAAGTATTCAAATGATAGGGATATGTATCTGCAGGGATTCTTCCTTAATGTAGGTACGGTTGTAGATATGGATGTAAGAATGAGAGGCTCTCTGCCTCATTGGAGGTCTATGGAAATATCAAATGGCACCACCACATTAGTTCTGTATCCAGATGGAGGAATAACGAATGGATGGTCATCGGATAATCACCCTAAAGATACCGATGTCTCCTCACAAATAGATATTTCGTTGAATCAGCGCATCAAATATGATGTGGAATTAAGATAATGAATCATTACTTGACAAAAGTTCCGACCATCTTTTTGATTTTCATTTCAAATGACATTAACCCGAAAACCACATGAAAACAATAAAAATAACCCTAACCACCTACCTAACCTACTTAGACAAAAAAGAGCAGCTCGAAATCGAATTGGAAGATTCGATGGCTGAGCAGTTGGAGGCCTTTGCAAATGGCAAGGAAGTTACCAATGAGCAGTTGGAGGAAGGCCTTCCGGAGGTCTATGAGGAAATTGATTATGAGGCCTACAGCAGGGCACACGATCTCTTGATCATTGACGGGATAAAGAATTATCGTGGATGCTATGAAGCAGACTTCACAAAGTTGCATGAAATGTTCGATGAGAGCGGTTTTGATGGTGATTTTGATGAGTGGATGAGCCAGGAAGACGAGAGAATCGCTCAAATGGATACTGCGGAATATGCCGAGTACCTCGAAGAAGTTTACGGGATTGAGTGTGAAATGGTTGAAGATTCATACGAGTTCACATATACCCCTGCTTGTGCTTGATGAGAATGGTGCGCGTGTTTTTGATGTAAATTCTTGAATTTCATTCAAATATGAACGTAAAATACATCTTTTTCGATAAGTTCTATGTTGCTGGAGCAACGTATTCGTGTGATTTTGATCGCGTCATAGATGAAATTCCTCTAGGTGCAGAGGTCTGTTTCAAGAGGGAACCGGATAATGCTCGCGATAAGAAGGCTTTGGCAGTATATTACAAAGGCTATAAGCTCGGTTATGTGCCTATGGCATGTAACCTGAAGTATGACAGGTTGTTTGATCGTGGCTTGACAGAGATCTTCCATGCTACGGTCGCTTCGATTAATCGAAAGACTCATAGTAAGGAGGAGGCCCTTGAGATAACCGTGTCTCTCCGTTTGGATGGCGCTAGTCGTTATTCGTTGACTGAGAGGGAGGCGAAGATGATCGATGATGTGAAGAATCTTGATCTGAGCAGTGTTTTCAGGGCGTTCGGTGCTCTTAATAAGAAAGGTGCACTCAAGATGCCGACTCTTGGATCGCTGTTGGCGCAGAGGAAGACTGATGTCGCTTTTACCACCATATGGGAACTGAAGGATATCGAACGTCAGTATTCATACGTTCCGGTAGGGGATAGGGAACCGATAGAAGTTGAAATTGATGGCAATAATCCAGATGACTTTATCGGAGAGTACTTTACTCCAATGAAAAAGGATGACGAATATCCTCTCATCTGCGTGTACCTCAATAGAATTGATTACTACTCAAAGGGGGATGCCGACAGGCGTTGCTTCACGATCTGCGAGACCTTCATTCATGAGTGCATGCATGCCCTTTTTGATCATGATCCTCGTCAACAGTTGCATCCTCATGACAGTTATCTTGAGGAGCCAACTTGCGAATGCGGTGCTATAATTATTGCGCAGGAGCTTGATAGCCTATATCCTGGATTCGGAGATTTTGTGTTGAAATCAGTAGATGGCAAGAAGAATAAGTATGGCCTTGGTGCGGACTTGTATCGTTATTGGTCATCTAGTCAAGAATGTAATGATAATGCTGTGGATGCCTATAATGAGGCTTGTGACTTTATCGGATTCAACGCTGATGGTACGGTGGTCAATGGCTGGACAGGACGCATGCCTCATACTCAAGCTATTCCTCAGATGAAGGAAATATACTGGCAAGCCCATAGGTCAGGAGTGTCTAATCAAACTGATAAACCAGAAAACTAATAAATAATAGCGAGCTCAAACTTGAGTTCGCTATTATTCTGTAAAGAGTATTGTATGTCAGCGTCCGCATAGTGGAGCTATCCCATCAGCTTTTTGAACTGACCGATGTTTCCCGTAACGCGGAACATTTCCTCGAAGATGGCAAGGTATTCTTTGATGACCTCATCGCTTGGGAGGTCGTTGTAGCCGCTCAGGGAGACGCTGTGGGAACCTTCGTTGAGCCATTCGATAAGGTTGCGGCAGTCGGCCGATTTATATAGGTTACTTTTGTGCTCGAAGAGATTGGCTATTTCCTGGTCACGCATCCCGCAGGTGTTGGAGAAGAAGGTTTCATAGATACGTCGCATGGTGTTCTGGATCGTATATTTATAGTCCCTGTTCTCTTCTTCTGTATTATCGCTATTGAGTTTGCTATACGCCCTCTTCAGCAGGTTCCACATTTCGTTGTACTCGCTTTCAACTTCACCTGAGTTTGCTGATTTTCTGACGATGGTGCACTCTGTTCCTAGAGACTTCTCGAGGATATAGTATGCCTTCTGCGGACTTTTGGTATTACTGCCATATACAGGTCCCTTCGCCAGAGACTTGTGGAAATTGATGTTGTGGGTCAGGATTATCAGCTGTCGGAGCTTGCTATCGTCGTATCCGACCCTGAATATTAGGTCTTTGATTTCTCTTGCGATGAACGTAAGGATGTTGTTGTCAAGGCTGGATATCGGGTCGTCGATGACTGCGATCAGTTCGCCGGAGTCTTTGCCGCGCACGGTGCTTCCTTCAAGGAGCTGCAGGAAGTATAAGAATGTGATAAGCGTCTCTTCGCCCTCGCTCAAGGTTTCGGAGGCGTCTTCGCCGTTTTTGCGGACTATGCGGTATGATGAATCGTCAAAGTTTTCAAGGTGGAAGCTCTTGTAGTTGTGCTTTAAGAGAACCTTATTGATGCGTTCGACGACGGCCGTTGAGTCTGATGACTGCGCGCGGAGGTCGGATATCTTTTGATCGATGTGGTTAATTTCTGTGTTAGTCTTTTCTAGTTCGCTGTCCAGGGCTTGTGCTTTTATGAGAGCGGTCTCTTTTTCTTTAACATATGCCTCTATATCGGCTTCGTATTTCTTGACGAAAAATTCCAACACCCGTTGAGGCAGGGCTCTCTTGATCTTACGCTTTTGGACTATCAGGCTGTTTCTGGAAACTATCTTTGTATTTGCCATGCTGATTGCCCCGTTGATGTCTTTGAGAACCGGAGTGCAATCCTCCATGTCTACCTTGCAGCTAGGGAAGTCTATCTTCTGGCGCATCTGCGTCAGGTTTCTTCTGATAAGGTTCTCAAGGTTATCAGTCATCTTGTCGAGCTCTTGCGAGTCAACGTATTCGCATTGCTCCAATGTCCTTATTGTTTCAATGATTGCAATGGCTTTACGCTCGTATGTTGTTGTCAAACGTCTGATTGTCTCAATGTCCTTCTCATAGCTTTCATCAAAGTAACTGTTGAGCTTTTCGATGATACTGCTTGTGATCGTGTGCTGTTGGCAGAATGGGCATACGTCGCCCGTCTGCGGGAGCTTCTCCATGCCTTTCTTTACCCAGTCGCTCAGGTTGAGGTCGTTTATGAATCCGGCAAAGTCAATATCTCCGCTGCCGACTACCGCCTTTGACCATATGGTGTCCTTCTCGATTTCTATGAGCGGCGATATGTCTACCACTTTCAGTTCCGGTATAGGGTTGGCAGTTGCCTGGTTTGCGATACTGATGTGTTCTTTCAGTTTTTCTTCAGACAGAACTTCAACTGTCGTCAATCTATTATAAGCATCGATGATTCTTTCCAGTCGCTTGACGTAATCTTTCTTTATATTTTTGAAGGTGTCATCATAATGACTTGTCGCTTCATTATAAATTTTGTCTCCAGCCTTTTCAAAGTATGCCTTATATATGCCGCCTCCTGGCAGAACGCTTGAGCGCAGGGTGCTGGCCTGTGTTCTGAGATTTTCGGCTGCTGTTGTTTTGTCCGCCAGTTTTTTCTCGAGATTTTCTATTTCCTGCGCATTGTCCACTGCGTCTTTACCCATTATGAATACGCCTGGTATGTTGCCTTGTCCGATATTCTCCTTCTTGAACTGTCTGTTGTATACGAGTATCTTCTGCCTGCTATCGTCTGCCCACGTAACTCCGCATTGTGCGAAGCGACCATCCACGGCAGCTCCTGTTTCCAGATAACCGCTATACTCCTTCATGAATGTGGAAATCGTTGTTTTTCCTGTGCCATTGCTTCCGAAGATAAGGTTGACCTTATCCATCCCTTCGAACGTTACGCCCTCGCCTTTGTAAGAAGCCACGTCCTTCATTAATATCGAACTTATCATATGCTCGTTTCCTTTATAAGACTATAAAGTTATGAATATATTTTTACAATTATGACATGATACCGTCAATCTCATGTACATACCATTGCCCTTGCTCATATATGCCTTCACATCAATCTGTCTGGCAACCATTTCAGCATACTCGGTTACCGGCTTCAACATTGTAAGATTCGGAGTTCTGTTCATTTATTATATCTGTTTGGGAAATCTTCTCAAGAGTTTTACTCTAAAGTAGTTCAGAGGGGTGTTTATGGTACATTTGGGGGAGCGGGACCCGAAGATCACTCTTCCGGTGTCAGTGCCTTTGACCGTATAGCTCTCCGGCAGTTCCACTGTGCCATTGGCAACCATCTCGTCGATTATACCCTGCGCGGTGGCGGCGGTGATCTCCACCAGTATCTCCTTTCTTCTCTGCTCTACCACCAACCTGTCGTACTCTTCGAGCGCGTCCGGTAGGAACAGACAGTTTTCTCCATAGTTGTAGCGTACATTGTCCACAAGATATTCCTTGCTATATCCTAATTTGAAAAGATATCTCGTGTGAGATATTACTCTATATCTGTCTATTTCGTTTTCTGGAATCATATATTCTCATATTTATATCTATGATACGCGACGCTTCCATTATCTGTTATGTGAGACATGTTTGATTTTAATCTTCTCATGATAAGATAATCATGACCCGATTACGGCATTCAACCGTAAAAATATCCTGATCCTGCAGTAGTCTGCAGGATTTTTTAATAACTTTATGAATCTGTAATGAGCGAGAATATGAAGAAGATATTAGGATCAGGTATATTCAATCTTGACACTATCGTTGTCAGAGAGTATCCACAGGGACCGGAGAATAGGAAATTCATCGAGAAGACAGTTGCTGAAGAGGTCGGAGGAACGTGTGGAAACGTCATGTGCATGCTGTCTCATTTTGGCTGGGACGCATATCCTCAAGTCGTCCTTGATACGACGGAAGAGGGCTACAGGATGGCTGAGTCCATGAAGGACTATGGCTGCAACATGAGGTTCGTGTCCAACGTGGAAGGTGGCGGAACGACTCTCCTGAAGGTGACCCACAAGCTGGAGCCGGACTGCTCGCCGAAGGTCAGCGTCCGCTCGGGCTCGCCGGGAGGCTCGAGGTTCCCTAGGAGACATTTCCTGCGTATGAGGGATGAGGCTCCGGCCTTCCTTGCTGCACTTGACTTTGTGCCGGATGTGTTCTTCTTCGATGATCCTGCGGCGGGGCATAGGCTCATGGCGAAAGCTCTGCGTGAAAAGGGTTCGTTGGTGTATTTCGAGCCTTCGTCCATGAAGGAGAAGAAGGATTTCGATAGCGTGGAGGTCAGCGATGTGGTCAAGTTCTCTGATCAGAATATGCCGGACGTTTCATTTGCAGAGGGAAGAAAGGATAAGCTATTCATCCAGACCCTCGGTTCTGAAGGTCTCCGCTTCAACCTGAAAGGTGCAGGTTGGGTGAAGCTTCCTCCAGTAGCAAATGACAATGTGGTTGACTGGGAGGGTGCCGGCGATTGGACGACTTCGGCCTTCCTCAATGCTCTGGTCGAGGCCGATTGCCTCCGTCTGAGCGATATGACTGAGGATGTGGTCCGCACCGCTCTCGAAAAAGCACAGGAGACCGCCTCGAAGAGTGTCTCATATATGGGCAGCAAAGGAATGATTCGTTGATATTCTGCATAATGAAATCATGGTTTTTTCCGTATATGTTAACAGAAAACGAAATTAGCTATAAGTCGTTCAAGGTGATGATTGATGTTGCAGGAAGTAAGGTGGTAATATCGTAAACATTTAAAAATAAGTAGTTATGCCAAGTATAGCGCAGTATATTCATGACAATTATAATGAGTATTGGGGTATTTCCGAATACCCGGCTGATCAGTGTGCGGTTTTTTCCAAGTCGAAAGAGGAGTGGGGGATATTGGGAAATATGACCACGGCAAAGATTGTGGTCGATGGTGTCGAGTTCAAGTCGACCGAACATCTTTACCAGATGATGAAGTTCAAGGATCCTGAAATCGTGAAGAAAGTCTGGAACGGAGAGACTGCTCGTGGCGCAAAGTCATCAAGTACAAAGATGACGGCTAAGAGTTATGAGCCGGAGTTTCGTAGGGAAGACTGGGGCTGCATGCTTATAGACGCGATGAAGTTCTGTATTGTACAGAAGTATGAGCAGTGTGAGGCGTTCCGTAAGGAGCTGGAACGCAGTCGTGGGAAATACATTGTGGAGAAACAGCCCAAGGCTGGAAGACGCGCTGATGCGTGGAATGCTAACCTTGTAGGAGACAAGTGGGTCGGCCCTAACCTTATGGGCCGTCTGCTGATGGAACTTCGCGACGGTGATGGTAAATTGGAGTATAAGCTTCCGGATGATGCCTTTGAGTTCATTAGAATAATAAAGGAATTAAAAAAATAGTTTTGCATATGGGTACATATTATCATGGTTCACCGGTCATATTTGATAAGTTTAACTTGGATTCATTGGGTGAAGGCAGCGGTTGCAAGTTCGGAGTGGGTGTTTACCTGACAGAGGCTTTTGATACAGCTGCACATTATTCCGAGCCAAGGAAGGGGACTGCAGATCATCATTATGTGTATACAGTAGAGGTGCCGGAGAAGACGGAAGATAATTGTCTGCCTTATTATGGCGTTCCGATTCCTGCTGGTATCATAGAGCGAGTTGAGGCGAAACTGGGGGAGAGTCTGCCTGATTTGATCAAAGGGTCGGGAAGGGATGCTGAGGGCACAGGGGTGTCTGTTGGAAAATATTTGCGCAAATACATCGCTCATAGACTTTCAGGTGTGGCGAAGGAGAAGTTGGTGAAAGAGTCGCAAATCGATAAGAAGACGACCTTGGCTGCCGAAGTGAAGGCTTCTGAATTTCTTCTTTCAGTCGGAGTGCTGTTCATTGAATGGCCTCAAGGCGGCTGGGCCAAGTATCCGAACTGCGAAAAGAACATCGCTGTCCTTGATCCGTCAAAAGTGAAGGTAGTCCAGATTGAAGAGGTGGACCTTGACGCAAAAGCGCAATATGTCGAAGGTTCCAGACGTCCGGTCCTTGATTGACGATCTTCTCAAAAGGAGAGCATCCGGTGTGTTTTACCCGCAGTAAATACTATATTATTAAATCGAATTTGTATATTAGAAGTGCCATTTTAAACATAGGAAGATTATGGGTGAATCTAAGAAATTCCCTTCATGGGATCGTGAATATGCCCAGCAGAGACTTGTGGCGGGTCCACGCAAAGGCCGGCTTTTGCGCCAGGATGTATACAAGAATAATAGTCTGATATTCCATGCCGGCGGATATGTGTGTGAGTCCGGAAAGGAGGTGGAACTGCCTGTCGATGACCCGATGCTTGAAGGTACAAAGGTGTATTCTGAGGCATTCGATGTGAATGAGTTGGCATCGTCTTCGGAGCCGACTGTGAAAGGAGTTGTCAATGAAGACTGCCTTAAGACAGCCAAATCAATGCTTGACAGGGGATTGAACCCATGCGTGATGAATCTTGCTGATGCATATACTGCGTGCGGAATGTATAAGAGTGGATCAAGGGCCCAGGAGGAGGCTCTTTGCAGGGCTTCGACATTGAGCCGTTCTCTCTTCCAGTTCTACAAGGCCAAGTCGTATCCGAAGAATGTATATGCTGTAGAGGCGAATGTAGAGATCAAGTTCGAGGCATATCCGATGGACATGAACTTTGGAGGAATCTATTCTCCAGGCGTGACTGTCTTCCGTAATAGTGAAGATCTGTATTCGCTTTCCGAGGAGCCATACAAGGTTGGAATCGTCTCCGTAGCTGCTCTTGACTTCAACGAGAAGCATGGAAAGAATCTGGAGTATAAGGCGACTGACGGCGGATTCACTCCAGAGGGCCATGAGATCATGAAGAACAAGATCCGCACAATCTACCGTATAGCTCTGTCCAATGGTCATGATTCATTGGTTGCAGGAGCATTCGGATGCGGAGCATTCCGTCTCCCGGCAGACAAGGTCGCTGCCTTGTTTGACGAGATCCTTAAAGAGACTGAGTTCAAGAACAAGTTCAAGGAAGTGGTCTTTGCGATCCTGGACAAGGATGGAGAGAAGGGTAAGTTCGCTCCGTTCTACAAGATGTTTAACTAACTTTGTGTCAAATATTTAAAGGGCGATGCTGGAATTTCAGCATCGCCCTTTTGTTACACACACACTTCAAACCCCGCCAATTTTACCTTCCGCAAGGATCTCCATTCGACCGACAAGATCCCGGTCGAAGATGCAACAGCTACCAACTATGCTTCCAACCTCTTCTGGGGTGCCAGACTCGTCGAGATCGAAGGCAAGCTTCCATACACCCTCCCTGACAACCTCCACCTCTTCGGCAAACCGATACTTGCAATTTAATTACACAAAAAAGTCCTCTGGACCAGAGGACTTTTACAAGCTGGGGAGAACTAAGCTGCATGCAGCTTCTGCTTGAGAAGCTTGCGACCGCGAAACAAGAGGCCGGAAACGGAGTTGTAACTGCAATCAAGGCGTTCCATGATCTCGTCACGACTGTAACCCATGGCATCAAGTCTGAGCGCAAGCGCAGTCTTGAAGCCGAGGGTGTCAATCTCCCTCTCTACCTCATCCATTTCCTCATTGATGAGGACCTGGTAGTCTGCCTGGAATACTTCCGGGCATTCTCTGTCGGCGAAATCCAACTCGTAGACTTCACCATCTGTTGTCGTCATCTGCATGCCGACACGATGGAGTCTCCAGTTGGCCTCACGCCTTATCACGTCGCAGGCACAGTTCCTCGCCATTCTTACAAAGTAAGATGACTTGGATCTCTCTGGGTCATAGTTGGCCCAGCTCTTAGCCAATCTCTCGTGCACTCCGGCGAGTGCTTCCTCTACATCATAGCTGCTGTAGGTAAAGTCCTTCGCCTTGAAATACTCGATGATAGCCTTGCAAGCAATAGCGTCGATACGCTCGAGGTCCGAAGACCTAAGTACAGGTGTTGTGTCCATTTGTCTGTCGCGTTATTGGGTTAGTAAATCATGAAACCAGGTAGTAGACCGTTTAAGGTCTCTCATTAATAATATTCATACTCATACCTGTAATCATGATGTGATCAAAGTGCGAATAACGTCAGATGACAAAGAACTCAAAGACTGTAATCCCAGCCTGCAATTATATTATACTGATAAATAAGATATTTGTTTCTGCAAAACTTCAAAAATCTTATATTTGCACACAAATTATACGTACCTATGAAGAAATTATTATTCACATTATCGATATTTTTCGCATTAAATGCATTTGCTCAGCATAATCCGAAGACTCTGATTGCAGAGGATGAGCTTCCGACAATGGTCGAGAGGATCATTGAGCGTCGCGATTCAGTCATGAATGATGGTTACAAGATAAGGAAGATCAAGTCTCATATCAACCTGGAATTCGCTTCAAGCGCCAATGCATATTTCACTGCAGGACAGTTCGATGAGGCTTCATTCAAGATGAATCGTGTGAGGCTTGAGATCTACGGAAGGCTTAATGACCATCTGTCATACCATTTCCGTCAGTCCTTCAACAGCTATAATAATGTGAATACTGTCGAGAATCTCCCTTCATCAATCGAGTATGCAAACCTAAAGTGGCGCTTCAACGATAAGTTTGACCTCGTGGTAGGTAAGCAGTTCCTGGCTGTAGCAGGTTATGAGGGATATGTAAACGGCTTGCTCGTCAGGGAGTTCAGTGAGTTCAACAATAACTTCGCGATTTTCCAGACCGGTGTCAAGGCCGCTGCCTATCTGACTCCTGACCAGCATCTTTATTTCCAGGTCGTAAACCAGAAGACAGGACTCGAGGACTATGGACTTCCAGCCGGAGTAGAGCCTTCAAAGTTCCCGCTTCTTGCTTCAGCATGCTGGATGGGATGGTTCGCCGATGGCGCGATCAATCTGCAGTACTCAGCTTCAGCCGGCCAGCTTGCGAAAGGAAAGAATATCTATTATCTGATGTGCGGAAACATCTATGAGAAGGGCCCGATCCTCGCATATCTTGACGTTCTTTACCAGCGCTCAGGCCTTGATAATCAGCATCGTATCTCGTCACTTTCTCCTGGTCCATCTGTGGCTCAGAACATCCAGTATCTGACAGTAATCGGAAATGTTGACTACCGTTTCCATCCGAAATGGAACGGCTACCTCAAGGGTGCATATGAAACTGCAGGCATTTATGAAGACAACGGCCCGTTCGTCAAAGGTCGCATGATGAACGCCTGGAATGCCCAGGCCTGCCTGGAGTGGTTCCCGTTCGAGGAGGACAAGGGCTTCAAGGTCTTCGCCCACTACGTCTACAAAGGTTTCGAGCTCACCGAAAATGCAAAAGCGCTAGGTGCAACAAAACCGCACACCCAGCGCATCTCCCTCGGAATCCAGTACATCATTCCTGTACTGTAATTATATGGAAAGTGGCAGTAGCCACCTGAGGCATTGGCTCCCGAAAAGGGAAGGGACCCACGAAGTGGGGAGGACCTCAGGTGGCTACTGCCACTTTCTATTATAGTATATTAAGACTCTGCTCCTTAATCTTTTCCAATTCATCCTTCATCTTCACCACGATCTTCTGGATCTCAGTATGATTGGCCTTTGATCCTGTGGTGTTGATCTCACGTCCCATCTCCTGTGCGATGAATCCCAGCTTCTTGCCAGGGCAGTCCTCGTTGGTGATGGTATCGATGAAGTACTTGCAGTGCTGACGCAGGCGTACCCTCTCCTCATTGAGGTCCAGTTTCTCGATGTAGTAGATCATCTCCTGCTCGAGGCGGCTCTCGTCCGGTTCAGCCTTAAGCTCTGCGAATCTGCTCAAAATTTTTTCCCTGATGGCCTCCACGCGCTCCTGCTCGAAGGTCTCGACCTGACGTGAGTACTCCATGATGTTCTCCACCTTTGAAGTGACATCCTTGTAAAGGACCTCTCCCTCCTGTGCGCGGAAAGCGTTGATGTTTGCAAGAGCTTCATCGATGCATGCCTCCACAACAGGCCAGTTATCGTCTGTGATCACGTCCTGCTTCTTCGCATCCATCACTTCCGGCATGCGGAGAATCATCGCCAGCAGGTCATTAGGGTTCTGGCTCCACAGATTGTGCGCTCCAATCTGACCGCCCAGTTCGCTGATCTGGCTGTAATACTCCATAGCCAGCGCCATGTTGATCTTTTTCGCACTGTCAGCAGCATTAGGCTCGAATGTGATGAAAAAGTCAATGTTACCACGTGTCAACGCAGCTGCAATCTTCTGTCTTACAGCCATTTCCTTGTCCTTAGGGAGCATGGATGTCTTAAGACTGATGTCGGCTGTCTTGCCGTTGAGTGAACGCACTTCCACTGTGATCTTTCCTGTTTCGAGGATGGCCTCGGCCTTGCCGTAGCCTGTCATTGACTTTATCATGTTGTTTCGGTTTTCAGATTTGCGGTGCAAAAATATAAAATTTTCTCAATATAAATACCGGTGTCGCCTAACTGATTGACCACCAGCCCTTTGTTGTATCCTCTGTGCTCCCTTTTGGCGGCACGGAGAGGGGGTATGTATTTGAGGGTCAATGGTTTGTGCGCCACCTGTTATATGCAGTTGACGATTATTTCGAGCCAGTAGCGGTCGGTTTCAGTGAAGGTGCAGAGTTTCTCGCTGTCGATGTCCAGGACGGCGACTATGCGGCCGTCGCGCCATACCGGCACCACGATCTCGCTTCGCGATTCGCTGCTGCATGCGATGTGTCCCGGGAATTCCTCCACGTCCGGCACGACGATCGTCTCGCCCCGTTTCCATGCGGTTCCGCATACGCCTTTGCCGTACGCTATTTTAGTGCATGCGGTCGGTCCCTGAAACGGTCCTAATACAAGCTGCTCGCCGACAACTCTATAGAAACCTGTCCACCAGAATCCGAATTCACGATGTAACATCGCACTGAGGTTCGCCATGTTGGCTATCATGTCATCCTCACCCTTGAAGTAGCATTGGGCGAGATTGTATAGTGCTTGGTATTTATTGACTTTTATGTTCATCTGATATGCCTCGCGCGGATCCCCATTTGCAAGGTAAATCATTCCGCAATGTGTAAATCCTTGTTTGTCAAGGATATGCTGCATGATTACATTGTCTTTATGGGTGTCTATACGGATGCATTCCGTCTGTGTGAAGGCCCATGCCAGCAGCCTGTATGCCGCATTGTGGCCAGGCTCTGCCGCTGCGATACGATGGATGACATGGTAGGGAGAATCGTCCAGCCATTCCCCGTCATATATCTTGGCGTATGTTGGATCGGGTCCCGGAATGAAGGCCATCGTCGCTATGATCCTTTCCTTGCCGAAATCTCGTCCGACGCACTTGTTCGGTTCGCATAGCACATAACTCACACCTTTCTCAATGTCCTTCCTGATGATCTCCTCCGATGGATAACCGTCATTCCACTGGTTCATGTTCCCGCTCGCGCGCATGATCTCGCGCGCCTTGCCGAACACCTCCATCAACTCCGGCATATCCTCGTATGTCGCTTTTCTTATCATTTCTGACTGTGGCATCTAACTTATTGATTGCCTTGTGATTAAGTAATGATTATCCTCTAAAAAATATGGATGATTATACTGTAAAGTGTTGCTATTCAGTGCTTTTGCTGCCACGCTGTCCTTCTTCATACTTCAACCAGTTGATTGCAGCCACGAGCGAGGCGTTCCAGTTGATTGCAATCTCATTGGATGCGTATGACGGCATTACATCTTCGTATGACTCGTCAGGGTATTCTGAAGAGTAAGTCACTTCAGCAGAGTCCTGGTGGCCAGGGTTCGGACCGCCTGCCAGCAGGCCAGGGATAGGCTCCACGATGCCGTCCGAGTGGCAGAGTCTGCTGTGAGGGAACATCGGACTCTTGCTTCCGAATCCTGTCACATAGCAGTATCCTGTCGCGTTCTGACCGAGGATATAGTTTACGTTTCTATGGGCATTGACAAGATATTTCTCGTCACCTGTGATGTCGTATGCATAGAGGAAACAGATCGCCTGGTCACAGAATGACGATGCGCAGCCCCAGCGGAAATCCTCCGGCTTGTTGCCGTAGGCGCTGTTGTAGCATGAGCCATCGGCGTCAAGGATAGCCGAGTCACAGTATTCAAGAAGCATTGCCTTGCAACGGTCGATTATTTCCTGTTCCTGCTCGGTGATGGTATATGCTTTATATTTATAGATGTCCTCAGACTCATCATAGTATGATTCACCTGTATGGTGGACTTTTTCTACAGTCATGAATTTTTCATACTGGAGCCAGTTGAATACGCCCAGAGGTGCGACATATCCCCATGTCATGAGATCGAATCGTTCAGGGAAGTATTTCTTTACATCTTCAAGGTATTCGGGCTTCTTGGTTGCCAAGTACAGGCTCGATGCTGCCCAGAAGAACTCGTCGTCGGCACTGTTGTCGCCGTATGCTCCTGTCGTGATGTCGGGGTCGTATGTCGCATTGAGTTCCCACTGGTTGTAGAATGCGTCCGGATGTGCCTTTGCCCATGCGTATGCAGCCTCCGCCTTGTCGAACCTTACCTTGTATATATTGTATGCGTTTACGTCATTGCCTATCCATGCCATGCCGTTCAATCCGGCCATAGAGCACAGAGCTCCTGCAAAATCCAACGCTGCGGTTACGGATTTCTGTACCACATAACGCTGCTGATGACACTCTGTCGGAGTTACAAATCCCTCGAAGTTTGGCGTGGTGAGTTTATGGTAGACTCCTCCATCTTCCGGATCCTGCATGGTCCGCATCCACTTCTCATTGTACAGAAGCTCCTCGAACAAAGGGTTGTATATCTCCTGTGTGTTGCGACAGTATTCGTAATAGTCTTCCTTGCTAACCGAGTCATACATGTTCGGGAACATCAGGAATGCCTCCGCCATCAGACCCATGGAATAGCCTGAGTTTACTATATATTTGTTATAATCTCCGGCATCGTACCATCCTTTAGGAGAGGATATTACGGTTCCTTCCGGACGAGACTCCGAAGCGGCGCTTGCATGGATGAGGACTTCTGTATCAGGATGCCCGCCCTTGCGTGCCCACTGACCGGCAATAGTGCTGTCCAGGTCCATGCCGCTGCGCTGGTGATAGAATGCTGTCAATGCGGCTTCAGCCAGTTCATCCAAAGCATTCTCGTCGATCACAAACTCCTTTATTTCCTTGCCAGCCTGCACAGTATATGTTCCCGGCTCGGTCAGCTCGCTGAAGTCGAATATCCTGCGTACCTTTCCGGACCACGGCGACGTTGCTTCGCGCAGCGCCTCGCCTTCCCATACAAGAGTGCCTTCCTTATAGATCTGCACGGTCCTGCATCGGTTTTCCGGTTCCAGGGTCAGTGTCTTCTCCTGTGCCGGATAAAATCCTACCTGATTGATCCTGATGCTGTCTGTCTTCGTGGTACACGAGCACACAGCCGCAGCCGCAACTGCGCAAATGAACATTCCTTTGAGTTTCATAATTCTTCGAGCTTTTGGTCTGTAAAGTTAACAAATTAATATGATAACTTCACTCCAAAGAAGAATGTGCGGGGAAGGGTAGGGCCGTACATGTAGCCCGAGTCGCGGTCTGCGCCGCTGTCAAAGTCCTTCTGGAATGAATTGAAGATGTTCTGCACTCCCGCATTGAGCTGCATCGAGAAACTTCTGTATACTTTGAGGTCATATGAGGCCTTGAAGCCCATGTCAAGGAAATCTGGAGTCTTGACGGTCACGTTCTGCGCGATCATGCCGGCGTGGTGCTCGACATACATGCTTCCGGTATAAGTTCCTGTCACGGCGAGTGTCAGGGATTCGATGGGATTGTATGATGCAGTCATATAGCCATGAAGATCCGGTGTCCTGAACATGTTTCTGGTTGCCTCTACGCCTTCGCCCCATGAACGTGCCTCCTTGTACTTCGAACTCTGTGCGGTCACACCGAGCTGTACCTGAAAGATATCCTTGTACGCAAACTTACCTTCCAGGTTGGCTCCGAACACCCTCGCTCCGGACTCGTTATGCCTTTCCTTTATGAGGATGCCGTCCTCAAAGCCCAGTTCCCTTAATGCGAACACATCGTCAAGGTCAGTGAAGAATCCTTCCACGAGCATGTTTCCCTGCCAGTTTCCCCAGCTGTGGTACATGTCTGCTGAGACGCTGATACTCTGCGACTTTTCTACCCTCAGGTCGTCTGCAAGCCTGATCATCGAAACCGTTCCGCCCACATTGTCAATGTGCAGGTCCTCGTCAAAGGCCTGAGGTGCACGGAAACCGTATGAGTAACTTGCACGGAGATTTATGTTTTCTGTGGGATTATATCGCAGGTTCGCACGAGGACTGAAGATGAGTCCGTCTATGAGATTATGCTTGTCAAGACGGCCTCCGATCAGGATTCCCCAACGGCTGTTCTTCCATTCGTTCTGGGCATATGCACTCACGATCCTGACAGTCTGCTCGGTGACTCTTCCATATCCGGACATGTTGTCCCTGAGGTAGTCCTCGTTGTATTCCAGTCCTACGGTCAGGTCGGCAGGCATGAACAGGCAGTTGTCGGCCTTGTATATATACTGTGCGCCTCCGACCCATGTCAGGTCGTTGGTCTTGCCGTATGCATTCGGGTCCATTCCCGCTCCATAATAGCTGTCTCGGTTGATGTGCTGGACAGAAGCAAACGCATTCATACGGTGTCTCTGGTCTTTGGAGAACCAGTCGAACTTGAGGCCTCCTGTATTGATTCCGTGGTCAGTCTGCTCGGCAATCATAGCCTCGTGTGGCGGCAGGTCCAAGTTGTCTCCGCCTCTTCTGAACTCCTGCAGATGGTGATACTCCGCGGTGATCTTGGAGTAAAGTCCGGTCTTGACATAACCTCTGAATCCGAGTGTCTGTCCGGAGATGGTAGAAAGCTCAGTGAAGCCGTCACCATTGGCGTCCCAGGCGTCCTTGGCCGTATTCTGGCCGAATATCGCGAGGCCCAGCTTGTTGTCCTCGGATACGATAGAGGCGTTGATATCGGTTGTGTTATGGAAGGCTCCCGAGCCTCCGATGGCAGTAGTCGTATGAGATATGGCAGCGGAGTTGCGGACAGGTTCCTTGGTGATGATGTTTATGGTTCCGGCAATGGCTGACGACCCGAAGAGTGCCGATCCGCCGCCTCGCATCACTTCCACTCTGTCGACCATGTTCGCCGGAAGCTGCTCGATGCCATAGACCCCTGCAAGTGCGCTGAAAATGGGTCTGGAGTCTATGAGGATCTGGGTGTACTGGCCGTCAAGACCATTGATCCTGACCTGCTGGAAGCCGCAGTTCTGACAGTTGCTCTCGACCCTGACTCCCGGCTGGAATGAAAGTCCCTGTGCCACAGTCGTCGCGTTTGCCTTATTATATACATCCATTCCGACGACATTGACAAGGGTAGGGGACATCCTTCTCGTGGTCTCGCTTCGGGTTGCCGAAACGATGACTCCGTCGATCTGGACAAGGTCTTCTTCAAGGGTGAAGTTGACCTCATATGAATGTCCTCTCTTGACGTTAATTTCTCTGGATTGTGTCTTATACCCAACAGCCGCCGCCTCGACGGTGAATGTGCCTTCCGGGATGTTCCTCATCATGTAATGTCCTGTGCTCTCGGTGGATACGCCTATGGTCGTTCCCTTGAGTATGACTACTATATATGGAAGGTGTTCGCCTGTGTTCTTGTCAATTACGTGTCCATGGATGTGTGCATCCGTATCCTGCGCCTTGGCCGGCAGCATCATGCACAATGCCGCCACCAAAGCTGAAAATAATTTTTTCATCTTTATTGGTTTGAAGTTATCTGATTTCTGATTTCATGGCAGTCCGACCTGCCGACTGTCGTGCCTGTACTGTCTTGCCTGTACTGTCTTGCCGACTGCTGTATACACGTCATTGCGAGGCTTCGCAGAAGCCGTGGCAATTTTTCGCTCTACGCCTGCGGCGGTCCGCGAAGCGTATGCACCGACAGCGCCAGGCTCAGATACAGCGGCGCTTCATACTCGGTATGTGATTCAGATAACTGTATAGAAGGTGTCTCAAGTCCATGAAAGCACACAGCGCCTTCCGACTGGAAGTTGGACAGGATGTCTATGATGGCGATCTGCTCATCCGTGTGGCTGTGCTCGCTCGAGCCTCCAAGGTGAGAGTGGACTATGGACGACCCATTGCTGATATGGGTATGTGAGAACATGCTGATACCGCAATAGTAACAGCTGAATATAAGCAGCAGCACCGCCGCCGAATATTTCCTTATATGTCCCACTCTCTAAAAATCGAGCGGCAAATATAGTGTTTTTGCAGAATTCAGTAGTGCCTCGACGCAAAGTTTTATGCAACAACTTCCTATATTGCTGCATCTAAAACGCGAACAACTCAAACTCTTGACCGATGAAGAAAGTGATCATAGCTTTTTTATGTCTGCTGTTTCCGCTCATGGCGGCTGCGCAGACTGACACCACACGGAAGGATCATGTCAGATCATCTCGTGCCTTCGAGGTGGATTTTAAATTTTGGAATTCATTCGGTACGACGAATATGGATCATCTTGCACACATCATGCTCGGTGCAGAATTCCGATATAATCTGCGTAAGTGTCCTGTGTCGGTAGGACTTGGCGGGGGATTGTCACTTCCTTTTTCAATGGAGCCAGTAGAGGCAGGTTCGGCGACACCTCTCGGAAGCATAATTACTTATGAGTTTTGGAATGTCCTTGCGTTTGCTGATTATAACTTCTTTGCAGATAGAAAATTTTCTCCATATCTCGGACTCGGAGTCGGTGGAGGAAAGGGATGTGCGAAGATTCTCGAAGGTTTTGAGGCCAATGACTCTATAGAATATGCTCAGGGCATCTATAGGCATGATCGCAGCCCGATAGCATCATTTGCCCTTCGTGCCGGCTTTGAGATCAAATCAATCTACCGTATATCTCTTGAAGAATATTTCAACACTGACGGTTCTCGTGGCTTCCAAGTCACTTTTGCCTTCGTTTTACCCAAAGATAACTAGCATCTCTGCTTCTTGATGGTGTTAGTCAAGTGCTTGGTGGACAGCTTTTTAACTGATTAAGGGTCGGAAATTTTTCCGACCCTTGTTGATTTATGTGATTGATAATTAATTAGTTGGGTGGAGTAAGTCTAAGAACTACTAGTATCCAAAAGGGTCCCCCTCCACTGTCTACTTTGTAAAGTTCAGATTTAATATCTAAATTGCGGACTATATATCATGAGAGTATGAATTTCAGGACATTAGGAAATAAGGCAGCTCCGACGCTCATGCTGATTCCGGGTCTGGGCGTCTCGTATGAGATATTCCTGCCTCTGATCGGCCTGCTTGAAGACAGATTCCATATCATCGCCGTAGAGGTAGACGGTTTTACACTGGACCGTCATACTGACTTTACATCAGTAGACGATCAGGCTAGGCAGATCATTGAATATGTCAAAGAGCATCATGCCGGCCATCTTGATGTTGCCTATGGACTCTCTCTGGGTGGTAAGATCCTGTCTCGTGTTCTTGAAAGAAATGACGTAGTCATAGACCATGCAGTCATGGATGCAGCTCCGCTTCTGCCGCTTCCGCGCTGGCTGGTCGGTCCGCTCCGTTATCTTCAGTGTGCCAATGTCTGGACATGCTACCATTGGACAGGATTCTGGAGATGGGTGTTCCGCTCGCATTATTTCGATGTGCTTCTTGATGAGTGCAGAAAGGTCTATCCGTTCGGAGGAAGCAAAGCAGTTCTTGATGGATACAAGTCGGTGTATACCAATAAATTGGTATCGATTACCGGAGCCGATATCCATTACTGGTACGGCACTCTTGAGGCCTTCGTGGCAAAGCCTCAGGCCAAGCATCTCAAGTCCATCCACCCGGAGGCCCATATAGAAATCTTCAAATGCCTTAACCACGGTCAGCTTCTCGTCGACCACCCCGACCAGGTCGCAGAAAGGATAACATGTTTGATATCTTCCGCTTATAGTGAATTTAGAGGTTCTTTAGAATAGTAAATAGTGGCTCTTCTGAGCTCGTCTGCGATCTCTTTTCTAAGCCATTTCGGACTCATCACCTCTATGCTGTCTCCTTTGGACAATAGTTCTCTGACAAAGTCGTATGTAGGTATGAGTCTGTAATGAAATTCTGTCCAGCCTTCATGTGATGTTCCTTCCTCCTGTGTATGATGCAGAGGCAGGGTCCTGTAGTAACATGTCTGGTCTTCGCGTACCTTGATGGTGATGTCTTCTACCGGATCTGAAGATGTAATGACCCCGAACAGCCTGCTGAAGGTGTCTTCCGCATCAAATCCATCCGGCAGTACGAAAGATTTGTCTGTCTGTTCAAGTTCAAGGATTCTGTCCAATGCGTAGATTCGCGGATCCGGATATGCGTCGCTGCATGCAAGCATGTACCATCTCTGCCTGAACAGCTTGATGCATAATGGGCTGATTTCGAATGACCAGGCATTCGCTGACGTGAAACCTTGATAAGTGATATCCAACATCCTGCTGCTCTTCATGGCTCCGATTATATCAGGGAGCCATTTCTGGCTAGACGGCGTATCTTCATACAGTATCCTGTCCCGGATAGAGCCGCTCTCATTGATAAGACTGCTTAATGACAGAGCCTGGAGCATCCATTGGCGTATCCCGTCGCTGGCGATATCCTCGCTGTTTGCGATGTAGTATCCCAGCGTCCTGTCACACCTGATCTCTATCTTGAAGATATCCTTTATCGCGTCTTTATGGTGGAAGAAGGTTCTTTCCGGCAGAGGCTCACCTGTCTCATTGAGGCTGCATCGTTCCCAGTTCCTGTTGATTTCCTCCAATGTTATGTACCCGTATCTCTGAATCAGTCCGATAAGCCAGACATACCTGTTGAAATAGTTCTTAGCCATGACTTCCAATTTTATGAATGCGAAGGTAAACTAATCTACTGCCAAATTTAGGCAGTAAGATGGATTATGTCAAAAATTTCATCAAAAAACAGTAACTGACATATTATTGCAGCCAGGCAGTACAACTTTGCATTAAAAATGAAAGGAGACATGCAGTGCAATTATGATGAGGACAGTATCAGGACCCTGGCCTGGAACCAGCATATCAGGACTCGTTCGGGCATGTATATCGGCAGGCTTGGCGACGGTGCGGATCCCGATGACGGAATATATGTCCTGTTGAAGGAGATAATTGACAATTCGGTCGATGAGTTTACGATGGGCTATGGAAAGGAGATCGTCGTGAACATAGAAAATGAAACGGTAAGTGTCAGGGATTATGGACGCGGCATCCCTCTTGGGTCGGTAGTAAAGGCAGTGGGCGTTCCAAATACCGGTGGTCGATTTGACGACAGCGTATTCAAGAAGTCCATCGGAATGAATGGTGTCGGTACAAAGGCGGTGAATGCTCTTTCGGTATCATTCAAGGTGGTGTCATATAGAAATGGAGAATATGTGTCGGCGGAATTCTCGAAGGGGGATCTTTTGAATACGGAAAAGGGAGTGACCCAAGAGAAGGATGGTACTTTCGTAACCTTTCTGCCCGATAAGGAGATATTCGAAGGATTCTCGTACAGGATGGATATCGTCATCCAGATGATAAGGCATTATACTTACATTAAGAAGGGTCTTCGGATAAGATTCAATGGGGAGCTTTACGAATCGGAAAACGGTCTTGCGGATCTCCTGAATGAGAAATTCGCCGGTCAGGTTCTGTATAAGCCGGTACGATTGCAAGGTGACGATATAGAGATTCTTTTCACCCATACAAACAGGTATGGTGAAGAAATGTACACGTTTGTCAACGGCCAGTTCACGCGTGAAGGCGGAACCCATCTGGCTGCATTCAGGGAGTCGGTGGCGCGAGTCCTTAAAGAATTCTATAAGAAGAATTACGCGCCGGAAGACTGCCGTCATGGCATTTCAGGGGCAATCAGCATCCAGATTCAGGAGCCTCATTTCAATGGTCAGACTAAGAATAAGCTTGGGTCTACTTACATGTGGGAAAAAGGAGGGAAGCAAGGCCCCACCATCAAGAGTTTCATGAATGATTTTCTCTCTATTCAGCTTCCCAACTATCTGCTCAAGCACAAGGATGTTGCCGATGCGATAGAGGCGAAGATCAAGTCTTCGCAGTCTGAAAGGGAGCAGATTGCCGCAGTGCGTTCATCTAAGGGGGACAGCATCAGGAGAAGCAGGATCTATAATGAGAATCTCAACGACTGCCAGCATCATTTCTGTGACAGGAGGACTCATGCAAATGAAGCATTCCTGGATATGACGACCTTGTTCATAACAGAGGGAAATTCCGCTTCGGGTACAGTAAACAAGGCCCGTGACGCGCGTTTCCAGGCGGCGTTCAGTATCCGTGGAAAGTCCATCAACTGCTATAAGGAAAGCGAGAAGAAGGTTGCTGAAAACCGCGAATTCAATAATCTTGTGGCAGCCCTTGGTGTCGAACAGGGAATCAAGGGGCTCAGGTATGCAAAAATTGTCATTGCATCGGATGCGGACAACGACGGAATGCATATCAGGATGCTTCTGATGACCTTCTTCATGAAGTTTTACCCTGATCTGGTGTCGCAGGGTTATGTCTACATTCTTGAGACGCCTCTTTTCAGAGTGCGTAATAAGAAGGAAAGCCGCTACTGTTACAGCGAACGTGAAAAGCAGGAAGCCATCAGGGAATTAGGCCGTGGTGCTGAGATCACCCGATTCAAGGGCTTGGGAGAAGTGGATGTCAAAGAATTCAAGGACTTCATCGGACCGGACATGAAGCTTGAGAGAGTTACCTTTGAAGACGGTGAATCCATAGAGATGATTCTGGAGTTCTATATGGGAAGCAACACCAGAGAAAGGCAGGAGTTCATATTTTCAAACCTTAAAAGTCAAGTTGATCTTGACGGAATCGAATAACTTGTCTATTTGGAAAAAGTGATAAATTTGTAGATATAAAAAGTGTTCGGATGACAAGATATTACGATAGAGAACAAGCTCTCTTCAAGGAATGGAAGGAACGCTTCGTCGTGAACGGCATCAGTGAAGACCTGTTTGCGGAAGATGGTCTTTTGTTCCGTGGTAGGATCATATATGCTAACGAGACTGGCTGCTGGGATAGGGAACAGGGCAACGAAGCCGAGATATGGGATACTGCCCCTAAACGACTGCTGGTCCTGACAAAGGATCTGTATGATGACGAGCCTTGGGATGTCAGGATAGAAACCGGACGTAAAAAAGGATCGGAACTGCCCGTGCTGCATAATTATTTTTATCCTAATCTGACCCTCTGGTCGTATGCTCTGCTCAATGCCTGTATGGGTAATGAAATATTGATGCCTGTCGGTGACGCGCTTCCGTATTCGGAAGATCAGCTGAGGGAATATTATGAAACTCTTCCGATTGCACGCATCAACTGCAAGAAAGCCGTAGGTGGCAGCAGATGTAAGTCTCGGGAATTGAATGACCATATTGTCAAATATGGGGATCTGATTCTCAGGCAGATCAGGATGTATGATCCCGACATTATACTTTGCTGCTGCGGAGATCATGTTTTTAAGAATTTTATCAAAAAGGAGTATCTGCCTGATCTGCAACAGATTACAGTTATGGGAAATTGGGCGCATTACTCGCCGTCGGCAAACAAGCTTGTCATCAACTCATTTCATCCTTCATATTTCGGCATGTCAAGGAAGAATATGTATGAATACATGATGGAAGACGTGAAGGTCTTTTTAGAGAAGTATCCGGGATTCATCATTGGTGACTGACATAAATTCGGGCAAACGTACTGATAATCGTCAAAAATTCAGTATATTTGCCCGATTATTTGCAAATAAGAAACTACCAAAGATATGGAAGAGGTAAACAAGGAAGTCGTTGAGACCAGAAATCTCAACTTTTTGGAGGAGATCATCGAGGCTGATCTCGCAAGCGGCAAGTGTGAATCGGTAATGACCCGTTTCCCGCCTGAGCCAAACGGATACCTT
>JAGBSL010000090.1 GCA_017631875.1 Bacteroidales bacterium | reverse complement strand
CTCAGGTACAACGGTTACCTTGTATCCCTCCAGCTGCATCCTCCAGCAGAGGTCGATTTCCTCCATGTGGGCGAAGAACCTTTCGTCAAGCCCTCCCAATTTTCTGTAAACCGAGCTTCTGACCATGAGGCATGCGCCTGTCGCCCAGAGAACATCGACAGGGGAGTCATACTGCCCGCTATCCTTTTCCAACCTCTTGAGGACGCGTCCTCTGCAGAACGGATATCCGAATCTGTCAAGATATCCACCGGCAGCTCCAGCGTATTCGAACATGTCGCGTTCCTGCCAGCTGTGCAGCTTCGGCGCACATGCGCCGCACTCCGGATGGCTTTCCATCCAGTCTACAAGCGGCTGCAGCCAGTCTTCGGTAACTTCGATGTCTGAGTTTATCAGCACGAAGTAATCCGAGTCAATCTGACTGAAGGCCTTGTTGTATCCTCCGGTAAAACCGTAGTTCTTTTCAAACTGCAGAGTCTTTACCTGCGGGAACTCATTCTTCATCACGTCCATGCTTCCGTCTGTGGAAGCATTGTCCGCAACGATGACCTCCGCTCCTTCGACCTTTTGGGCGGAGCGTATAAGGCCCGGAAGGAATTCCCTGAGGAATCCTTCCGTGTTCCAGTTAAGTATGACTACTGCCGTCTTCATTTTATTTTAGTGACAGCCGCAACCGCAGTCGCCATCGCCGCAGCCTCCGTCGTGGCATCCGCCGCAATCGCCATCATGACCGTGGCATCCGCCGCCGCAACCGCCGCATGTGTGTACATACTCTCCGTGAAGTCCTTCGTTGAGCTCCTTCTCGGTAGCTTCGCGGACTGTAAGCACCTCTCCCTTGAAGTGGAGGGTCTTGCCTGCCATCTGGTGGTTGAGGTCCATCTTCACGCTGTCCTCTGAAACCTCTACGACTACGCCTGGGATTACGCCGCCCATGCTGTTCATCATAGGGATTGTGTTTCCTACAACGAGGAGGTCTTCGCGGATCTCGCCGTTAACCTCGAATGCTGCCTTTGGAAGGTCGATCACCCTTGAAGGGTCAACCTCGCCGTAAGCGTCAGCCGGTGCGAGAGTCACGTCAAATGTTGCGCCTGGCTCCATGCCTTCGATAGCCTCTTCGAGCTTAGGAAGAAGGCTGCCTGTTCCATGAATATAGTCCAAAGGACGCTCCTTTGGGCACTGGTCAACGATCTGTCCGTCAACCTCGAGTTCGTAGCTGAATTCTACTACTGTGTTCTGTGAGATTTTCATATTGTAATAAATTTTTGTTTTCTTTTTACAGATCCTTCACTTCGTTCAGGATGACATGTGTACCGTTCAGGATGACATTTATACGTCATTGCGAGGAGCGGAACGACGTGGCAATCTTTTATGCAGAGAATGAAACATTCTCAAAAGCTATAGTAGGAATCTGCCAGCGTGAGCTTGGGCGGGCGTCGGTTCCTGCTGCGATCAGGTTGTTCCAAAGGTCCTTCAAATTGCCTGTGATCAGCATCTCACGCACAGGGTGGGTAATCTTTCCCTTGCTGAAGGCAAAGCCCTCGATGCCGAAGGAGAAGTCACCGGTAACAGGGTTGGTATTGCCACCGTTGAATCCTGTGACGAGTATTCCATTCCTGCAATACTGTAGTATATCTTTCAAAGATATGGAAATTTCTCCGTCCGCCAATTCCTTTTCCTTCATATATGGCATCAGACATGGTCTCGAGGCGTCTTCCACGGTAGGTTCCATGTCCATCTTCGCCGCAAAATACGTGTTTATGAAATATTGGCATACTACTCCGTCCTTGATTACATGAGCGTCTTTTGTCGCGACTCCTTCGCTGTCATACAGTCTTGAACCGTTTCTGCCCTCTGTCCTCGGGAGGTCCATAAGGTTCATGCCTTCGCAGAATACCTGCTGCCCCAATGCTCCGTCAAGGAATGACATCTTCTGCTGCAATGCCGATCCGTTAAGTGCGTTGAGGATAGGAGCAACAAGTTTTGATGCTACACTGCTGTCCACGACCATGCGTGCTCGTCCGCTCCTGCGAGGCTTCGGACCTATCTGCGCAACGGCCCTTTCAAGAGCTTTTCTGCTACACTCTGACGGATCTCCTGCATACTTTCTAGGAGTGCTGTCCCACCAGTATCCGCTGTATCTGTTTCCTTCGCTGTCCTGTATGGTGATTTCCGCAAAGAAACTGAATGCACTTTCGATATGCCTTCCTTCAAATCCTTGAGAGTCAATTGTTATGCTGTCGTCGTATGATTCGCTGTATTCGCATTCTTCTGAGAGCATCGCGAAAATTCCGTCGGAACTTTCGCGATAGTTATGCCAGATGCTCATAGCTTTTGCCCTTGCCAGTCTGCTGTCGCTGTCAGAATGCTCCAATGCTTCGTCATATAGTCCGAGCTCGCGTCCGGTCTTGGCGCCTTTCTCTGTTCTCGAAGGGTCTGGAAGCTTTCTGCAAAGGTCTTCTCCCAGCATTCTGACCATGTCTATGGCCTTGAGGATGAAGTCCTCGAGCTTGTCCTTTTCCAACATGTTTGTGGAGAAGGTTCCATACTTGCCGTCGACATAGAGGTAAAGATATACCGACCTGTCGGCGGCGTGGGTGACCTTGTCCAGCTCGCCGTTGAGCATGTTGCAGCTGTCGATGCTGCTCTTGTTGAGGCTCACCCTGGCGCTGTCGGCTCCGTTGGCGCATGCAAAGCTTATGCAGTGCCTTGCTATCTCTATTTCATGTATCTCTATCATCTATTCTCCTCCTACTGTCAGACTTTTTACCAGGATGGTCGGCATGCCGCACGATACGGCTACGCTCTGTTCCTTGCCGCATGTCCATGTGCCGTTGTCGATCTTCAGGTCGTTTCCGACCGCCAGGATGTTGGCCAATGCCTCAGGGCCGTTTCCTATGATGTTTATGTCCTTGATCGGCGCTGTAAGGCGTCCGTCCTCGATCATGAATCCGCTCTTTACGAAGAAGGTGAAGTCACCCTCTCCGATCTTGACCTGGCCGTTCGAGAGCTCCTTTACATATATTCCCTGCTTCACGTCAGCGATGATCGATGCCGGGTCTGCGTTTCCGCTTTCCATGTAGGTCGCTCTCATGCGCGGGATAGGGTTGTATCTGAAGTTCTCCCTTCTTCCGTTTCCGGTAGGTTCCACGCCGTACCATGCTGCGCTGATCCTGTCGTGGAGGTATGAATTAAGAATTCCATCCTCTACCATATACGTCTTCTGACCTATTACGCCTTCGTCGTCATATCTGCATGCGCCTCGGTTGAGTGCGAGCGTGCCGTCGTCCACGACGTTGACTCCTTTTGGGCATATCTGCTGGCCCATCTTGTCAGAGAAGATGGACTGGCCCTTCCTATTGAAATCGGCTTCGAATGCATGACCCATCGCCTCGTGCAGAAGCACTCCGGACGGGCCTGCGCCCATGACCACGGCCATCTGGCCTCCCTTCGGCCTTACTGCCTCGAAGCGCTCGTCGATGCCCTCGGCTATCTCGGCCGCTATCTCCTCAGCGAGAGCTCCGCCTATCAGCTCCGCTCCCATCCTGAAGCTTCTTGATACGCTCTTGTTCTCGGACTTTCCTTCGTGTTGGAATACTGCGGTAACCGAAATGCTGCCCATAGGCCTTGTGTCGCACGTCAGCTCTCCGAAAGAATTGTACATCAGAACGTCACAGACTGAGTTCGACAGTCTTGCCATTACCTTTACGATGCGCCTGTCCTGAGCCGTGACCTTCTTTTCCAGGTCCATAAGGAATGGCAGGAGGGCAGATGCGTCTGTATCTCTCCAGTTCTTCTGCATTGGGTACAGGTCTGGAGCGCACGCAGTGCCGGCGCGATATGGCAGGCTGCTTCCGCCTGCCTGCGCTATCGCCGAGGCAGCGTCCGCCGCCTTCAGCATCTCGCGCATGTCGAGGTTCTCTGAATATGCATATCCGGTCTTCTCGCCCTTGAGCACCCTGATGCCCACTCCGTAGTCAGTGTGGAATCCTCCCGAGGACACGACTCCGTCCTTCAGGTTGAGGTTGAAGAAGGTCGTGTATTCGAAATAGAGGTCGGCGAAGTCGCCGCCTCTTGACAGAGCCTTGGCCGTAATCTCCTTAAGGCCGGTCTCCGTTACGTTGAATATGTCGAGATAATGGTTCTTACTGTTCATCTTTGTCTGCTAATGTGACGGTTTCTTCCGCAATGGCGTAGATTTTCTTGTAGGTTTCTTCGTCCTTGATGTTGATGACGTCGTTTTTAGAGCCTTCCGCAATCACTCTGAACGGAATCTGCGAATTGTCTGCCAGGATCCACCTTTCCGAGATCGGTGCGTAGATGTTGAAGAAGTAATCTATGCCTACATTGTATCGTCTGCGGATGGTCTCTTCAGGAATGTTGTGGCCTCCGGCAGCGACTCTTGCTTTGACTCTTGCGATTGCAAGCTCAGGGCTGTTGAGCCAGAAGTACAGCAGGGTTACGGTATAGCCTGCATCCTGTGCTGCCTTCACCATCTTGAGCAGCGTTCTTGTCGCAAGTGTGGTCTCTACGGCAAAGTCCTCATTCCTCTTGAGGAGGTATCTGACCTTGAGAAGCATGTAGCGGCTGGCCTGGATCGATGCCTGCGAAGGATCGAAAGGCGAGAGGCTCTTTGCGAATTCGTCAGAGTTCACGAATTCCTTGCAGTCCAGCATCTCTGGCAGCAGCGAGTATGAAGCGGTGGTCTTGCCCGCTCCGTTGCATCCGGATATTATGTATAGTCTTGGCATAAATTAGAGTTTATGTGTGACGCCATAGCCAAATAACGAATAGTCGCCCTTGCAGGGGTCGTCGGGCCAGATTTCGCGGAAGGCGTCGGTGATTTCCTGTGCGGTCACGATGTCCTTCTGCTTGCGTGATGTCAGACCTAGAGCCGTTGCCTGGGTGTATACATGCACATCAAGAGGCATAACCAGACTGGCCTTGTCGGAGTTCTTCCACACTCCCAGGTCGACCTTGCCGTCATCCCTGACCATCCACCTGCGCATCATGCTGATCTTCTTGTTGGGTGCCTTCCTGTCCTCCTTCTGTCCGAAGATCCTGCACCTTATGTCTGTGTCGGTCATTCCTTCTAGACTGTCGCGTTCTCCATATATGTTACGCAGGTTTTCGCAGATCTGTGCGAACTGGCTCCACTTTATCGTCCTGTGTAGGCTGACATCCTCATTCCTGTACTCTCCGTTCATAACGTAGTCATACGGCCGCCAGCACATCTCCTCGAACATCCTGTCGCAGTCCCTGACGATCATAGCGCGCCTGCCCCATGCCAGATGCGCTGCAAGCAGACCCGCAATCTCGACATCAGCCAGAACAGCCTCGCCCTCCTCGTACTTGCGGGCAAACTTCGTCGGGAAGATTATAGGGTCTTCCTGAAAGTATTTCGGGTCATTATACTCTTCCGCCCACCCGATCAGCGTCTCCTTGATTCCTGCATCCATAATAACTTACAAATATAATAAATTTTTCGACTCATGGTGCTCTGTCAGTCCGTTTTGGCTAACTTCTTGATATCCAGCGTTATGCTTGTGTATCCTGCATGGCGAGGAAGGCAGGATAAATGCGTATGTGCCTGACTATAAACAAAAAGCGGTGTCACATGACAATGTGGCACCGCTTTTTGTTTATAGTCTATAACCTACTCTGTAGCAGACTCGATACGCTTCATGTTAGCGAACATGAACACACCTGCAACGATGCAGATAGCGAGGAGGACTACCCAGATTGTCCAGAGCGGAATCCTCATCCAGAGGAGACCTGGAACCGATACGAGGTAGTTTCCGATTGCAGTAGCTGCAAACCAGCCTCCCATCATCATACCCTTGTACTTAGGAGGAGCAACCTTAGACACGAATGAGATACCCATTGGCGAGAGGAGAAGCTCTGCGAAAGTAAGCACGAGGTATGTGCTGATAAGCCATGTAGGCGATACGAGGTCAGGGCTCACTGTTCCGCCGAGCTCCTTTGGAGAAGCGAGGCCGAGGGAACCGAGAGTGAGGATAAGGAATCCTGCACCTGCAACGAACATTCCGAGACCGATCTTACGAGGTGCTGAAGGCTCCTTGCCCTT
>JAGBSL010000089.1 GCA_017631875.1 Bacteroidales bacterium | reverse complement strand
TGTCGCTGCCTTTGTGCATGAATCTGTTGATCTTTTTCATGTCCTGGGTCATGTATATCTGAGCAAGTTTTCCGGTTGCCTTCATAGCTTTGTCTCCATTCTTGACAAGGTCCACGAGATCATCAGCCTGTGTTTCGAGGTCCTCGTTAAAGAGCATGTCCATCTGGAATTCGACCGTCTCGAGTCCTCCGACGCTCTTGCCGTATTTCTTGGCGCGTGTCTGAAGGTATGAGTCTATGGCTTCCTGATTCTCGAATTCAGGGAAATACTCTGATGACAGTGTCAGTGTAATCATGTTCGAAAGGAAAGCCGGCTTCATGGTGTTGAGGTCCTTGAGCGTGAATCCGA
Source organism: Bacteroidales bacterium (assembly GCA_017631875.1). Next base: position 13,623 of record JAGBSL010000089.1, on the reverse strand, counting down.
GCCTTGGCTTGATGAATCCGTTTATGAGGATTACCTCTTTCGGTGTGAAGAGAGAACTGAGCTTGATACCTTCCGGCATCATCATGTACGGCATCATCTGCGTCATGGTGGCAGGATCGTTCATGAGGTCTGTCTCGACCTCTCCAATTACCTGCTCCACGCTTGCAAAAGCGTCCTTAAATCCGCTTATGCTGTCGCAGATGGCCCTTGACGCCATATGGTGTGTGCCGAAAACGTATGAAGGCCTTTCAAGGCCGTTGCCTGATATCTTCCATAAAAGCTGGGCGTTCGCTGTGAGCGAACATGCTGCCAGTGTGATGAACAGGAGGATTCTTTTCATAGTAGATTGTATTAGTAGATTAAAGCGTCAACGCCCAATGCGCTTGTCTGGGCTGCTGTTTCCTGGTTGTCGATGCCCCATGCGGAAACATACATGCCTTTGTCATGATATTTCTTTACGATGTCTTCGCTGAGGTCAGTGTAGTGGAAGCTGATCCACTTCGGAGTGAACCTCAGGCGTTTCATTGCCTTTTCCATGTCTTCCGTGCCCTGGGCAACCTTGAAAGCGAGGTCTACCTCCGGGTACTTTTCGTTAAGATGGTTCAGGGACCTGTAGTCCGAGCCTGTGATCATGAGGCGGTCACCCATGAACCTTGTCCAGAGGTCCATCATCACGAAGTTCGCGTGATCGTGGTAGTATGGAACTGTCTTTCCTTCTTCGGCACCTGCGGCAGTATGGATCTCAAAATTGAATCCTACTGATGAACGTCCTTCCTTATTGATGTATTCGTCAATGACGTCAAGCACCTCGATCATCAGAGGGCCATCTTTGGTGCCGACAGTGACATCGCCGTTGATGGCTGTGACGAGGTCAAGTTTCAGGAATGTCGCCCCGTTGTCGACCAGTGCCTTTATGCTGTCAAGTGTCGCATCGGCGCATCCCAGATGCTTCTCTATGTGTCCCGTGAGGTCGAATGTCTGCATCCATTTCTCGCCGAAGCGGCTTTCCACCACGACGGTAACGCTCTTTGCATAGCGGGACGGAGTCGCTGCAAAGAAATTGCTGCTCTTGTTTGGAGCCATCCATCCCAGTTCCTTCCCTTCGTATGCCTCGGCTATTTCCTTAGCGTATGCAGGAGAAATGTCGGTAACCCTGTCCATCTTGCCTTTGAGCGCTCCGTCCTCGTACCACTCCACCTTCCACTCGGGATCCCAGTCCCATACGCATACGACTACCGAGTTTGGATGCATGCTTGCCTGACCGAGTGTAAAGCCTTCGGCTATATGCTTGCGGCTCAGCCCGACCGGCTTGTAGTACCATGACAGCTTGCCGCCGAACTTGGTGAACACCTTGTAGCCCATCGGCGTACCGTCCATGCAGTGTCTTGTGTCCCACCATGCGCCGCAGATCGATGCGACGTTATGGTCCGTCATGTTCTTTTCTATTGTATATATTGTGTTCTCGTGATTGTGTCCTGTGATGAATGTCACCTTGCGTCCGCGGAGCATTTCCACAAGCTGGGTGGCGTTCTTCATTCTCTTGATCCTATTTCCGAACGGCACATGTTGAGCTACATATATGTCGGCGCCGGACGGCACGGTCTTGAGGAGTTCCCTTACCCATGCGATGCACTCGTCAGTGTATCCATATGTCATCTTGAAGTTTGTGTCATAGAGGACATTGTCCAGCACGATAACGATGTCCTTGCCGAGATAGAATGCGTAGTTCTCCGGTCCCATCCTGAGTCTGTAGCCTGATGCTGACTCGTGATCGCCCTTGAGGTAGGCCTCGTGGTCGTGGTTTCCGATGACTGGATAGAAAGGTATACCTGTGCGGACGATCTCTTTCTTGTACATGTCAAGGATCTCGATCCTGTCCCAGCTGATGTCACCCAGTGACAGTCCGACTGACACTCCGTCAAGCCCTTTGGCAGTCTTGGCAAGATCCTCTATCGGCTCGCCTGCGAACAGAGCGAAATGCTCGTCAGAATATGTCTGCGGATCTGCCACCGCTACGATGTTGTAATCCATTCCGCCGCCGGTGCGCTGGAGGTCGAATTCGAACTTGCTGACACCTTCCGCTCTTCTGTAGAATGCAGGTACTCCGGAAGCCCAGTCTGCCACATATCCTGCGGGGGTGATTATGTATACGAATTCGGCATTATCATCGATCTCGAATGAGAATTTTCCGTTGCCTTTTGTCTGTGTGAATGTCTTTCCGTCAGTGACAGTTACGCCCGATATGGCAGCCTCGCCGCACTTCACGCTTCCCGTCACCTTCCTTGCCTCAGAAGCAAAGCATGCCGCCAGAAGCATTATCGATACAAGTACTCTCTTCATTGTCATGTCATTTAATTAATCCCACAAAATTAATAATTTGTTGAGACAGACCAAAAAGCTCGAAGAATTTTTGGTCCGGCCCGTGCAGGGCCGAAATGTTTTATAAAGTCCCCAAAAAGCTCGAAGAATTTTTGGTCCGGCCCGTGCAGGGCCGAAATGCCCGGGGCTACCACCGTTACACATAATCAGTGTTTTATGTCACGATGGTGCCACTGGTATAGCAAAACACGTCAAAATGACTACCATCGTAACAAAATATGGCCAAATTCTTTAACGATGGTATAGGCAGAGTCGTCACGCAATCTGCCATATTGTCAGTATTTCATGGATGGCAGATTATTTGTTATCTTTGCGGCGGTTTAAAATGACTTTATTATATATAATTAGGAGAAAGATATGTCAGATAATGTAAAGGAGACACCGGTTCAGGAGACTCCGATTGTAGAGGAAGAGGCAGTAATGCAGGAGGAGGCCCCTAAGCAGGAAGAGAAGAAAGGGTTTCTGAAGAAGGATAAGAAGGACAAGAGCAAGGAGCAGATCGCCGCTCTTGAGAAGAAGGTAGAGGAGATGGAGGCAAAGGCTGCCAAGGATAAGGATGACTACATCCGCCTCATGGCAGAGTTTGACAATTACCGCAGGCGTACCGCCCAGGAGAAGCTTGAGATTGTCAGCATGGCTTCTGTCGAGACTATCAAGGGTCTTCTGCCAGTGCTTGATGATTGTGAGAGGGCTCTTCAGGTGCTCAAGGACTCGGATGACAGCGATGCGGCAAAAGAAGGAACAGAACTCATCTACAATAAGCTCATGACCTATCTCAAGAGCAAGGGTCTTGCCGTTATCGAAGCTCTCGGACAGCCTTTCGATACTGATGTTCACGAGGCTGTGGCGCAGTTCCCTGTGCAGGAAGAGGAGAAGAAGGGTAAGGTTTTCGATGTGGTGCAGACTGGATATACACTCAACGGAAAGGTTATCCGTTTCGCTAAGGTCGTTGTAGGAATTTAATATTTGTATCCGATGGCTAAAAGAGATTATTATGAGGTGCTGGGCGTCAGCAAAGGCGCTTCGGCCGAAGAAATAAAGAAGGCATACAGGAAACTGGCCGTCAAGTACCATCCTGACAAGAATCCGGGAGACAAAGAAGCGGAAGAGAAGTTCAAGGAGGCGGCTGAGGCGTATTCTATACTCAGCGATCCTGACAAGAAGGCTCGTTATGATCAGTTCGGACATGCCGGAGTCGAGGGTGCTGGTCCTGACTTCAGTGGCGGATTCGGTAATCTGGATGACATCCTTAAGGAGTTTTTCGGCGGTGGCTTTGGCGGATTCGGCGGTTTCAGTGGCTTTGGCGGCGGACAGCGTCAGCAGCAGAGAGTGTATAGAGGACGTGATATCCGTGTGCGCGTCAAGCTGACACTTGAGGAAATCGCTAAGGGCGTAGAGAAGGAGATAACCATTGAGAAGAGTGTGCCATGTCATGATTGTGGCGGCCGTGGTGCCAAGAACGCTTCGGATGTGAAGACCTGCCCTGCATGTAACGGCACAGGTCAGGTGCAGAGGGTGGTCAATACTTTCCTCGGCCAGACTGTGTCATATTCTACATGTCAGCAGTGCGGCGGAGAAGGAAAGATCATCAGCAATCCATGCCGTACATGTGGCGGAACGGGCCTGGTGCGCAAGCGCGAGACCATCAAGGTGAAGATCCCTGCAGGAGTGGAGGCTGGAATGCAGCTTACTCTCCAGGGAGAAGGACATGCAGCTAAGAATAACGGCATAAACGGAGACCTCCTTGTCGTGATTGAGGAGCAGGAGCATCCAAATCTCAAGAGGGAGGGCAACAACCTCTTCTATACAAAGGTCATTTCAGTTCCTGACGCAATCCTCGGAGCAGAAGTTGAGATTCCTGGAATTGATGGCACATATAAGATAAAGGTGGATCCGGGCACCCAGTCGGGAACTGTGGTTAAGCTCAAGGGCCGAGGACTTCCTACCGTAAACGGATATGGCGGAACCGGAGACCTTTATGTCAAGATTGCTGTCTGGATTCCTAAGAAGTTGGAGAAAGACGATAAGTCTGCAGTGGAGGCTTTGCGTGGAAAATCGTCCTTTACTCCTAATCCAAGCAAGGAAGACAAGAGTTTTTTCGATAAGATCAAGGGACTTTTTGACTAAAAATGCAGTTTTTTGAATTTTTTTATCAAAAAAGTTTGGAGGTTTAAATTTTATTCCTACCTTTGCAATCCCAAAATCAAAGCAACCTCTCACGCAGGGTGAAAAGAAACGTGATGTTGCCACCAAAATTTAATAGAATACAGAGATGAATCTTATTAAAGTAGTAGAGCAGGCATTCGCAAACGAGAAAGTAGCCAGCTACCCAAAATTCAAGGCCGGTGACACAATCACCGTTACATACAGAATCAAGGAGGGTGATAAGGAGAGACTCCAGAAGTTCAGAGGAACAGTTATCCAGCTCCGTGGCGCTTCAGCAGCAACAAGAACTTTCACAGTTCGCAAGGTTGCATCAGGAGTAGGTGTTGAGAGAATCTTCCCATTTGAGTCACCATTCATCGAGTCAATCGAGCTCAACAAGGTAGGTAAAGTTCGTAGAGCACGTATCTTCTACCTCCGCGACCTCTCAGGTAAGAAGGCTCGTATCAAGGAGAAGAAAGTCGCTGTCGTTAAGGACAACGAGTAGTAATAAAGCAGCTTAGCTGCATAACGGCTCCGTAGCTCAACTGAATAGAGCATCTGACTACGGATCAGAAGGTTACAGGTTTGAATCCTGTCGGAGTCACCAAAATCGGCATTCTAGATATCTAGGATGCCGATTTGCTTTGTTTTTGCACCACCAGCATACCACCGATTCCTAAATGACCATTTCATTCGGTCAAATTTTGACCTCAGATCCTCTGTCTTATGTAACCGGTGCTCCATGAAATCACAGATTCTAGGTGCACCGGTCTTCGTTTTTTGTTGTTTTGCCTCGATTTGAATACCAGTGTGCCATAAAATCGCAGATTTTTGTCGCACCGGTATTATTGGTTTTACCTGGAATGGCAATAATTTTTATATTTGCATAGATTAAATCATTAAGCTATGAGACTACCGGAAAACCCGTCAAAAATTACACGCACTATCTACAGCGGCCAGAAGGATGATGAGGGACGCCCTCATGGACATGGCGTGATGGAATATGCCACAACTACCGACAAGAAATACAAGTACGAGGGCCATTTCGAGCATGGAGTGCGCTCCGGCTATGGAGTATGGTCTGAGAGTGTCAGGTACATCAGGGAGTACGAGGAGTGGGAGTGGGTGCAGATGGGTGAGTATGACAGCTGCGGCAGGTTGATTCATCCTAATACCAAGCCTGGACCATATAAGGAGGTCGTGGATTCATGGGATGAGAAGTTCAGGGGCTGGTGGAGGAATGATGATGCCGTTCAGGACTTCCTGGGCAAGAAGTACGCAGAGGATACATTTGACTTAACTGATGACGCGAAGTTCCTGAGCCGTTTCCATGATTTCGTGGCAGTCAGGAAGTTACCTATGCCGCTTGTGTCGAAACTCTGGAGCAGTACGTCCCCGTATGCCAGATATGGATATGGAGTATGGCTCTGGGCAACGCGAAAAGACGAAACATCGCTGAAAACAGCCTTTCAGATATTTGACGAGTCGGCGCGCGCAGGCATTGCCGACGCTATTTATCTGCTCTCCAGGATGTATTATCTTGGTGAGGCATACGATGAACAGACTGGAAAGTTTGTGATGGACCGTAAGCTTTCTATGGAACTTCTGGCTCAAGCGATAGAAAAAGGAAGTATCATTGCTAAGCTCAGGCGTAACAGAATGCTGTACCTCGGCACGGCGGAAGTTGAAGCGGATATAGCTGCGGCTATCGCTGAGGCAGAACGTGAGTCATCGGCAATTTTCAGCGAATCGATACTCTGGACGGAACGGCTTGGCTGGCTATATGAAATGGAAGGTGAGACCGAGAAGGCTGTCAAGGCATATGACAAGTGTATAGCCAACGGCTATTATCCTCCGATATTCGATATAGCCTTGATATACCTCCAGGATGGTGACGATGAGTACTATGAGACTTTGATGGAGGTTGGAAGGAAACTTGGAGTTCCGGACTGCAATCTTCAAGGATTCGAGTATGAGTCTTGTTGGGATGAGCTTGACGATGATGACAAGAAGGAGATTCATGCTCAACTGAAACGGAATCTGCCGGAAGGCGTCAATAAAGGCAGCGGATACTGCGCATTGATTCTGGCGGATGCGTTGCTGAACGGTAAGTACGGATATGATATTGATCTGGACAAGGGTATGGCTTATGCTGACGTAGCCGTGACCTATGGTTACAATACGGGATACGAGCTTCTGATCGAGGCTGCTGAAACGCTTAAGGATCCGACGTTCATGTCAGAAGATGAAATCCTGAAACTGAAGTATGACGCGTTACGCTATGGCCTTGATAATTATCTTGACGATGTGATCAAGAATAAGGACGCGTATGTGGCAATGGGATACGGAGATCAGATAGAGTCTGTCTGGATGCCTGTATGGAAGATGAAACACCCAGCTCCAAAGACCCAGATCAATCCGACAGCAATGATAATTAAGCCTTCCGGAATAGTGTCTTTTGTCGAGGCTGATATCTTCATGATGTCTTATCGTGAGATGGCTCAGCTTATTGATGCAGAGGGACTTGATGCAGTCCATTTTTCGGAACCTCTGAACCGCATAACGAAGGCATGCAAGTTCAAGGGCTACCAGCTGGCAATGTATACAGACAGGGAGGGATACGCAAAGGATCTTCCGGACAACGCTGTCGGCACCATTCTATATGGACGCGGATATGAAATAAGAGGTGCCGTAATCATTGCCCTTGAGGACAACAAGTACGACACCTATTCGTTTCATTTCCAGGAAGACCTTGACAATGTCTTCGATGAAATATCAGCTCTGACCGGTCTGGTCAGACGTGGTTAGCCGGATACCGGTCTACCTCTTGACGAAAGTCAGCTCGTAGGAATAGCTATATCTTCCGAACCAGAAACTTTCACGATGCATCGGTTCGGCGTATGAAATCTTGAATCGGGAGCTGTATGAGTTGTACTGGAATGAAGTTTCCAGCACGACTCCGTCTTTGTGGACTTCAAGAACCTTGAAATTGAAGTCTGGAAAAATCAATTTCTCGATACCATACAGCTTCCATTCTTCCTTCCTCGGAGAAAACAGTTTGACCCCTTCCTTGAGGTTTACACCCTTGAGGTCACACTCAAAGCGGTCTTCAAGGTCGATGTCTTCTCCTGTCACCTCGTTCTCGGATGACGCACATGTCTTAAGGACAAACTTGTAATTGTCGAAACTCATAGTGATATAGGTTGGTATAACTTAGGTTCATATGTCTTGGGATTTTAGTCGAACATAACTCTTGGGTTCATTGCCGACGGGCTTCTCCACTCGATGCCCCTGCGGGCGAGGGCCGCTCTCTTTGCGCTCCAGTAGCTGTGGCAGAAGCCCATACCGCGAGGCTCGTCCTTCAATTGTTCCTCCAGTTCCTGTTCCACCTCGTAAATGACCTCCTCCCATTCCGGAGTCGCCTGTACGGGGTCCACCTTGAGCATTCCACCCAATCCATTCCAACTGTCAAGCGCAATCTTGCTCTCCGGATTGTCAACTATCCATGCAAGCTTGTAGATCCATCTGTCCACCTCACGGAAGTAATACTTGTCGAAATTCTCATTGAGAAAATCGTCGTAGTCGGATGCGCATGGAAAGTCGACATAGACTCTATATAGTTCGCACAATGAGTGGAAGAGTCTAGGCGTTTCCCTCTTGTCTATGTAGTCGTTTTCAAGAATCTTTGAAATGAAGTGAGCCTTGTAGGTCGGATTGATGTTCGCAGACTTGTAAGGGGCCCTATCCTTCATTTCGTGTATCCATTCCCGTACAAGCGGGATATTTTTCCAGAGCAGGCCTTCTTCAAGATTGCTGTTCATCTGACTCACAAGGTCTGCGGCATGGCCCTCCTGCCAGTCAAATTCAAGATCAGAGTCATTGCTGAAGAAAAATATGTATCGTCCCTGCATGGAGATACGTTCGTTGGGAATCCCGAATTCAGGAGTGCCAAGTACCTGCCATTGGCGGTTGACAGAGAAGGTCTTGCCGCGGTACTCGAATTTCATTTCGTTTTCATCGATATCCATGATGGTCAGTTCCTGACCGTCGATGTCAAAAACATTTCCGGCCTGAAGGTCTTCGGCAAGAATACGAGTCCATCTCTTGCTTCTGTTGCCGATACCCATGTCCATCGAAGTCTCGATCCTTATTATATTAAATAACTGCTCCATTTGCTTTGTCGTTGATTTGAGTTATGACCATGCGTCGAAACGGCCGTCGTCATCCGGACCTTCGTCCTCGTCGTCAAGAGGTTCGTCGTCTGGGATGGCGTCGTATGCAGGGATATGGAACATCTCTATTTCTCGAGCGAACTGCGTCAGTCGGCCATGCTTGTAGGCTTCGACGGTTGCAACAAGAAGTCTTGCGTCATGCAGTCTTGAACCATTGATCATGCATAGATCCATGGCCTCTTCATTGCTCATCTGACCAAGCTGGATCTCATTTGCCTGCAGCATATCGTACATCTTTCCGAAGCACGATGCGTGCATGAATTCAGATCCCTGAACATAGTATCCCCATGCCTTGACCGGATCCACAGGAACATCGATCTTTCCCTCTCTGTAGATGTCTCCAAGCAGTTCCATAGACATCGGATGGCACCACTCGATGTTCAGTTCCAATGCATGGATAATCATCTGCCTGTATTCATCGCGGGCCTGAGTGTCTTCCGGATCGATGTCGTAGTAGCTTTCGATCTTGTCAAGAAGGAAGTAGTACATGCACATCGGGTCCATGGCATCATTGCCTTCCATCAATGTGTCGTTATATGCCTCATAGTCTCTGAAGCTATAGTCGTCGTTTATTCCTCTTGCCAGTGCAAGGTCGCCATACGCGCTATTCTCTCCGCCCGCTACGGCCTTTTCGTACCACTGCTGTGATTCGACTACCTTTCCCTCTGCCATGAGCAGGTCTCCCATCAGGGCGCACCAATATGGGTCTTCGCCTTGGGTGAGAAACTGATCGAGCGTCTGCCTGACAAGGTCGATATTCGGCTCGTATCCATACCTGCCATAAAGAAGGTTCCTGAGCTGGAACGCTATTCCGCGATCACTTCCGTTATTGATGGCCTTTTCCAGACGCTTAGCTGCGGCTACAGGATCGAAAGGCTCGATTTCCCCTCGGAACATCATTATCGCCATAGTGGCGTCAGCATCTGCCACGCCACCTTCGCTTGCCTTCTGCAGCAGTTCGAGCGCTGATGACACATAATCCTCGCACTCATGGAGATGCAGATAGATTTCCGCCAGCTTGTAACATGCGACAGGGTCACCTTCCAGGGCCTGCTGCCTGATCAATTCCTTTTCATCCTCCGAGAGGGAGAGGATACCGGCCAGGGTGTAAAATTTTCTCATAGCGTAAGTGTGTTTTTGTGATTACATCAGTTCATAAAGCTCAAGGAGTCTGAATTCCTTCTCATCGGTGAGTAGCATGATCTGACCGATCCGTTCCGATGTCTTCTGAAGTTCCTCGTAGGGGAGTGTTCCGCTGTTAAGCTTCTCTTCCAGTTCTGCCTTCTCAGCTGCGAGACTTTCCAGATCCTTCTCCAGCTGTTCCAGCTCCTTCTGCTCCTTGTATGTCAGCTTGCGTTTCTTGGCTGGCTGTTCCTGTGCTGGAGCGTTTGCTGCTGCCTCCTTGGCTGCCTTTTCTTTTGCTGCCTTCTCCTCGGCACGCGCCTGCGAGCGCTGCTCAGCCTCGTATTCCTTGATATATTCCCTGTACTCGCTGTATGTTCCGACGAAGTCCTTCACGACTCCGTCTCCGCAGAAGATGAAGAGGTGGTCCACCAGCTTGTCGAGGAAGTGTCTGTCGTGCGAGACTATGATGAGAGAGCCGCTGAACTCCTTGAGGTATTCCTCGAGGATGTTGAGGGTCACGATGTCGAGGTCGTTGGTCGGCTCGTCAAGAATCAGCAGGTTAGGCTGCTGCATCAGGATCGTGAGCAGGTACAGACGGCGCTTTTCTCCTCCGCTGAGCTTCTCGATCTTGTTGTTGAGCATCTCGTGCGGGAAGAGGAAGCGGTTGAGGAGCCATGTGTCGTTCACGATGTCCAGCACGGTGTCATTCGGGTTGAATGACATTCCGCTCTGGTGGTAGTAACCGATCTTCAGTGATTCTCCGCGTTCGATCACTCCGGTCAGTACTCCCGGATCGTCTTCGTACATGCGTCCGGTAAGGATGTTGAGGAATGTCGACTTTCCGGCGCCGTTGCGGCCGACGATGCCGACCTTCTCATAGCGCTGGAAGTTGTATGTGAACTTGTCAAGGTAGCAGCTGTCGCCGTAGTAGAAGCTGAGGTCCTTGCAGTTGATGATCTTTGTTCCAAGGCGGGTAGAACCCTTCATCGGATCCATGTTCACCTGCTTCTGGGTGTATACCTGAGATGCCCTGTCCTTGAGATCATAGAAGGCGTTTATGCGGTAGCGGGCCTTGCCTGTTCGGGCGCATGGGGTGCTGCGGATCCATTCCAGCTCGCGGCGCAGGATGTTGCGCACCTTGTCTGTCTCGGCGTTGTAGTTTGCGATCCTTTCCTCCCTCTTTTCAAGGAAGTTCTGATAGTCGCCCTTATATGTGTATACGGCACCATGGTCCATTTCCATGACTGTATTGCAGACCCTGTCAAGGAAATATCGGTCATGGGTTACCATGAAGAGGGTGCAGCGTGAGCGGCTGAGGTAGCCTTCAAGGAACTCGATCGCGTCGATGTCCAGGTGGTTGGTCGGCTCGTCCATGATGAAGAACTCCGCCTCGCTGGCAAGCATCTGGGTGAGAGCGACTCTCTTGACTTCGCCTCCGGACAGCTCCTTCATCTTCTGGTCAGGATTGGTCAGATTGAAGCTGGTAAGGAACTTTACTACTCTATGCTCATATTCCCAAAGATGTTCCTGGTCGAGATCTTTTGTGAACTCCGTGCTTGAGGCCATGATCTGGTCAAAGATCGATCTTTCAGGTTCAAAATCGTATTCCTGTTCAAGGAATGCGATTTTGATATCCTTCAGGAACATGATCTTTCCGCCCGAGTCCGACTTGTCCTTGCCGGCGAGAATCCTCATCAGCGAGGTCTTGCCGGTGCCGTTTGGGGCAATGAGGGCGATCTTGTCACCTTCATTGATGTTGAAGCCTATCTTTTCGAACAGGACCTTCGGTCCGTAGCTCTTCGATATGTTCTCTATCTGGAGATAACTTGCCATTACTTGAAAAACTTATCAACCTCTTTGACTGCTTCAGGGAGGGCGAAGACCGCGACGCGGTCGTATGCCTGTATCTGCGTGTCTCCCACGGCGATGAATGATTCGTTGCCTCGTATTACACCGCCGATGATCGCGTTCTTAGGGAAGTTCGTGTTCATGAGTGTGTTCTTCGTAATGGCAGATCCCGGACTTACGATGTATTCAAGGACTTCTGCCTTGGTTCCGCTCATGTACTTGATGAAGCGGACCTTGCTGCTGAGGGTGAACCTGAATATCTTGCCTGCTGTAATGAGCTTCTTGTTGATAACAGCGTCTACGCCCATGCTCTCGGCGAGTCTGATGTACTCCAGATTCTCTACCTCGGCAATCGTTCTCGGCACTCCGAGGCTCTTTGCTGCCACGCAAGCAAGGATGTTTGTCTCCGAGTTGTTGGTTACTGCAACGAATGCGTCGTATTCCCTGATCGACTCCTCCAGGAGCATGTCAGAGTTTCGTCCGTCTCCATTCACAACCATTACGTTTGACGGCAACTTCTCTGAAAGGTCAAGGCATTTCGCCTTGTTCATCTCTATCAGCTTTATTGAGTCAAGCTGCTTGCTCAGCTGCTTGGCCACCATCTCTCCGATAGGGCTGCCTCCAAGGATCATGAGGTTCTTGACCTCGATGTTTTCCTTGCCGATATATCTGGTGAGCATATCCATTCCCTCTCTCTTGGAGATGATGAACACGAGGTCATGGTATTTGAACTTAGTGTCGAATTTCGGGATGATGGTCTCGTCCTGACGCGAGATGGCCACGACCCTGAATTTCTGGCCTTCCTGTGCCGCCACGGCACTGAACTCCGCCATGTTCATTCCGATGAGTTCAGACTCCTCTTCCAGTTTGAATACTGCGATATGGAGTTTTCCTCGCGCGAACTCCAGGGACTCAGTCGTCGCGGTACGCTTGAGCAGGTCGGCAATTTCTCCTGCAGCGATCTTTTCAGGATAGAACATCAGGTCGATGCCCATCTCGGTGAAAAGGTTCTTGTTCTCGTAAGTGAGGTACTCTTCGTTATTGATTCGGGCGGTGACCTTCTTGCTGCCGAGCTTCTTGGCCAGCATTGCGCTGACGATGTTCACGTCCTGTGAATCTGAAGGGTTCACGGCGATGAACAGGTCGGCATAGTGTGCGCCGGCTTCGCGCAGGACCTTGATTGCGGAAGGGTTTCCCTCCACTGTAATCACGTCCGTGGTGGCAGTCACGCTGTCAAGCCTGTCTCGGCGCTGATCGATGACTGTGACCTCGTTGGTCTCGTTGTTGAGCATCTTCGCCAGGTGTGAACCTACTTCACCTGCACCTGCAATAACGATCTTCATATCCTTAAGTTTAAATATTATAGAAGTCCTTCTCCTTTATGATGCGGAATACATCCTTACCTTTCAGTATGGATGTGAGAATGATCCATTTTCCATATATTCCCGATACGCCGGCATCCTGGCCGTGAATGCTCAGGTATGTCTTTATATCATTGATGTCGGAAGCTTTCCTCAGCTTCCAGTATTCCTTGTATGCCTTCCATACTGCCTTGAAACAGCCGGTCTTTAAAGTCGCCAGGTATACTCCTGCCGACAGCCAGTCGAGGCATTTCCTCTGGAATATCCTCCAGCGTGCCTGCGCTAGTCCTCTTGCCGCGGCCTTGCCTGCCGGCTTGCCGCTCTTGAGGTTCTTGAGTGCAAATGTCTTGGCGAGGTTGCTCTCCAGCATCAGCAGGTTGTTCCTGTAGTTCAGGAACAGCTTGAACGGCGATGTCGCCGGCAATGTGCCTCCGCCGACATGGTAGACAACGGACTCAGGTACAACGGTTACCTTGTATCCCTCCAGCTGCATCCTCCAGCAGAGGTCGATTTCCTCCATGTGGGCGAAGAAC
>JAGBSL010000088.1 GCA_017631875.1 Bacteroidales bacterium | reverse complement strand
GAAGACCCAACTGCCTGAAAACGCTCACAGGGAGCTCAAGCCAGGCGAAGAGTATCAGCCATTGCTGTCACCGCAGAAGAACTATCCGGAGGTGACCCCATGGTCCGTGACCCTCGGACTTATCATGACAGTCATCTTCTCAGCAGCCGCAGCATACCTCGGCCTCAAGGTCGGACAGGTATTCGAGGCCGCGATCCCGATCGCGATCATCGCGGTCGGACTGTCAAGCGCCCTCGGACGCAAGAATGCCCTCGGCGAAAATGTGATGGTACAGTCGATCGGTTCATGTTCAGGCGCGATTGTAGCAGGTGCAATCTTCACACTGCCCGCACTGTTCATCCTCCAGGACAAGTATCCTGAACTGACAGTGAACTTTACAAAGGTATTCCTCTCATCACTCCTTGGAGGTATCCTCGGAATCCTCTTCCTGATACCTTTCAGAAAATACTTCGTAAAGGAGCAGCACGGAAAGTATCCGTTCCCTGAGGCGACAGCAACCACACAGGTGCTCGTAAGCGGTGAAGGCGGAGGAAAGGGAGCCAAGACCCTCCTTGTCAGCGGACTGATCGGAGGTCTCTATGATTTCATCGTATCCACATTCGGCCTTTGGGGCGAGACACTCACAACCAAAGTCATTCCTTGGGGCGCGACCGTAGCCGAGAAGGCGAAGGTCCTGCTGAAGGTGAACACCGGAGCAGCCGTGCTCGGACTCGGATATATCGTCGGACTCAAATATGCATTCATCATCTGCTGCGGAAGCTTCCTCGTATGGCTGGTGATCATCCCTCTGATGAACCTCATCTGGGGCGGCCAGGTCATTGACCTCATGAATTCAGGCATCACCGAGACCATCGGAAGCATGTCAGCTGACCAGATCTTCAAGGAATACGCAAGACACATCGGCATCGGAGGCATTGCAACAGCCGGTATCGTGGGCATCGTGAAGTCTTTCGGCGTGATCAAGTCGGCCGTAGGCCTTGCAGCAAACGAGTTCAAGAGAAAGAAGAGCGACGCTGAGGCCGAGGTCATCAGAACACAGAAGGACATCTCGATGAAGATCATCGTGATCGGTATCGCAGTGACCCTTCTTGCAGTGTTCGGTTTCTTCGCATTCGGAGTAGTCGACAACATCTGGCATGCAGTCGTAGGTCTGCTCATCGTGGGCGTGATCGCATTCCTCTTCACCACAGTCGCAGCCAACGCGATCGCCATCGTGGGATCGAACCCTGTCAGCGGAATGACCCTCATGACCCTTATCCTTGCTTCCCTGATTATGGTGGCAGTGGGCCTAAACGGAACAGCCGGCATGACAGCAGCCCTGATCATCGGTGGCGTCGTATGTACTGCCCTTTCAGTAGCTGGAGCATTCATCACCGACCTGAAGATCGGATACTGGATCGGATCTACACCTAAGAAGCAGGAAAGCTGGAAGTTCCTCGGAACACTCGTGGCCGCCGCTACTGTTGGTGGCGTAATGCTCGTTCTTAACAAGACATACGGATTCACAGGCGAGGGAGCCCTCGTGGCGCCGCAGGCGAACGCGATGGCGGCAGTAATCGAGCCGATGATGAACGGCGGAAGCGCACCATGGCTGCTTTATGGCATCGGTGCAGTGATCGCCCTCCTGCTTACATTCTTCAAGATTCCGGCACTTCCATTCGCCCTCGGTATGTTCATCCCTATCGACCTCAACATGCCTATGCTCATCGGTGGAGCAGTTTCATGGTATGTGGGAAGCCGCAGCAAGGACAAGGAGCTCAATGCAGCCCGCACTGAAAAGGGCACATTGATTGCTTCAGGATTCATCGCCGGCGGAGCTCTCATGGGAGTGGTCAGTGCAATCCTTAGATTTGCGGAGGTCGACATGTACATGAAACCGTCACCTTGGACTGAGCCTGTGGCGATTATTCCTTATACCGCTATTATTATATATATGGTATACGCCGCTCTTAAAGCTAAGAAGGAAGAATAATTATGAACGGAGTACTGAGCGCGCTATTACTTACATTAATTGCAGGTGCCGCGACGGGCATCGGCGGTGCACTCGTGCTCTTCAAGAAGAAGCTCAGCAGCAACACGCTTGCCGGAGCACTGGGATTGAGCGCCGGTGTGATGATATTCATCTCGCTGGCAGAACTCTTTCCTGAAGCCCAGGCGGAGATCATGGCCACAGGGTCATTCAGACATGGAGAGGCTCTGGTTCTGCTGGCATTCTTTGCAGGCATGGGCATAATCACCCTGATCGACTTCCTGATTCCGGAGTATGAGAACCCTCACGAGGCGTCGGGACTGTCACTGGACACGAAGACCGCCGCAGTGGACGTGCTGGAACACACAGGCAATGAAAAGGCCCTGCACCGACTCGGACTCATGTCCGCGTTGGCCATTGCCATACACAACTTCCCCGAGGGTATAGCGACGTTCATCGGTGCCTTGAATGATCCCCAGATGGGAGCAGGCATCACCTTCGCGATAGCCATCCACAACATTCCGGAGGGAATTGCGGTTGCCATACCTATATATTATGCGACCAAGAGCAAGGGCAAGGCGCTGCTTTATGCGACACTGTCAGGATTCAGCGAAGTCATAGGCGCACTGCTGTGTCTTGCAGTCACTGCCATATTCGGAGTGGAGCTGACCGGCGACGGTCCTGTGTTCCCGCTGATTCTCGCAGCTGTTGCGGGCATCATGATCTACATTTCGCTGGACGAGCTGCTGCCGACAGCGGAGAAATATGGAAAACACCATATCGCCATAGCTGGAGTCGTCATCGGCATGGCCATCATGGGAATCAGCCTGCTGATTTTGTAGTATCTCCCAGCATGTCCGTAAAACCACTGATTTTACGGACATACACATCAAAATCACAAGATTTGTCCGTAAAATCCCCCATTTCACGGACAAGTACAGCAAAAAGATGAGGCTTGTCCGTGAAACAAGACTTTTTACGGACAACATGAAAAAGATGATTCAAACCAATACAATATGGAAAAAATTTTAGACAGATTTTTGAGGTATGTGGCTGTGGATACCAAGGCGGATCCGGAGTCAGAGTCACAGCCGAGTGCGGCAAGGGAACTTGACCTGCTGAAGATGCTCTGCGAGGAGCTTAACGCCATGGGCGTAGAGGCTACCCTCGACGAGTATGGATATGTAATGGGAAGTATCCCGTCGAACTGCGGAAAGGATGTACCTGCAATCGGATTCATTGCACATGCCGACACAGCACCGGACGCACCGGGCAACGACGTGAAGCCTCAGATCATCGAGAACTATGATGGCGGGGAGATTCCGTTGAAGGGTGTACCTGGACTGAGCCTCAAGCCAAGCGAGTTCCCGGAACTCCTTAATTATAAAGGCCAGACCATCATCACAACTGACGGAACCACACTCCTCGGAGCAGATGATAAGGCGGGTATCGCTGAGATCATGAATGCTGTGCAGTATATCGTGGAACACCCTGAGTTCAAGCACGGAGAGATCAAGATCGGATTCACCCCTGACGAGGAGATCGGACGTGGCGTCGTTAAATTCGACGTCGCGAAGTTCGGCGCTCAGTATGCATACACAATGGACGGTGGACAGATCGGCGAGCTCGAGTATGAGAACTTCAATGCTGCCGGAGCTACAATCAAGATCCAGGGCTGCAATGTACATCCGGGCACTGCCAAGGGCAAGATGAAGAACGCAACGCTCATCGGCATGGAGCTTCACGGAATGCTTCCTGTCGACCAGCGTCCTGAGTACACAAGCGGATATGAGGGATTCTACCACCTCATCAGTTTCTGCGGCGAGGTGGAAAGTGCTACATTCTCATACATCATCCGCGACCACGACATGGCTCTCTACGAGCAGAAGAAGGAGTTCATCCAGAAATGCGTAGACTTCATCAATGCTAAATATGGCGAAGGCACAGCCACAATCGAGATCAAGCACCAGTACTACAACATGCGCAAGCAGGTCGAGCCGCACTACCACATCGTGGAGAAGGCTATGAAGGCTATCGAGATGGCAGGCATCACACCTAAGGTGCAGCCGATCCGAGGCGGTACTGACGGCGCCAACCTCTCGTTCATGGGCCTTCCATGTCCTAACATCTTCGCCGGCGGCCACAACTTCCACGGCAAGATGGAGTACCTCCCCCTCCAGAGCATGGAGAAGGCAAGCGAAGTGATCCTCAACATCATCAGTCTTTACGCTGAGTAACATGACCAGACGCATATCCATAGCCCTCGTTCTTCTTTTCGCCCTCTTCGTTTCATGCGCCCAGCGCACGGCCCAGAGGTTGGAAGAGGAGATAGGTCGTGGACATGCACTATATGAGGAGAGACGCTACAGCGAGGCGATGGAGGCATATTCCCAGGCGGAAACCATGGCATTGAAAGCTGAAGACTACCATAGTCTAGGCATCATATACCAGAAGATCGCCCACACCTACAACGCGACAGGCGGCCATTCGGATGAGATCGCATATCTCGACAAGGCCCTAGAAGCGTTCGAGAAGGCTGGAAAGCCATACAACTCGCTGCACGTCTATTTCGAAGGCGGAGTCGCCCGCTACAATTCACAAGACTATGCTTCTGCGGAAAAGGTTTTCCGCAATACAATGTTTCAGGCTCATCAGGCGGCCGACACCCTTCTGGAGGCCGCCTGCCTTGAAGCCTATGCCGCGCTATGTCTTGAAACATCGCGCCAGGACCCTACTCTGGCGATCAGCATGCTGGCGCGCAAGGCAAATGAACTCAGATGCCCTCTGACATGTGAAGACAGGGGCATGCTGGCTTATGCTTACGCGTTGGTCGGAGACTTCAAGGAGGCATCCGAATGGATCTCCAAGGCACTCCAGAGCGCCGAGACACCATCCGAAACAGCACAGGCCAAGTTCCGAGAATACCAGGTTGCATACCGTGCCGGCGACGAGGCCGCGGCTCTTGCAGCACTTGAAGCGGTCATGGAGCATGGTAATTCACTGCAGGCATCTTCATTACAGCGATCAGTGGAGTCTGCACGAAAGGAATACCAGGCCCACCAGCTGGAACTCTCGCAGCACCGTCTGCGCAGCACGAGGCTGACAGTGGCCTTCGTCATCCTCGCGGCTCTGGCAGTCGTCTTCGCCCTGACGGGCTACATCCGCTACCGCCGCCTCGAGGCCGCCAAGGCCCTTGCGGAAGAGAAGGCTGAGACCGAGAAGTACATGACCATCGCAGAGGAACTGCAAGGAAGACTGAAAGCTGCATCCAAGAGACTGCCATCCGAGAAGCACATGTCGATAGCCAAGTTCGACCTGCTGGAGAGACTCTGCGAGCAGTATTATGTATATGAAGGCACGGACAACCTTCAAGGCAAAATCCTCAAGGAAGTGAAGTCTGTCATAGAGGGGCTTCGCGAAGACCCGAAGGCGATCAAGGGTCTTGAGATGATGCTGGACAGGAACTGTGACGGACTGGTCAGCAGGCTGCGCGAGCAGATGCCTAAGCTGAAGGCAGACGACGTAAAACTGTTCATCTTTGCATCATGCGGATTCTCAAGCACGACCATTTCAACTATTCTGGAGAAGGACAAAGGTATCGTCTACAATAGAATCTGGCGCCTGAAAGGTAAAATTTCGGGGTCTGATGCCCCAGATAAGGAGGAATTTCTTGATTCTATAAATTCCTGATAATCAAAGGGTTATAAAAACGGAGAGATTTTAGGATTTCTCCGTTTTCTATTTTGTTGATATTCAATTGGTTAGCACTGGTTTCAGAGAGATTTTACACGCCCGAAAATTTGTTTTACGGGCTTGCAGGGGCGTAACTTTGCACCAAGCAATACAGCAAAGTGTAATCCCTTAAAATCTCAAATTATGGAAAAGAAGAAAAGCGAAAGAGCAGACCTCCAGAACAAGAGGGTCCTCTTCACAGAAATCGGATGTATCGTGGCATTGGCACTCGTTTACTTCGGATTCGAGTACAGCACCGCAAAAGTCGAGACGGCAGTCCTTGAGGACAACGGTATGATGGCGGAAATCGAGGACATGATCGCCATCACATACGACACACCTCCGCCACCTCCTGAAATGCCTAAGATCCCTGTGCTTTCGGATCAGATTGAAATCGTGGAGGATGACATTATTGTCGATGACGATCTCTTTATCAACCTTGAAGACAACGGCGACCTTGGAGTGGAACTTGTCGATTACATTGAAGTGACTGAAGAAGATCTCATAGAAGAAGAGACACTCCCATTCTATACCGTAGAAATAAAGCCGAAATTCAACGGAGGAGATGCCAACGAGTTCAGCAAATGGGTAAACCAAAGGCTCGTTTACCCTCAGATATGCATCGAGAACGGAGTATCGGGGCGCGTGACCCTTTCATTCACCATCAAGGCTGACGGCACACTCGCAGATGCGAAAGTGATGCGCGGAGTGGACCCAGCCCTTGACAAGGAAGCCCTGAGAGTCGTAAATTCATCACCGAAGTGGACACCGGGAAAGCAGCGCGATCGCGCCGTTGCCGTAACCTACACCTTCCCTGTCATCTTCCAGCTCCGTTAGATGGCATTTTGCGAACACCTTCCACGGTTTCGTAATGAAAGCGTGGCAGATACCGCCTACGAAGTGGGTATCTGCCACGTAAACCATGGAAAACCGTGGAAGGTGTTC
>JAGBSL010000043.1 GCA_017631875.1 Bacteroidales bacterium | reverse complement strand
TTCTCCTGAGCGGAGAGAAGGAAGGCTTCCTGGAGAAGATCCAGGAGCTGGGTGTCGTTGACATCACTCGTTCTGTGAAGCCTGTGGATGACCACTCCCATGAAATGCTTGCAGAAGCATCCAAAGCCAGAAAGGTGCTGGAGCTTCTCGAAAGCCTGAACTATAAGGATGACGCAGATTGGGAGAAGATATCTGCATCTACTGTCAGCATTGACTCGGACCCTGTCACTTATGTAGAGGATACCATCAGAAAGATGGATTCTCTCAAGGCAGACCTCACTGCTGTAAGAAAGCAGATTACAGCAAGGGAGCCATGGGGCGATTACGACAAGGCTGCTCTTGACTCACTTTCAGACCTTGGCTACACCATAAGATACTACTGCGTGGACGCCAAAAGGTTTGATCCTTCATGGGAGGAACTCTACCCTCTTCAGAAAGTCACTGAGGACGGAAAGAAGCTTTGGTTCGTGACCATAGCTCCTGCCAATGAGGAATACTCTTTCCCTCTGAACGAGATCGCCGCTCCGGACGGAACATATGCTCAGGCAATTGCAGAAAAAGGACGTATCGAAAATGAGATTATCCTCTGCAAGGCCGGTCTTCTCAATGCAAAGGACTATATCCCTGCAATACGAGAGACATACACAAGCATCATGACCGGAATGGACAGATATCTTGCAGACTCTGCAGCGGAAGGTGTAGCGGAAAACCATGTTGCAGTCTTTACTGGCTTTGCACCGTCAGAGAACGAC
This sequence comes from Bacteroidales bacterium, assembly GCA_017631875.1. Next base: position 22,764 of record JAGBSL010000043.1, on the reverse strand, counting down.
AGTGCTCTGACAGAGGAGTTCGACAAGATGGGAGTGTTCTACCTGAAGTCTGAGGCAATCGAGGAGGACAATCCGCCTATCAAGCTGAAGAACAACTGGTTCACACGTCAGTTCGAGGTATTCACAAGCATGTACGGCATGCCTGTATACAGCGAATTCGACCCTACGCCGGTAGTTGCTCCGTTCTATCTCCTGTTCTTTGCAATGTGTCTTGGAGACGCAGGTTACGGTATAGCACTGCTCCTGTTCGGACTCATGCTTAACAAGGGATGGGTGAAGATCAGCATGTTCGACGGACTCGGCAGCATCATCTCGCTTCTTGGTGCAGGAACCATCGTTGTCGGTACAGTACTGGGAACATTCTTCGGAATGAGCATGTATGACGCAACATGGGTTCCAGAATGGCTCAAGAGCATCATGATCGTGGGCGATGTCGAAATTCCAGGACTCGGAAACTTCAACATACAGATGCTCCTGGCAGTCGGAATCGGTATTTTCCACATCTGTCTGGCCATGATAATCAAGGCGGTATGCTTTACAAAGCGCTTCGGCTTCAAGAACAGCCTTGCCACTTGGGGATGGACCCTTCTGATCGTAGGAGGCGTTATCCTTGCCGCTCTCGGCATGGGTAAGCTTCTTCCTGCTGAAGTAATCAGATGGGGAGTCATCGCAGTCGGCGTGCTCTCTGCGCTCGGAATCTACATCTTCAACACTCCTGGCAGAAATCCTCTGATGAACATCGGAGCTGGATTGTGGGACACCTACAACATGGCCACAGGATTGCTTGGTGACATTCTCAGCTACATCCGTCTGTTTGCACTCGGACTCGCTGGAGGTATGCTCGGACAGGCGTTCAACAACCTCGCCGGCATGGTACGCGGAGACAGCGTGGTTTCACTGATTCCATTTGTCATCATACTCATCTTCGGCCACGTGCTGAATCTCCTTATGTCATCACTTGGAGCATTCGTACACCCTATGCGTCTGACATTCGTAGAGTATTTCAAGAATGTCGGATATGAGGGAAGAGGCGCAGCCTACAACCCTCTCACAAAAGACAAACAATAAATTAATAATAACAAAACAAAATTTCTAAAAATTATGAACTTAATTCTTGGTTACATCGGCCTCGCAGCTATGCTCGGCCTCGCATTCATCGGCAGTTCATTCGGTACAACCATCGCCGGTAACGCAGCAGAAGGCGCATTGAAGAAGAACCCAGAGGGATCAACTAACTACATGATCCTTTCAGCCATGCCAGCTTCACAGGGTCTCTACGGTTTCGTAGCATTCCTCATCTGGTTGGGTAAGGACTTCGCAGCTGACGGAGTAACTCTCTTCGCAATCGGTATCGCAACTGGTATCGTATTCTGCATCTCTGCAATCCGTCAGGGTCAGGTTTGTGCTAACGGTATCCTCGGTATCTCACAGGGCCACAACGTGTTCACAAACACCCTCATCTACGCCGCTCTCCCTGAGTTCTACGCGATCCTCTCACTCATCGCTGCTCTTATGGTATAAAGAGTAAAGTTGCTTAAAGCAACTTTACGACCGGCCCGGGTAGGGCCGAATAAAAACCGGCTGCTTTCGCAGTCGGTTTTTTTTATATATCTTTGCCTCACTAAAACTAAAATCAGCAAAGATGTCATTCAATATAACAGACAACACCAAATGCGGTGTGATAGGATACGGAAGCTGGGCTACTGCGCTCGTGCATACACTCGTAAAGAATAAGGTCCACGTCTGGTGGCACATCCGTAACGAGGAAGTGATGGAAAGCCTCTTGACAGAAGGCGTTAACGCCAAGTATCTTAGCGAAATCGAGTTTGACCAGAACTACATCTCCCCTGTCAGCGACATCAACGAAGTAGTCAGAAATGCAGAGGTCATCCTCATCGCAACCCCGTCAGCATTCCTCAAAAATGTCATGGGTGATCTTACTGAATCTCTTGATGACAAGTTCATCCTCTCTGCCACAAAGGGTATCATCGCGGATGACTATACGACAATCACGGAATACTTCAACCGTACATACAGCCTGTCATATGACCATCTGGGTCTCATTTCAGGTCCGTCACATGCAGAGGAAGTCGGCATGGACCGCCTCTCATACCTTACCGTTGCATGTAAGGACGAAGAGAATGCCCGCAAGATCGGTGACATGTTCAAGAGCAGCACGTTCAAGGTAAGTCACTCGACTGATATCTATGGTATCGAATACGCAGCTGTATTGAAGAACATATATGCCCTCGCAGGAGGTCTTGCAGCAGGTCTCGGATATGGAGACAACTTCAGAGCCGTGCTCACTGCAGCATGCGCCAAGGAGCTCACAAGGTTCGTCAACGAGAGCTATCCTTTCGACAGAGACACCATGAATTCCGCATACCTCGGCGACCTTCTGGTGACCTCATACTCATCATTCAGCCGCAACCGCCGCCTGGGACAGCTCATCGGCCACGGCCACACCGTAAAGAGTGCCCTCAACGAAATGACAATGGTAGCGGAAGGCTATTACGCTGCTGCATGCATAAAGAAAGTCAACGAAAGGCACAACATCGAAATGCCTATCGCTGACATGGTCTACGATATCCTCTACCGCCGCTTCAGTGCACGCAAGCGCATGAAAGAGCTTACTGCTATGTTATAAAATAAAAGCCCGACACATTGTCGGGCTTTTATTATGTGTTACATCTCGTCAGGAGCGTATTTAAATTTATTCAGCGGAGAAACATACTCACAGTAGTCCGACTCTACGAAGAATCTCTTGAGCTCGATCTCAGCGTTCTCGAGAGAGTCAGAAGTATGCACGATATTCTCCTGTGCGCTGACGCTGTAATCTCCTCTGATAGTTCCAGGAACAGCCTTGCTTGCTCTTGTGGCACCAGCCATGTCCCTTACAACCTGAACAGCATTATAGCCTTCCCAGCAGCAGAGGATTACCGGAGCCGCCATCATTCCGTCCCTGAGCCAAGGGAAAAACGGCTTGTCAAGAAGGTGAGCATAGTGAACTTTCAGAATCTCCTCGTCAAGCTGCACCATCTTCATGGCAACAAGCTGCAGACCTCTCTTCTCGAATCTCGAGATAACCTCTCCAACCAGACCTCTCTGGAGGCATCCCGGTTTCAAAATAACTAATGTTCTTTCCATATCTTTATTGTAATTCTCCTGATGTATGTACAGTAACCGGGCCAGTCCACTCACCGGTGATGTTATATGATGCCTCTGCATCGTCATAAAGATCCCACACGAACTTGAATTCGGCCTGACGTCCACCTCCGGATGCGACAGTCGGCTCTGACAGACGGGTAACCTTCACTGTTCCCTTGACAGCTGGAGCCATCTCATCCATGTTCTGCCATGTTCCTTCTGCATAATGCAGGTACCAGTTTCCTCTGAAACCGCCGTCCCATGTAAATCCGCGACGAGCATCAGTACCTGTCATATAAGTGTAGTCCTTCCAGTTAGGAGCATAGAAGATATCGTCATAAGGACGTCCCATCTTGCTGACACTTACATTATATAAAGGATCATCCATAGAAAGGTTTGGCTGAATCTGATAACTGTATTCCTTGTTGGTCTCAGGGGCAATGTCGCCATTCGAACCGAGAGGAACCACAAACTCAAGAATCATGATATCTCCGTTAGGATCCCATGCCTCTATTCTCTCTTCCCAAGGAAGCTTCTTCTCTTCTTCTGTCCACATTCTAGGCTCAAGCATGAGCTGCCATGCCTCTGCAACCTCCTGGCTTGGCTCCGGTGTAGTCTTCAGTGTCTCGACATGAATCAGACGGCCGGTTTCTACTCTATGCATATCACACTCCACATCACCGTCAAGAGTAGAGAGGATCACTCTTCCGGCATCAGTAGCCGCATTCACAAACTCAAGCGGTCCTACCCATGTGCCCTGAGCCTTTCTTGTAGGTGTCACAAGGTCGTATTTGATTGTATAGATGTCATTGTAATCTACAGACTCACGCGAAACCTCGACTGTACCGTTTCCGATAAACTCAAGAGACTGTCTCTGCTTGTTATCTACCTGTGCGAGATAAGTTCCGAACGGCATGCCATCCATATTCAGTCCGAAGAGCATGCTGAACTCTTCCGAGTTGAAAGTCGGATATACTGTGTACGTTCCTTCTGCAAGGAAAATTTCCTTATCCTTAGGAAGAAGTTCACCGAACATGTTCATTACAAGGGCAATACCCGGAACAGTACCTGTCTCATCCTCCATGAATCCCGCTGTAGAGAAATTGAGAACATAGTTTCCGGTACCATATCCGAAGAGGTTTCCGTAATAAGCTGCAGAGACCTCTGTGAAAGGCATGTCGATGATGTCATCCTCAATTGTCTGGAGGGAGGCCGCTACCTTGTTCCAGTCCTCGAACATGATGTTTCCGTTATATGAATACTGAACGCTATACTGCTCAGAGCCTTTAGCTATAACAAGGTTCGTAAGGATATCATAACCGCCTTCGGAATTTCGGCCTACGACAAAAGATCCTGACACGAGATCATAATGATACTGCATGTTGCCTACAAGCCTCTTCACATAAGAATTGGCTACATTTATTGTATAAGCACCAGACTCGGTCGGATCGACCACATAAGTACCCTCCGGAATCATTATCGGTGCATCCGAGTCCTGAGCCGGAGCCTTGAACTCAAGGACAAGCATGTCTCCCTCCGAGTCAAGATACGGCGCGCCATAACCATCACGGAAACAAACGGCATCACTGAGTACAACGCTATAAACGCCGAGTCCATCTTTGCCTAGGTTTCCGTAGTACATTCCGAACTCCTTGTCTTCGAGAGCAACATTTCCATCAAGGACTTTGATAGGAGCCTTCTCCACCGGTTCCCCTGTAGGATTGCATGAAACTGATGAGATCGCCAAAACGATCAAGGTCAGAAATCTCCAAAAATTCTTCATTGCGAAAAGTATGTTTAAACAATATTATTTCTTGATAAAGGCATAGTCATACACCTTGCACCGCCACCGCCACGCGGCAGCTCGGATCCGTCGATAGTCACCACACAAGGAGAGTCACCATAAACTGCACTGTCAGCCTTGCCAGAGATGAAATCATTGGCCGAAACGACCTCGAAGCCATTCTTTGACAATTCCTCCAACGTATGGATATTGCGGGCATACGAGAGCACCTTGCCCGGAGCGAACGCGAAGAAGTTAGCTCCGCTGTGCCACTGCTCCCTCTCCTGATCCCACTCGTCAGAGCCTCCGCACACGATAGGCTTGAGATCCATGCCAAGCTTCTTGAGTACGCTGAGAAGGCCGGATACAGGACGGATGCTTGTCACATTTCCGTCTTCGATTACGATATGGACTGTCTGGTACTGGTTTGCCTGCATGATGAGAGGCTTGAAGACCATGCACTTGTCGGTGTCGAGCATAGTGAATACCATGTCGAGATGGATGAACGACTCTGGCTCCGAAGGAAGCTGCTGGACAATTACATTGTATCGTCCATATGGCACAGACTTGCGGAAGCGGTCGATCATGAAGTCGATACCCTGCGCCGTTGTCCTTATTCCGTTTCCTATGATAAGGATATCCTCGCGTGCAACGATTATATCTCCTCCCTCCATTATCACAGGCGAAGACTCCGGCTGAAGCTGGTTGGCGTCGATCACTGAACAGTCGAATACTCCGCTGGTACGATATATCGCATCCATGATGAAGGACTCACGCATGCGGACCTTGTTTGCCATACGGCAGATCAGAGCCTGATTACCGATGGTCACAGCTGCATCTCGCGTGAAATAGAAGTTATAGAGAGGGTAAAGAGCGTAATACTCGTTCTTAAGATATGATGTCAAGGTATTGATCCTTGCAGGGAGTCCCTCGATAAGGACCCTCGCCAAGTCTTCCGACTTCATCATCATGAGATCCTCATAGTAAGACATCACATCTTCAGTCTCACATATCCTCTTGATAAGGTCAGCCCTTGGCTTGAACTGGTCGAGTACATTTATAAGCAGGGAGCGGACCTCGTGGACCTTGGCCACCTTCGAGAGCACACCATACAGCTGCTCATATTCTGTCTGAGCGATCGAAAGGTTCAGAATATCGCTATACAGAGCCCTCTGCACGTTATTAGGAGTCATATTCTCCACCTCTGCGCCGGGGCGATGCAGGAGCACGGCATTGAGTTTTCCGATTTCCGATTGAACCTCGATCTTAAGTTTATCCTGAGTCATAAATATGCGGTATTAAACTAATTCGTAAAAATAGTAATTATTTATGAAACAGCAAAATCACTTCACAAGTCTAAGCCTCAGGTTATGAAGACAGCAGTCAGTGTGTGGAGATTCGTTGCCTGCATTAGAGACACGGACAAGGAGTCCGCGAGATGCCGACACAGGTTCTTCAAACATCAGCGTCTGGGTATACTCACGCTGCTGAAAATGAGGCTTGAGCTGCATCAGCAAATTATCTTCAAATCTGTTATATGAACGCAGAACCACCTCAGTATCACCCTGTTCCAGGTCCAGCACCACACTTTCAGCAAAGGCCTCGGCCCGGTATGGATTCAGATGCTTCATCATGCTGACATACTCCCCTGTCGACTTATCACGGATCAGGAGTTCCATTCCATTTCCGGTAATCATGTGCAGATGGAGCCTGCAAGGTTTGCCGGCACGAAGGATAACCTTCATCAGATAGTTAGAGAACGGGCTTGCCGCACGCTGTACCTCAGGAGCATCCAGCTCTTCCCACTGGACTCCCTCTAACGAGGTCGGACGGTCAAATGTGCCTCCGCGCATACGGCCGAAGCTGCTTGAAACAACCTCTACCTTCGCATCAAGTTCAGCCATGTTTTCCATACCAAGAGTGACTTCGTACTCTTTCTCTCCCACCTGCACATTCACTGTCTTGCCAGCATCGGACATCGCATACCTCAGATGTAATCCCTCGATATCATCCCGGCCCACAACGAGCCAGTTGTAGGCAACGGTACTTCTGTAGTTGCTGTAGTAGTCAAAGCATGAGTAGCTGTAGTCCGGGGTCGCATTCTTCCACGAAAGGGTCTCCTCTGCACTTGTTCTGGAGACATCACGTCGGAGTTCGCCTTTGATATCGGTCTTGATGACATGCACATCGGCAGGATCGGCAAACATTTTCCTGTCAACAGGGATACGGCATCCTATCTTGTCGAATTTCAGTTCGATGTATCCCTCCTTTGGATATGTTCCGGTCAGAAGAAGATACAGATCATTTCCGTTAATCGTCACATCTCCCCAGGCGAATTCCTCATTGAAAGGAGACGGCTGCGTGCCGTAGATCGCATCGCCGTTTTCCAACAGCCACTTTCCGATCTTCAGCAACACTTCCCTTTCGAACGGCACGACGCTTCCGTCGGAGGCAGGCCCGATATTCAGGAGATAGTTTCCGCCATGCGAGACAACCTTGATGAGAGAACGAAGTTTCTCCGCCACCTTGTCATCCACACTTCCGCGTTCCTGCCAGCTGCGGTAGCTCCAAGTCTCCGGAAACATGGATGCAGCGCTCTGCCATGGTGCATGCAATGCGCTCTCAGGCAGCTTGTTATCCGCCATGACTGCGAAGTCATACACATCATTTCCAAGTCTTCCGCTGACCATGCAGTCCGGCTGGAGTTCCTTGACTAGGTCATACAGTTCCCTACTCTGCCATGGCTCCAGCGAACCCATGTCGAACCACAGTTCGGACACCGGTCCGTAATTTGTCAGCAGTTCCCTGACCTGAGCCTTGCTGAACTCGTGATGCTCGGGAGTCACGAAGTCCGCATTATGACTTGAAATAGGATAAGCATGAGGGTAATTCCAGTCAATCAGCGAATAATACAGGCCGAAACGCAGGTTATGCCTTGCGCAAGCCTCCGACATTTCCATGACGAAATCCCTGTGGGAAGGCATCTTCGCAACACTGCTGTAGGATGTCGTCTTAGTGTCGAACATGCAGAATCCGTCGTGATGCTTGGATGTGAAGACTATGGAGCGCATTCCGCCGTCCTTGGCCAGACGGGCGATTTCATCGGCATCGAACTTGACCGGATCGAATACAGCTGCCTCTTCGCCATACCAGTCCGAAAAGATACCGGCGAAAGACTGGATCTGCTCGCTGTATCCCTGCCTGACAGGCTCCCCGCCCCATACTCCACCGAAATGGGAATAGAGTCCGAAATGGATGAACATAGAGTATTTATCTGACTGCCATTCAGTGTCTTGCGCCCATGATGAGACAACAGACAATATAGACAGAAGTACAACGACAAGGTATTTCTTCATAGGAATCGATTTAAAATGCTAATATAATGAATTATTGATTAACTTTGCAAAAACAGTTTTAACATGAAAAAGAAGATTATTGCAATCACATCCATCATAGCAGTCCTTCTGCTTGCAGGATTCATCTACTTCAAGTTCTACTTCGTGTTCGGAGAGGGAGTAAAGGCCGGTGAACTCAACTTCGTAGTACGCAAGGGCTATGTGTTCAAGACATACGAAGGCAGAGCCATTCAGGCAGGATTCGGTAAAGGCAAAGGAACAAATCCAGGTATGATCCAATCATACGAGTTCGACTTTTCCGTCACAGACGAAACGATTGCTGACTCGCTCATGAGATGTGCAGGCAAGACCGTCGAACTCGGTTACAAGGAGTATCTCGGAACTCTTCCATGGAGAGGCAAGCAGAGATACGTTGTCGACAAGATAATTTCAGTCAGAGAATAACATATTATGAAGAAAACCATCATGATCCTGGGCCTCATAGGCCTGGGATTGACTTTGTCAGCTCAGCCCGGAACGATAGCGACCCGTCCGGCAAACCCGCAGTCCGGAAAGATCCTTACAATGGAGGAGACTATCCTCTCAAGAGAACTGGCTCCAAAGAACCTCTACTGTTCATGGAAGAACGATAGGGAAATTTTGATGCATCAGGACGGCAAATGGGTGCTTTTCGACATCGAGACACGTCTTGAAAGACCCTACAAGCCTACATGGAAGGAGGAGAAGGTCTATACAAAGGGCAGAAGCCTCTATTATCAGAGCGGTAACGGCCTTGTGCTGACTATCGGAGGAAGCAGGGACGAGAACATCACATACGGCCAGTATGTCAGCCGAAACGAGTTCGGAATCGAGGACGGAATATTCTGGTCGCCTGACAGCACCAAGGTAGCCTTCTACAAGAAGGACGAGAGCAAGGTAACATCGTTTCCTCTGCTTGACATCACCACCAGGACAGGAAGCCTCAAGGAGATAAAGTACCCTATGGCCGGAATGGACTCTGAGATCGTGCAGGTAGGTGTATACAACCTCAGGAGGTGCAGCAGCGTATACCTCAAGGTCAACGATTTCGGTGAGGACCAGTACCTGACAAACATCAGCTGGACTCCGGACGGAACAAAGGTACTCGTGCAGGTGCTGGACAGAAGCCAGAAGCACATGCACCTGAATATGTACGACGCGAATACCGGAGCGTTCATCAAGACCATCCTCACAGAGGACAATGCAAAATATGTCGAGCCACAGGACCCGGTATGGTTCGTCAAGGGGTCGGAAAACCTCTTCATCTACAGAACTGACAACAGGGACGGATACCGCAACCTCTACCTGTGCGACCTCAACGGAAATGTACGCAGACTTACTGAAACTGATGCGGATGTCGCATATGTGGCAAATGACGGAGAATATGTATGGTACACTTCAGCCGAGGTGTCGCCGGTGGAGAACCACCTGTTCCGCGTGAAGATCAACGTACCTTCCAAAGCGCTTTGGAAGGGAGTCGAGACCGTAAAGATCGGCAAGCCTCAGCAGCTCACATCGGACGAAGGCTGGCACACCATCGCCATGAGCCCGGACTGCAGACACTACATTGACTCATGGAGCAGCCTCTGCGTACCAAGGATGACGACCCTGTGTACATCTGACGGAACAGCGATCCGCACAATGCTCACAGCGGACGACCCTACAGAAGACTACGCCTACACCGAGATCACGCTCGGCACTGTAAAGAGCGCCGACGGAAAGTTTGACAACTACTACCGCCTGATAAAGCCTAAGGACTTCGACCCTTCAAAGAAGTATCCTGTAATCGTGTATGTATACGGAGGTCCTCATTCGCAGATGGTAAAGAACACTTACATGGCGGAACTCCGCAGGTGGGAGATGTACATGGCTCAGAGAGGCTATCTGGTGTATGTACAGGACAACAGAGGCACCCAGAACCGCGGTGCAGCCTTCGAGAAGGCCATCCACCGTCAGTGCGGACAGGCCGAGATGGCAGACCAGATGGAAGGTGTAAAGACGCTTATGGAACTGCCTTACGTCGATAAGGACCGCATCGGAGTCCATGGATGGAGCTACGGCGGATTCATGACAATTTCCCTGATAACCAACTACCCAGACGTATTCAAGGTGGCGGTTGCCGGAGGCCCTGTAATCGACTGGAAATGGTACGAGGTCATGTATGGAGAGAGATACATGGATCATCCTGACGTAAATCCAGAGGGATACGCAAAGACCAGCCTCATCAACCAGGCGAAGAACCTCAAGGGCAAGCTGCTCATCTGTCAGGGAGCTATCGACCCTGTAGTGCTCTGGGAGCACAGCCTCAGCTTCGTAAGAGCCTGCGTTGTCAACAACGTCCAGGTAGACTACTTCCCTTATCCATGCCATGAACACAATGTATCGGGCAAGGACAGAGTACACCTTCATGACAAGATCTCGATGTATTTCGAGGACTATCTGTAAGGATTTTTTATTATCTTTGCCGAGTTTTGCGCTTAATAAGAAATGAAATCGGTAAAATCAATATTCAAAATAGGGAAAGGTCCGTCAAGCAGTCATACGATGGGACCTTTCAAAGCAGTTACAAACTACATCGAGAACCATCCTGAGGCAAAGAGCCTGCATGTGACATTGTATGGTTCTCTCGCCGCAACAGGAAAGGGCCACCTTACCGATAAGGCTATCGAAGAGGCGGCGGCAAATGCAGGCCTCGATGTCGTTATTGCATGGGAGCCTAAGGAAAACCTTCCAGAGCATCCTAACGGAATGGTAGTGGCATCAGTGGGAGAGGACAACAGTCTGACCGACAGCTGGACTTATTACAGCGTCGGCGGTGGAGACATCAAATGTATGGACATCGAGCTTGCAGACGAAGACGGAGAAGAGGTATACGAGATGACTACCATGAAGGAGATTCTCGACTGGTGCAACAAGAACGGCAAGGCTTTCTGGGAGTTCGTACAGGAGAACGAAGAGAAGACCAAGGGATTCTGGGAGCACATTGAGCTTGTCTGGAAGACCATGCAGAAGGCTGTAGAGAGAGGAATCGACGAGGAAGGCGCACTTCCAGGTCCTCTCAACATCAGACGTAAGGCAGGAAGCTATTATATCAAGGCAGACGGATACGGAGACGTACAGCGCGCAAGAGGCCTTATATTCGCATACGCCCTTGCAGTCAGTGAGGAGAACGCATGCGGAGGCAAAATCGTAACTGCACCAACATGCGGTTCATGCGGAGTCCTTCCGGGCGTACTTTACCACCTCAAGAAGGTTTACGGCTTCAGCGACCAGAGAATCATCAGGGCTCTTGCCACAGCTGGAATCATCGGAAACATCGTGAAGCACAACGCTTCCATCTCGGGAGCGGAAGTAGGATGTCAGGGCGAGGTCGGCGTAGCATGCGCTATGGCGGCCGGCGCGATCACCCAGCTCATGGGAGGAAGCCCGTCACAGATCGAATACGCAGCCGAAATGGGCCTTGAGCACCACTTGGGACTTACATGCGACCCGGTTTGCGGTATGGTGCAGATCCCTTGCATTGAAAGAAACGCTTACGCAGCAGCTCGCGCCATGGATGCCAGCATCTACTCCCTTTACACTGACGGCCGCCATAGAGTGTCATTCGACCAGGTCGTAAGAGTGATGAAGGAAACCGGCAAGGACCTTCCATCCCTCTACAAGGAAACCAGCGAGGGCGGACTTGCTAAGCATCTGGAGTAAAGTTGCCTAGCAACTTTACGACCGGCCCGGGCAGGGCCGAGATACCCCTCGGGGTGATATGCGAAGCATATCGGGGGTTAAATAACTAAAGTTGCCTTAGCAACTTTACGACCTGCCTGGGAAGATATATATAGCGTGATATAGAAAGAGTCAGCCCGAAATTTCAGGCTGACTCTAGATTTAAGAATTGAATTGTGTGTGTGTGTTTAAGATATTCCTTCACAGGAACAGTGGCAAAGTTAAGCCTATTTTCAGCACAGAATCCGTCAATTTTATGATAATTTCTATCACTTTTGTCGGATTTTTAATAAATTAGCACAAAATTCAATTATGGACATATCTCTTTACGACAATTATAGTGGAGTTGCAAGAGACTACGAACTCTTTAATCTTGACGGCAAGTATCAGGAATGCGACTCTATGATTGCTATAATCTGCATGAGGGGAACTGCTACAATCAGAATAAGATTGCAGGAGTACTCTATAAAGCGTTGCGACTTCATAGTGATAGGTCCAAACATTCCTTTTTACATTGCAGAGCAGTCTGACGATTTTCACATAGACGTAATCAGAGTCGGACTTTCAATGTTCGATTTTGCAACAGAAGACTACTTGGAGATACATCTTAACCGCCTGACAAAAGGTTGTCCAGTATGTACACTGACGAGCAGGAAGCTGTTAATGTTCCACACAATCCATTCTTATCTTAAGGTCCTCGCCAAGGGCGAAGACAACAGATATAGAGATCTGATTGTATACGAATACCTCAAAGTATTCTTCTACGAAGTATGCTACATTCTTGACCACCAGCAGGAAAGGAGCAAGATACCGAAGAGAGACCGTGAAATCACTAGAGAATTCTTTCTTACAGTTGAGAAAAACTTCAGAAACAACAGGAAGGTGGAATTCTACGCTGAGCAAATCGGCATTACGGCCAAACATCTGGCCCATGTGGTCCACAGCGTGTCAGGTAAGTATCCTTCAGAATGGATTGAGAGCTACCTGATACTAGAGTCAAAGAAACTGCTGAGAAAAACCAAGGACAGCATTCAGGTCATCAGTTTCGATCTCAACTTCGCGACTCCTTCGCATTTCGCCAAATTCTTTAAGGACAAGACAGGCATGACCCCTAAGGAGTTCCGTAAAATGACAGAATCCAAATATGAGCACTAGCCGCAAATTCGACACATGCTTCTTTGAGAGATATGCCCAGATAACCCTGGAGACATGCCTCGGGCCTGACTATGCCGCCCTTGTCAATGAAGACAGGCCGGACCTGCAGATGCCCGACCGCTCGCTCGGCATAGAGGTAACACGTGCTATGGAGCCGAAGAAGGATGTAGCGATAAGCATGCTTAAGGAGATGGCTGGATTCGAAGTAGCCGAGCAGGACCGTGAAGAAGTTGACCAGATCATCAAAACCGGTTACGGTTACGGTCTCCAGGAAGGAAAGTACATTGGACACCTCGAGTACGAATACTGGATTCTCGCCCAGCCGCTGCGTCGCATCATCGAAAGCAAGGTCCGCAAAGTCGGATCAGGATTCTACGGAGACTTCGCAGAATACGGCCTCTACATCTTCTGCAAGGACGATCTGACAGAAGAGGAGGTAATCCTTACCATGGAATACACCAGCGACCTCCAGCGACACCTCGACGTCAAGTACTCGAAGATGTACCTCTCACTGATAGACAAACTCTATGTCTGTGACTTGACTCAGGTCGACCACCTGCATCATCCAACAAAATGCACATCCCACGACATAAGCCGCAAGATGTGCAAAGAGTTCTTCTTAAAGGCTTTGTAAATTACAAAGCCTTTAACTAAAAATTGGCTGTCTTGGCAGCAACCTCGGCAGCGACCTGTGCGAAGTTTTCAGTGTGGTCTGCGAAAAGAATACCGCGTGAAGAGTTAATAAGAAGACCACCGTGATCGTTGGCTCCATGTGCGATAACTTCCTCAGCTGAACCTCCCTGCGCTCCGACACCCGGAACGAGGAAGAAGTTGTCAGGGCAAAAGCTGCGGAGTTCCTGGAGCTTGTCAGCCTTTGTAGCTCCCACAACGAACATCATGTTGTCCGGTGTAGAGATCTCCATCATCTCCTCCATTACTGCCTGATAAAGAGGCTTGCCGTCCTTCTGCGCATTCTGGAACTGATATGCCGACGCATTTGAAGTCAGTGCAAGCACGATAGCCCACTTGTCCTTGTACTCAAGGAATGGAGTGACACTGTCAGCACCCATATATGGAGCGATTGTCACAGCATCGAAATCCATCTCCTCGAAGAATGCCTTTGCATACATCTTCGCAGTATTTCCGATGTCTCCCCTCTTCGCGTCAGCGATAAGGAAAATCTCAGGATAATTAGTTCTGATATAATCTACTGTAGCATCGAGTGCTCTCATGCCGTCGATGCCATAGCACTCATAGAATGCAAGGTTTGGCTTGTAGGCAACGCAGTGTGCTGCTGTTGCATCTACAATAGCCTTGTTGAACTCAAGGATAGAGCGTGCCTTACCCTTGAAAAGTTCACCCTTATAATCTACCTCACCATCAAGAGCCAACGCCTTGATGTGCTCCGGCATTTTATCGAAATCCACGTCCAGGCCCACACAGAGCATGCTCTTCTTCGCCTGAATCTGATCAAATAATTCTTTTCTATTCATAATTAGTAATATCTATAGAATAACGCGATTGCTTCCATGCCGGCGAAGAGCTGCTTGAGAAGGTAGCTCTCGTTTGGCGAGTGGATAGTGTCCCTCTCAAGACCGAATCCCATAAGCAGAGGATCGATTCCGAGGATTCTCTGAAGGTCGGCAAGGATAGGAATGGAACCGCCTCCACGTGAAGGAACAGGCTCGATGCCATATACCTCTGTCATTGCCTTCTCCGCTGCCTTATATGCAGGTGATGAAATAGGGATAAGGAATCCGTCTCCACCGTGGTGAGGAATAACCTCAACCTTCACATAATCTGGAGCGATAGCAAGGAAATGCTCGGTAAAGAGCTTTGTAATAGTCTCGCTGTCCTGGTTTGGAACCAGTCTCATGGAAATTTTTGCGTGAGCCACAGACGGAAGCACAGTCTTCGCACCTTCTCCGATATAACCGCCCCAAATACCGTTGACGTCAAGGCATGGACGGATACCGGTACGCTCAAGCGAGCTATACCCTGCCTCGCCCTTTACTTCCTTGATATCGAGGAATTCCTTGTATTCCTCGATGTCGAACGGAGCACGCGAAAGCTTTGCACGATCCTCAGCAGAAAGTTCTACGACATCATCATAGAAGCCCTTGACAGTGATATGTCCATCCTTATCAATAAGAGACGAAATCATGTCGCAAAGAACATTGATCGGGTTTGCAACGGCTCCGCCATAGTGTCCTGAATGAAGATCCTTGTTAGGTCCTGTAACCTTCACCTCAACGTAAGAGAGTCCGCGCATACCGCAGTTGATCGAAGGCACTGACTCTGAGATCATTGTAGTATCGGAAACAAGGATAATGTCAGCTGCGAGCATCTCCTTGTTTTCCTTTGCCCAAGCTGCAAGCGAAGGACTTCCAATCTCCTCTTCACCCTCGAGGATGAACTTCACGTTATGCTTGAGAGTTCCCTCGCGTACCATGAACTCGAAAGCCTTGATATGCATGAAGAGCTGCCCCTTGTCATCGTTTGCACCGCGAGCATAGATTGCACCATCACGGATCTCCGGCTCGAACGGATCCGAATGCCAGAGCTCGATAGGATCTACCGGCTGCACGTCATAATGGCCATAAACGAGCACTGTCGGAAGCGACGGATCTACCATCTTCTGGCCGAATACTACCGGATGGCCTGTTGTCGGATATACAGCTGCCTCGTCTGCACCTGCCTCCATAAGAAGTTCCACGAGTCTCTCAGCGCAGCGCAGCATGTCAGGCCTATGTTGCTCAAGAGAGCTGACAGACGGGATTCTCAAAAGAGAAAACAACTCCTCAAAAAACCTCTCCTTATTAGTTTCAATGTATTGTTTCATATGGGATTATTTAGTCAATTTTTCCTTTGCGTATTCGAGGGTGAGACGGAAGATCTCATCGTTGGTTGACGGTGCCTCATACATGGCATCTGTCATGATAGCTTCGCAGATAGAGCGGAGACCACGTGCTCCAAGCTTGTTCTCGATCGCTGTATCAACGATCAGATCAAGTACTTCAGGCTCAACTTCTAGCTTCATTCCGTCCAACTCGAACATCTTCTCATACTGACGCATGAGCGCATTCTTCGGTTCTGTAAGAATCCTCTTGAGCGCATCCCTGTCAAGGTGGTCAAGATATGTAATTACCGGAAGGCGTCCTATGATCTCAGGAATGAGTCCATAAGAGCGGAGATCCTGAGCCTCGACATACTGCAGAAGGTTATCCTTGTCAATCTTCTGCTTGTCCTGCGAGCCAAAACCTATCACTTGAGTATTAAGCCTCTGAGCGATTCGACGTTCTATGCCCTCAAAAGCGCCTCCACAGATAAAGAGAATGTTCTGGGTATTAACATGCAGGAATTCCTGTTCCGGATGCTTCCTGCCTCCCTGCGGCGGCACATTGACAACACTTCCCTCGAGAAGCTTCAGCATCGCCTGCTGTACACCCTCTCCCGACACGTCGCGTGTAATGGAAGGATTGTCGCTTTTGCGTGCGATCTTATCAATCTCATCAATGAACACAATACCCCTCTCTGCCTTAGCAACATTATAATCAGCCTCCTGAAGAAGGCGAGACAGAATGCTCTCCACATCCTCACCCACATATCCTGCTTCGGTAAGAACAGTCGCGTCAACAATTGTAAACGGCACATCAAGCATCTTAGCGATAGTCTTAGCCATCAAGGTCTTACCCGTACCAGTAGGACCCACCATGAGGATATTCGACTTCTCTAGTTCGAGTCCGTCATTATCTGAAAAATTGTTATTAAGTCTCTTGTAATGGTTATAGACTGCTACCGAGAGGAGCTTCTTCGCCCTATCCTGACCTATGATATACTGGTCCAGGAATGCATGGATCTCCATCGGCTTATAAAGCGACTCGATCTTTCCCAACTTCTCATTCTTCGCCTCCTTGACGACATCTTTAAGATAATCGCCGGCCATCTTCACGCAGTCTGCACAAATGCAGGCATCCATACCCTGAAGCAGAAGCGAAACTTCCTTTTCGCTTCTGCCACAGAACATGCAATACCTCTTCTGGTTTCCAGATTTAGCCATATTTAACTACTTGCTCTTCCTTGTTAAAATTTCGTCAATCATTCCATACTCGAGAGCCTCCTGAGAGTTGAGCCAGAAGTCGCGGTCTCCATCTGCATAGATACGCTCGATAGGCTGGCCTGAATGCTCTGAAATGACACTGTAGAGCTCTTTCTTGATCTTCTCGATCTCCTGAGCAGCGATAAGGATGTCAGAAGCCTGACCCTGTGCACCACCGAGAGGCTGATGAATCATAACACGAGCATGCTTGAGTGCAGACCTCTTACCATGGGCTCCTGCGCAAAGGAGTACCGAACCCATAGAAGCTGCCATACCTGTACAGATTGTTGCAACATCAGGCTGGATATACTGCATTGTATCATAGATACCAAGGCCTGCCGACACGACTCCACCCGGAGTATTGAGGTAAAGCGAAATATCGCTTGTGTTATCTGTCGAAGCAAGGAAAAGAAGCTGAGCCTGAATGATGTTAGCGACATCATCATCAATTGGAACTCCCAAGAAAATAATTCGATCCATCATAAGACGGCTGAATACGTCCATAGACGCAACATTAAGTTTTCTCTCCTCAATGATGGTTGGGTTGATGTATGCATCAAGAACCGACTGGTAACGGTGCATTGTCATCGAGCTGATCCTATGCTCGAGCATTGCGTATTTCTGAAATTCCTTATTCATATTCTTGTTTTTGAGTATTATACGTCAAAGATAATAAATTTGTTATATATAGTTGTAATAATTTATTAGATATAAAAAAAGACTGGCTCGACGAGCCAGTCTTGAATTATATTGAAATTAGATTATTTCAACTCGCGGAACTTCTCAACTGAAATTTTCTTCTTTTTGAGAGTAACCACCTCACGTACAGCAGCGAATGTCTTCTCGTTCTCAACCTGATCAAGAATTCTTCTTCCCTGCTCCTCCTGTGAGAGGATATTCTTAGCGAATGCCTCAAGCTGCTCCTCAGGAACGTTGTTCATTCCGTACATAGCGAACTGGTAAGCTGCGAAGCCCTTTGCGCTTGCAAGAAGGTCTGCCTCCTCTACCTTAACACCATACTTCTCCATAAGGAAGCTGCGAACCATCTGCCACTTGTAATCTGCAATGAAGAGATCCCAATCCTTCTCGATGTCTTCCATTGTGAACTTACCCTCGTTGATAACGTAGATCCATCTCTTGAGGAACTTCTCGGCAACTGTTACGTTTGCCTTCTCAAGGAGATACTCCTTAGCATCCTTCGAGAATCTGAAATCAGCCTCCTGAGCGTACTCAGCGCGGATTCTCTCCTCGATCTTAGCCTCGAACTCAGCCTCAGTCTTAACACCGAAGATCTTCTCGAAAGTCTCCTCAGTCATAGGAGCGTTAACGAATGTCTTAACTGCCTGAACTGTCATCTTGAACATTGGATCCATAGATGCAAGCTCCTCCTTGCCCACCTTGAGCATAGAAGCGCGGTCTGTCTCGTTCTCAAACGACTCATTTACATTGACATCAAGAACATCTCCCGGCTTAACACCTACGAAAGACTTTCTTGTAGCCTCAGCGACATTGCGGAGAGCGACATAAGTTCCCTCTACCTTCATATCACCCTGCTCGAAGTCTACGATAATGAAGTCTTCCTCCTTAGCAGCCTCGCCGTTCTCGAGAGAACCGTACTGACGAAGAAGATTATCTCTCATCTCCTTCTTAGCTGCCTCAGTCACAGTGATAGTATAGTAAACTATCTCATCCTCCTTTGAGAGCTCGAAAGAAATCTCAGGGTTGATGGCAAGGTCAAACTTGAATGTGAAGTCCTTACCTGCCTCCCACTCGTTCTGGATATGCTCCTCGCTTGGAAGCGGCTCACCAAGAACACGGAGGTTATTCTCGCGGATATAATTGTTGAGGCCCTCTGATATTGCATCGTTAACTGCGTCAACAAGAGCGTTCTGGCCATACATCTTCTCTACGAGAGACATAGGCACCATACCCTTTCTGAAGCCCTTGATATCAGCCTTCTTTCTGAATTCTGTAAGTCTCTTCTTTCTGCTTTCAGCATAGTCCTCAGCTGTAACTGTCAAAGTCAGCTCAAAGTTGAGGTCGTCAATTCTGTTCTGTTCGATTTTCATATTATCTGTTTTTAATCATTTTCTTTTTAGGCGCGCAAATTTACGCATTATGCATGAATTTTCAAAATATCATTTTTAGGCCTTTGACTCACGTTTAGGATATGATACCCTCGAATGATACATCTGCTTGAGATATGACTTCATAACCTCCTTGATCCTGGTCACCTCACGGAGGGAAATATCCGAATCCGAAAGCTGTCCGTCATCTGCCTTACCGTCTACAATTTTATCTACGAGAGCGGAAATGCTCTGCTCTGAATAATCCTTCAAACTGCGAGAAGCTGCCTCTACAGCATCACAAAGCATCAGGATGACCTGCTCACGTGTAGCCGGCTTGACGCCATTATAGTAGAACTCCTCAGTCTGAGCAGGATCACCTCCAGCGTTAAGATACTGTGTCATAAAGTACGCTGTGCATGTTGTTCCATGATGTGTCCTTATGAAATCCTTGAGCACGCCAGGAACACCATATTTATCCGCAAGAGCAAGTCCGTCGCTGACATGTCGGATAATCTCCTGCGCGCTCTCCTTAGGGCTCAGCCCATCATGATAGCGGACTCCAGGAGTCTCATTTTCGGTAAAGCACTGAGGATTGGCAATTTTTCCTATATCATGGTACAGGGCAGCCGCACGGATAAGCGGAATGTTGGCATCGATCGACCTTGCCACCGCATCAGACAGATTCATCACCTGAAGCGAGTGCTGGAATGTGCCCGGAGCCTTGTCCGCCAGCATTCGGAGCAAAGGTCTGCTCGTGTCGCTGAGTTCTACAAGTTTAGACGAGGACACCAACATGAACATTTTCTCAAAGAGATAGATGAGCGGATATCCGGCTACCGAAAGGAACGCAGCCAGCGAAAGATGTCCAAGCGGACGGAAAGTCGTGAACGTGTCGACACCATCTACCAGGCGAAATGCCATCCAGACAAGTGCCATGACAGCAAAAGTGATCAACGCAGAAACAAATTGAAGCCAACCTCTGTTGAAATAGTCAAAGACATAGATCACCACTACTCCACCACACAGGTAAATGAAGAAAAGTTCGATTCCTTCCGGAGCCGCTATCAGCATCGGAAGAAGTGAAATAAAATACACCGTAAACACAAGTCTTCTAGTAAAGAACGCAAGAAGATACAACGCAATCAGTGTATACGGAACCATGTAGAAGAACCTAGGCTCAGTCTGAGCAACCACAAATGAGGCTACCGCAGAAAGAGCGAAGACAAGAAGTACGTACAGGTATTTATTATACTGTTCAAATATGTGATAATTGCAGAAGTAGATGGCGAAGAAAAGAACAAGAACCAGGAAAAGAGCCACAAAGGAATTTCCTACCCACTGAAGAGCAGGCGGGCCAGCATAACCTACATTCGCCTCATACTCAACCTTATACGAATCGAGCATCTGCTCAATTTCCTCTGTAATAAGTTCCCCCTGTGATACGAGAGTCTGACCTGTCTTGATGACACCCATAGTCGGAGAAACCAGTGCAACATTCTCTTCATGAATGAGGTCCGTAAGCTGCTGATCAAAGACAAGATCAGAATTCACAAGCCCAGCTAGAGCTGCATTGTACAGGGAATCTGCTACCGTCTCCGGCATTTCTGACAGCAACGACTGACGAAGCGCAGAAACTGCAGATTCAGCAGTATATACCTCCGAGACCGGAACCTTAGACGCTCTGACATCCTTCTGGAGATACATGACACCTGCAGGCTCTACAGATGCATTTCTTGGCAGCACTCCCTTGGAATATATCTTTTCCAAGGACGCATTGACAAGTGGCTTAAGGTCATTATATTCTCCCATGTCTGATGATGATAGCTGGGAGTAAGCAGCCTCGAGGACTAATGGGTCCTGACGATATACCGGCACGACACTCGATCCTGCTTTCTGGAGTTCAGCCTTGTACTGTTCCTCAGACTTCAAGAGAGGAAAATCGAACTGAGAAATAAAATCCTCATACATCCATATCGAGCCCTTCCTGTAATCATAATTGAACTTAGGGCTTCTCGGCATAACGAAGACCAGAAGCGCAAATAGGAGCACTAATGGCAAATATACTTTATATCCTCTGGGAAATCTGCTTTTTTCCATATCAATAGATTTTTATCTACTTATAATCATTTGCCGCTCATAGGCTTGAACGAATAACAATCTGCGATATATGCATCGATATCATTGCCTTGGAGCAGTTCTACAAGTCTTGCTGCCGCAACTCCAGTATTCCTTCTTCCGCTGACAGTAACAGCCAATTCATTCTTGAACAGTTCCGCAGTTACAGAAAAGGTCCTTCCTGAAGACGGTATGACGGGATAGAGCTCAGTCACGAGTCTCTGCATGCTTTCCGGCAGGATGACGTGCCCAAGTCCTGCTATATCATATGTCGACTTAGCCCTTATATCTTCCTGCATTCTGCTGAAGCGCTCATCGAGTTCTCCTTCTGCACCCGCATACGACTTCTCCACGTCCGAGATCTTCCTTTGAGCGCTATACGCAAGAGTATCAGGCTTGAGCTGCGCTTCCAGAAGCTTCTTCTGGGACATCAGGACAGTCGAATAAGGATAGTCGGACAGATTTCTGTTATACGCCAGGTATACAGGTGTATGATAAGGACGCATTGTCGCCGAAGGATAGTATGGTCTGAGGTTGACCTGGACTGACGCCACAACATACTCACCCGCCTCAATTTCACCACCGTACATCTCATGGACTGCATGAGAGAACAATGGAGCAATATATGTTACAGGTATATTGACAATATCAGAATACTCCTTTCGAAGTTTTGACACAGGAACCCTGATATGGACAACTTCCTCAAGCGGCTCATTACAACTCGCAGGTACCACCGCCTTTGCATCCATATACCAGACAGGACGCGAGGACTGAGCATCATCAATACGAGGCATCGCATCCTCACCTTCGGCCTTGAAGTACTCGCTTGATAGCAGCTTGATTGCACCACCTGTCGTAACAGGGTAACCCGATCTTTCAAGGTAATTGAAGAGAACAGACTTAACGAAAGTCATCATTCCTGCCTCATCCGCCATAGCTCTATGGAAGTCGACATAGAGGGTCTTATGAGCGTATGAAACCTTGAAAAGATAACCGTTCAAAGCAGGATCATCAAAGCAGAAAGGCTGGTCTTCATCTGCCTCAAAAACAGGAACTTCCGCTTGTATTTCTCTAAACAAAAACTTGTCACCATCTGACTGCAGTCCTACTCCGAAATGGGGGAAACGGGTAACCGCTTCCTCGAGAGAGGCCACAAGAACAGCAGGGTCTATCTGCATAGTCAGTGCCGCCACGATACGTGACGACACTGATGCATCGGCATGATTGCCGTAAAGATATGTTCTTCCGCAAACGGAAGGAACAAGGAATTCCTTCATAATTACTATGCGTCAATGTTGGCAT
>JAGBSL010000008.1 GCA_017631875.1 Bacteroidales bacterium | reverse complement strand
TAAAAAGACTCGGTTCAAATGACATGAACCGAGTCTTTGCTATATCAAATCAACAGCTTATCTCTGAGCACCGTATGATGCGTAGTCAGCTGTTGCAGTGAATGTACCTGTTGCCACATCTGCTGTTGCAAGAGGAGAAGCCGCAAGCTTTTCGATCTTGTTTACTTCTGGGATGAACTTAGAGTTGCTGTGTGCAATTGTCCAGTTTCCTGCATTACCATAAGCAATGTTGTCAGTAGTATCGAATACTGTCTGGTCCTGTCCCTCGCTGTAGATGATCATGCAGTATGTAGTGACATTGATGCTTGGATCTGCCCAGAAGATGTTCTTGTTCATCTTGAGTGACTTCACCTGGAAGAACTTGAAGTATCCGTTTGCACTTGGAGCGTTGTAGATGGTGTTGTTGCAGATGCTTACCTCTACCTCCCATGGAGAGCCTGCCTGCGCAACGTTCTGGTCATAGTTGAAGAGCTGAACCTGGTGAGCAAGGTCATCGCAGTACACGATGTTGTTGTCGAAGGTGATCTTCTTGTATGTATGAAGAACTGATGACTTGTAGAAGTTGAAGAGCTGGAACTTTGCCTGAGCACCTGCAGCTACGTGGAATGTCGAATTTGTAACCACGAATTCATTGAAGCCGAATGTCGCTACGTTAGCGTAAAGTACAGGCTTGATGATATTCTTTACAGTAACGTTATTCATGTATACGCCGCCGAAGTCAGCAGTTGCGTTAGCGTTGTTCATGAAGTAACCTACTGTTATGCCATTACCGTCGAGAACCATGTTGTCAACTGTGAATGAACCGTTCATCAGCTTGATGTTTGAAGTCCACTCTACAGTCACAGGCTTGTCTGTGTAACGGCTGACGAGAGCGATGTTACCCTTGATCTCGGCAACTGATGTCAGTGCGAATGTGTTTTCGCCTTCTGCCTCAAGGAATACCACTGCAGACTCCTTCTGGTGGAATGTGTTCTTGAATGTAGCGTCAGCCTTGCTTGCTGCAACCTTGAGAACAGGCTCGCCGTTTACTGCAAGGCTATATGTCTTACCAGCAATCTCGATCTCCTTACCGTCAAGGTATGCCTGATAAAGGTCAGTGATGACCTCTACAACTTCAACTGTAGTGTTCTTTGCTGAAGCTACTTTACCCTGGATTGTTCCGTTGATAGGGAGTACATAAAGTACGTATGCTGTTCCAGACTCAAGTCCTTCGATAGTGATGCTTGAACCTGTACCTTCAGCTCCCTCTGCAGCGATCTTATCTGCATCTGGAGCAGCCTCGGTCTCCAGCTGGTGGATGTACTTCCAAGAAGTTGCATCCGCAGTTGCTACGTTGTAGGTGAGGGTAGTCTCAGTTGCCTCGCCTGCAGATACGTTTGCGATAGGGTTGATTACAACAGGAGCATCAGTGAGCTGAACCTGGATCTTAGTGATTGCTGCATAGTTCTGTGCAGAGAATGCAAGGATTGTAACGTCAGAACCGCTGTCAGCAAGTGTAGACTTGGTTGCTGCAGGAGCAGTAACAGTGAGGACAGCCTTACCGTCAACTGCCTCAGAAAGAGAAGCATTCCAGCCTGCTGGCGTAGTGATCATTGTGCTCTGTACACCCTTGACTGTAACGTTGAAAGGCTTTGCTTCACCTGGCTCGAAAAGCTGAAGACCAGCAACCTCGATTGCGCAAAGGAAATCAGCAATGACAGGGACAGTGATCTTCTCACCGCTTCTGAGCGTAATCTCAAGATTTCCGTCTACAAGCTTTACATCCTCGAAATAAGGGTCCTGTACCTCTCCCTGAGGAAGAGCACTTACCGGCTTGCCGTCTTCTCCAAGTACCTGAGTGAATGTCTGGCCGCCATCGTAGCTTACAGTCCAGAAGCCTTCTGCATCAACACCGAATACTGGAGTGATACCGTCTGTTCCGATAGCCTTTACCTTGTTGCCGTCAATAAGGATATGAGTAGCGCCATTACCATAGTCAACCATCCAATATCCTTCTGCGTCTACTGACATGATAGGAGCATTTCCGACTCCGACAGCTCCCTGTGTAAGAGTCAATGTCTCACCGTTTGACAACACGATTGTCCAAACGCCGTCTTTAACTGTAGCTGAATTGATCGTACCGCCAGCAACGAGCTGCTGCAGTGCTGCGATATTGCCGTTAAGGCCGACAATCTGAGTCTCGAGTGCAGTGACTCTTCCTTCGAGCGAATCGAGTCTGTCCTCTATGTCGCTCAGGTCTGTACACGCCACAGACACACCAAGGGTGAATGCAGCGGCTGCAAATAATCTGAATAACTTGTTCATATATCTATATATTTTTATTTCAATGAAACTAACCAAGCTGGAACTGCTCCAAGCCTTTCTTTGATCTGTGCCTCGTAAAGTGATTCCGGATTGACAGGAATGCCATTGCTGTAGTTGACTGTCATCTGGCTTTCGTCGAATGTCGTTGTCTGTCCATGGAATCCTACAACGATAGGAGGAAGGAACTTCCACCACTGGCTATCATGATCCCACCAGTTGAACACACCCGAAGCAGGAGTAACAGAGCAGAAATTCCAAACTGTGAGGTCTGCAAGGTGGTTTGGAACCTGATTTGCGTCACCACCCTGTCTGAATCTCATCCAACCGCCTGTGCAGCAGTCGATAAGAGTGGCACGTGGCTGAGTAGCATGAGACTCGAAACATGCGTCTGAACCCCATACGTTCCTCCAAAGAACTGTTCCGATAGCAGGCTTTGACACTCCTACAGCATGATACTGACCCGCACCTTCAACGAATGAAGAAGCATTGTCTACAAGGTATCCGCTTGAACGGTCAACTGTCGCACCGATGAATACTCTGGTAGAAACCTGTGATCTGATAGATGAGTGACCACGCTTTCCGTCGATAATGACATCGTAAACAGAAACGTTTGCGCAGTTGGTTACGGAGCAGGCCTCGCTGACGCTTGTAAAGCGTACACGACGGAGCCATGAGTTTGTCAGACGCGTCATGCTGAGAGGTTTGAACGCTCCGTCATCCTCCCAGCTGTCATGGTGCTTGAAACCGCTCTTGCAATCGCCCTTGAAGGTAAGGTCCTCGATACCGACATTTTCATAATGAGGGTAGTTCATGACCTTCCAGTTATAGCTGTTGTTGCCCGAGAAGTTTGTGTAGTTTATGTCAACCTCATGGTGGATAGGTTCGTAGAATGTCACCACATTGCCCTCAATAGACTTGATCTGGTGGTATTCGTATACCTTCACGCCGTTCTTGTTGATATCGTGATCAGGTCCAAGTTCGCCTGGCACAACGTTTCCCGCCTTAAGCTCTTCAGCAACATAAGCAGGATCGTTGTTCTGAACGCTGAGTACTACCCAAGAATCCTCTTTGAGTCCTGTAGTAGTCGAAAGCTCCACCGAGAAGGCACCTTTCTTCGCATTCTTGACAACGTCTGGAGAGCCTTCTGGAGTAAAGCTGCTGTTGTGCTTGAAATCAAGCATCACAGGCGAGCTGTAAAGCACCTTTGCATCTGTCGGAAGGTTCGGATCCTGCATTACGAGAGTCGTCTTGTCTCGTCCTGCACCACGAAGAACGAAGTTTCCTGCACGTATCTGAATCGTACGGCTGTATGTCACGCCGTCAACAGTATAGTTGTCGTCAGCTGTGTGAAGAATGAATTCTCCTTCAGGAAAATATACGATCGCATTTGCCTTTTCCTTGTGTGCGAGAGTAAGAACCTTGTTGCTTGCTGAGAATTTTACTCCTGTAGCAGCTTCTACACAGGCAAGGAAAGCATCACGGTCTGAAATGCCGTCGTTGGGCACGGCACCATAATCCATTACATTATATACCTTATATCCGAGTGCCTCTGCCTCTAGGGGAGCAACTTCACCACGCATATATCCAGCATACGAGAAGTCAAGAAGTACGTTGTCGGCATTTCCTACCTTCCAGTCATTGAAGACTTTGCAGCTTGACGCATCATATGCCTCGTTGCTGAGGGTGAATACGAATACCTCGTTGAGAATGAATCCGTCAACTGATGTAAGTACAAGATTGATTGTGTACTCGCCAGGTGTGCCTGCTGATGGAGCAGTAATCTGGAGTTCGCTGTCTGTGAGAACAGCTCTCCAGCCTTCAGGAACCTTGAAGAATGCGTCCTTGACCTCATTCATCTCGACCTTATACTTGAGTGTCTGGTCAAGCAGAATGACAGCCTTCTCAGCGTATCCGGCAACCTTGATGTAGAAAGACTCTACAACAGGAACAGAAAGAACCTCGCCGCTGACCAGAGTCATGGTAAAGATTCCATTCTCCTTATCGAAGGTGATGTCATTGAAATATTTTGCCTTGCCGGCAGTAACGGCTGCATCAGTAGCGCTCAAAGGCTTTCCATTCGCGCCAAGAATGTGTGCGAAAGTCTTGCCGCCATCTACGCTGACAAGCCAGTATCCGTCAGCGTCAATCTTGAACTGCGGTGTCTGACCAGACTCCTTGAATGCGTTGACTGCACCTTTGATAGCGGTGAATGTCTCGCCACCGTCGATCGACATGAGCCAGTTACCGTCCTTGTCGATTGTGACGATAGGAACGATGCCTGGAGCAGATGCTCCATCGGTGATAGTGATCTTTGTACCGTCGCTCAACTCCAGCTCATAGCCATGGTCAAGCTCAGTGTACCTGACAATGAGGATCTCCTCTCTGGCAAATTTGCTGATGGCCAACGCATTGTCGTTGATCTCACCGACAGTCTTTTCCAGAGCTGCAATCCTTTCATCCAGATTTTCCAGACGGTCTTCCCACTCTTCTTTGTTCACGCAGGAAACAACCGTGCCGAATGCAAGGATGATCAGTGATGTAATTAATGTGATTCTTTTCATATGATTGGTTTTATCAGAATTTCAGATTCTTGATCATTTCTTCCCTGTACCAGATATCGTTAGCCTCCTCAAGCTTGGCTTCAAGTTTGGCAAGAAGGTTCTTGAACAGCTCCGGATTATCCTTATATGAAATAGGGGAGAGCTGATACGGATCCTGCATATCGTCGAATATTATGACATCCTTCAGAGTCTTGTCCCTGTTCACGGAAATCTCGAATGTAAATCTGCTTGTCTTGATTCCTCGAGCGACAGGGAAGAAGCCTTTGACCATGCCATCCTCACCTTTCGGTCCGTTAAGGTTGCGGATATAAAGGACTGATTCCGGAATATCGCAGTATTCGTCATTCTCCAGGATTACAGGAGAAAGGTCGCGGCCTTCGACCGTAGCGGGGATTTCGTCCTTAAGTCCGGCCATCGAAAGCAGGGTAGGCATAATGTCTACCGAACTCAATAATGTGGATTCGACTCTCGGGCGGATCTTCTCAGGGTATCTGATCATGAAAGGCACATTGAAGGATTCGGTATAAATCGAATTCTTAGGGTCTTCTGTGCCCTGGCTACACATGGTCTCACCATGGTCTGAGGTGAATATGACTATCGTGTTATCATCCAATCCAAGCTCTTCAAGCGCATCGAGAAGACGGCCGAATTCTCTGTCTACTCCTGTTACATTGGCAAAATAATACCTTGCAGCAGGTGCCTTGCTCAATGTCGTGTCAGCATTATCACGCACATAGAGTTCCGAGTAGCCCATATCTTCATATAAGGCATAATCCTCTGCCATGCAGTCATCGAGGCTCTCATACGGGCTGTGAGGCGGATTATATGCGATAGTCAGGAAGAATGGAGCATCCTTCTTTCTCTGACCGTTCTCATTGCGAAGGAACTCGATGGCCTTGTCGGTCTCGTGACCTACAGACCACTCCTTAGGATCATGTCGCACTCCGTCAGTGTCCCAATAATGCGGATTCTTATGCTCGTCAAATGTGCCGTATGAATACCAATATGAGAAGCCATGTCGCCTTTCAGCTGGAGTATACGCGTCCCATTCCGGCCTGCGGTCACTTACATACTGTCCCGGATTGGCAGGATCATTAGGAGTAGGGTGGTCTGCATGGAGCTTTCCTATATAACCGCAGCTGTATCCCTGCTCGCTGAGCACATCGCTGATGCATATCGCATCTTCCTTCAGGCTGCTCTCAGGTCTTTCAGCCATGCAATTGAGCGTGATGCCGTTTCTTTCAGGATACATTCCTGTCAGGAAGATGCCTCTGTACGGGCTGCTTAGAGGGCAGTTGCTCATTGCTGTGGAAAATACGACAGACTCGTCGGCAAACTCATCAAGCCTTGGCGTCTTGACCGGATCAGCCTTCCAGGCAACATGTTCTGCATATTCAGGCTCGTTCCAAAATGCAAGAGCCTGGTTTCTGAACTGGTCCGGATACACATATATGATATTAGGTCTGTCATCCTTTGCGTCTGCGCAGCCTAATACCGCCAATGTCGATACAGGAATCAGTATCTTGTTAAACTTATCCATTACTTGACTCTTTTCAATGTAATTTCTTCTGTTCTAGCTTCTTTTGAGATGAAGGTCAAGACTGTGTGGCCGTCTTCATGAGCGGATGTGACCTCTGACCCTTTGTAGTCCGACACTTCCCAAAGTCCCTCTACGGTTACCTTTACGGTAGTGGCAGCACACGCATTGTCGATCCAGAACCTGCTGTAGACGCTTCTTTCAAGACGTTTTCCATCTGCGTCGAATTTCTCATCAGACTCTCCCTCATACAACGCGAGATCCGGATTAGCAACACTGAGCGTCATGGCATCATCCTTCATGGAATACATCAGCATTGCAGGGGTGCAGCTGATGATGTTCTGGTCAACAGCATCCTCTTCGAATACCGCTGCGGAAACGATACCGGTCGGAATATCTCTGACAGAGTGCACCCGGCTGTCATGTCTGACTATCTCATAAGCAGGTTCCTGCCCAGACGAGCCGTCAGGCAGAATGACGACATATTCATACCTGCCGTCCTTGACGATATCTCCATGGTCGATATAAGCCACTTCAAAAAGACCTTCAACCGGCTTGTCAGACTCCTCATGAAGCGAGTGCTGTACTCCGGATCTGAAATGGATGTCAGCGTCCTTGACGATATAAGTGACTCCGTCATGATCTGTGATGACACCATCTTCATAGACGCAACAAGTGTCTCTGTCAGAAGTTTTTAAAGACTTCTGGAAGAGGGTAGTGTGTACCGGAGCGTCTGCAAGGCCGTTTTCAATGTCAGTTCCAAGACATACGATCCTGTTCTCAAAGGCAAAGAAAGACTTCCTGGCTCTGAGCGTACCGTTATACTTGTCGTGCTCATGCAGCTTCATTGCAAATGCACCGTTCCTGCCTTCGTGGGTCACGCCGCCGGCAAACCATTCGTCCGAGATAAGCATTTCCTCATAACCTGAAAACTCATCCACATTAAGGACGTTCGCCTTCATCTGTTCCATAGGCAGAACGGCTGCGGTCGTGCCTGGAATATGACACCAGTCCCATCCGAGCATCGAGAATCCGCCGATATCCATGCTTCCGTGAGTCAGATAGCGTCCATAATGGTTGGCCTGCTGATAGATTTCCGCAGCCCAGAGGTATCGGCTGTGGCCGGCTATCGTGACCAGATCCTCACCATATCGATGAGACATCGAACAGCTGAATCCATAGTATTCTGTACCTTGAGGAGTAGATTCTGGGGCGATTGAAGCGAAAGCCTTGGATTTCGGAGCAAGTCTGCGGAACGCAGCAGCAAGCTCTTCATCGATCTCAGTCTTTCCGTCTGGGCTTCCAGCCATTGCCAGACGCGAATAGTGCGAAGGAATGAGTGCTCCCTTTCCGTCAGGATGTCTTCCCGACATCGCAAGAGGGAAGATATCATCGTAGCAGTAGAATCTCATGGCAAGAAGCGCATCCTTGAGATTCTGATGGCTCTCCTGAGAAACTGCAAACGAAGTTTTAGCAAGCATCCATACCGCATTTACGGCTCCGGTGAATCCTCCGGTAGCATATGCAGGATAAGCTTTTCTGTGGTGAACGACGGTTCCGTCGGTCTTGAAGCAAGGCCTGAGACCTTCAGTATGCTTCATTCCATTGTCTACCCACCTTGCCAAAGCCTGCATGTAAGCATACTTGTACGGAGTGTCCTCAAGCATTAAAAGAGAAGCCACACGTCCCATGAGGGAGGTGTTGAATGCATCGATATCCATTCCCAGCACCGCCGGTGCAATCTTTATCTCACCGACACCTGAGAACCATTCCATCGCCTGCTGCACAGCTACATCAAGTCCGGCCTCCTTGAGGACATCCTGCATGATTACCGGACCAGTGTAGAAGTTCCTCATGCTGTAGCCCAGATGGTGGAGGGTTCCCTGACCGCTGCCCGCTGCAAATCCCTGGTCAAGAAGGTGTCTTGTCAGATTCACATACATCCTGCTCAGCTCCTCCTTCTGCTCAGCATCCTTGCAGTTCATTATGGTTACGGCTAGCCTGAGCATCTTGTCATTGAGGTCCTTAAGAAGCTGACCTGCCTTGGTAAAGGCCTGCTTTGCATCCGGAATACCCTGATTCAGATAGGTTTCGCCATATCTGATGAAATAGATCGGCTTGCCGTTTATCGTGCCGTCAGAATTGAATGAAAGCTGGTAGCTGTCATACATTTCAACGGCTTCCTCGAACGAATACTCCTTGACCTTCTCGGTTATCAGCTGGACGAATCTCTCCTTGACGGTCTTCATGTCCTGAAGTTCAGTATCTGTCAATGATGACTTCTGCGGAATGTCCAGAGCAAGCTTCCAGCTGTTGTTGAGAACGAGCCAGTGTATGTCGGTCTTTTCGTTGACATACGGTGCATGGAAGTCAGGAGTATGGTAACGTACATCCTGGAATGATGATGTGATAAGGCCATCAAAATACAATGTACCTCTCCTGATGTTCTCAGGGGCGTATATTCTGACCTCATCCATCCCTATTTCTGGCTCGCCCTGCATATCCCTGTCAAATCCAACCCATGAGCCTCTCCAACCCTGGAATCCGAGATAATAGTCGAACCAGCAGCACTCCCTTCCGTCCTTGAGGAATGAGAATCTGACTGTTCCGTCCAACGAAACAGGGGAGTACATCCAGAATACGAACGAAGCGATAGACGTTTCCTTAGGATCCGGATTTTCAGGAAGATACGGGATCTCGCCTTTGATGGAAATATACTGATCATTCTTTCTCCAATCCCACTTCAAAGAGCTGGTTCCCAGTTTGGAATGTTCCTGCGAAACGCTTAATGCAGAACCCTTTGAACACTGTGCCGGAGCTGTTCCGTCTTCGAAGGAAAGGACACCGTTGGCAAGTCCGTAATCAACAACCTGAGCCTCCATGCGTCCGGAAAGGAGCACAGAGGCTGCAAGTATGATAGTTGATACAAAGTATTTGATCTTCATTATCTGACAGGATTTTCATCCTTCTCTACGCGACCCTTCCTGATCAGTGCCTCAAGGAAGTAGTAGTCTGCGTAGTTGAGAGGAACGTCGATGTTGTGGTCATTTGGACGGCCTGCCTCAATGTTAAGAAGAGAGTGTGGAAGGCTACCTACAGAGTGCTTGAGGATGAATCCGCCGTTTGTTCCAAGCTCAGCTCTGTATGGAGCAACTGAAAGGCTCTCGATCATCTTGTCAGCCTTCTCCTTGTAGAACTCATCCTTGGTGTGCCAATAAAGCTCGTAAAGGGCAGAAGCAATGATGGCAGCTGAAGATACATCCCTGATCTCAGTGTACTGTTTAGGAAGATCCTTGTCCTTCAGGTTAGGATAAAGGAACTCGTCCTGAGGAAGATTGTTTGCGTACTCCACGATATCGAAATCCCAAAGCGGAACGAGGTCCTCAGGCATGTTGTCCTCTACTACGAGGAGATAATTTGCCACATCCTTTGCTCTCTGGAGA
Source organism: Bacteroidales bacterium (assembly GCA_017631875.1). Next base: position 42,595 of record JAGBSL010000008.1, on the reverse strand, counting down.
TATTTCTCGTCCTGAGTGAAGCGATAAGCTACAGTGAATCCATAGATCGACCATGCCTGACCACGTGCCCAACGTGAGCCGTTTGCAATGCCCTGTGCAGTGTGCTGGTTGCGAACTTCACCGGTCTCATCATCATAGTCTACGACGTGATAAGTACTGAAATCGTCGCGATAATGGTTTGCAAGGGTCTTGTCAGCATGGCTGATTGCAATATTCTTATATGTATCGTCGCCTGTCATTTCAGAAACCTTGAAGAGAAGCTCGAGGTTCATCATGTTGTCGATGATCACAGGACAATCCCATCCTCTATATGACTGCCAGTGTGCAGGATTGTCGGTATTCCAAGACTGGAGGATACCTGCTGCCGGACGGAAACGAGTCGAAAGCGACTTCGCTGTATTCACGAGAACTGTGTCATATGCCTCGATATTCTTGAGTCTGCGGCCATTGCCATAGCTGTCATAAACCATGAAGCCTACATCGTGGTGCCACTCGAGGAACTGAATGTCGTGAAGGATCTCGGTGTGCTTCTGTGCAAGCTGAGCATAATACTCGTCACCTGTAAGTTCATACATGTACCAGAGTGTGCCGGCAAAGAATCCGCTCACCCAGTCGTCTGTCGGAACAAATTCGATTGCGCCATTCTTGAATGTCGAAGGGATTCTCAAGGTGTCACCCTCCTGGGCGGCTTCGATCAAGTAAGCCAGCTGATCCTTGGCATAGTCGACATTTTCCTGAATGATGTCCTTTTTCTGAGCGCACTGAACAGAAAGAAAGGCGATCATGAGGACGAATAAAATTCTATTTCTCATTTTAGTGTCAGTTGTTTTTGGTTAACATTTCGGAAGGCAAAGATAGGCGTTTGAGTGAAATTTTCAAATTTATACATATCTTTGCCACGTAATTAATAGCACTGGTACCAATGAAGAAAATTCTATTGATGATTGCGGCATTGGTAGCGGCATACGATTCGTATGCTGCGATTAATGCGCAATACACCTTTGAAGACGGCGTACCGTCATTTGTGACTGCCAACGGCAACGCTACAGTCACAAGTTCGACTGAAAAGTTCAAGGACGGCGCCAAGTCGGTAAAATTCACATGGAACGGCCCGGCAGAACTAGTCTTCAATAATTTCACAGACATCGAAGCGTCTCTTAAAGTGAATGATGCAGGTATCATGATGTGGGTATATAACACCACACCGATGGATGAGCCTATAAGATTCACTATCCTTGACTGGAACATGAATGAGATCTGTCACTTCGATTTCAATGCGGATTTCAAGGGATGGCGTGCGATATGGATGAAATACATCGACATGCTCACTCCAACAGGTCATTATGGTGACAGGAAGCTCAAGGAAAGAGTGACGGATGCGGCCGGCATGATCATGAAGATGCCGGAGTCAGTGCCATCCGGTACTATATATATAGATAGAGTCACTTTCTCCAAGAATAAACTTCATAACCAGATCACTCCAGACAAGCAGATTCCTGAGAACAATTACAATCTGACAAGAGACATGTGGCAGTGGTGCCGCCTCTGGGAGTGGGAACAGTATCCTATGTGGGCTGTAAACCCGGTGAATGCGGATCAGTCGGAGATGCTCAGGATGGTCGAGGCCAGACTTGACGAATGGGCAAAGGGTGGTAATCCCGGAAAAGAATACACCGCCAACACTCTTATGGGCCGCGTGGAGAAGCATTTCGAGAAATACGGCATCAAGCGACTTCCTGACGGCTCCGTTACGGGCGCTCCTCTTATGAGTGACGATGAGTTCAACAACTCGCTTGGCGAGATGAGGATCCGCTTCATACAGGAAATCGTATACTGGTGTGCCCTTGACTACATGTACACAGGAAACACCTCCAACGTGCCAAGAGTAATCGATGCGATTGACCATGCAATTGACCAGGGTTTTGCATACGGCAGCGGCTGGGGAACAAACCACCACTACGGATATCAGGTAAGAGATCTTTATAAAGGTATATGGATCCTCAGGAAGGAGATTGCCAAGACCGGCAAGCTTGACGAGTACGCCAAGGTGCTGGCTTATTGGAGCGGACTCCAGGAGACCAGAATGCCGTTTGAGCAGACCCGCGACGGAATCCTTGATGCATGGCATACCCTCCATAACGCGAAGGTGATTTCAGCGATGCTTCAGCCGGATGATGCGCATAAATATGCTGCGATGAAGGCTCTCGGAATATGGACTTCCGGCTCGCTCACATACACTGACGGTACATTAGGAGGAGTCAAGGTAGACGGAACATCATTCCACCATGGTGGACATTATCCAGGATATTCAGTGGGAGCTTTCGGCGTGCTCGGAGATTTCTGCTGGTTCACAAAGGACACTGATTTTGCAATCGACGAGTCTGCACGACGCATTTTCAAGCATACGCTTATGACACTTCGCGACTACTGCAACCTCAGAGATTGGGGAGTCGGCGTCAGCGGTAGACATCCGTTCGTTAATGGTGCGATACCGGAAAAGGATGTTGAAGCATTTGCGCGTCTTGCCATGCTCGGAGACCTTACAGGTTCCGGTGCAAAGTATGATCCAGAACTCGGAGGTGCATTCCTTACTCTAGGTGGCCAGGACAAGTCTCTGCAGGCAGCTATGAAGGAGGCCGGCATCAAGCCGCTTCCTCATAAGGAAGGATTCCGCGTATATAATTATGGTGGTTTCGGAATCCACAGAAGGGGAGACTGGATGATCCTGCTCAAGGGCTACAACAGTGATGTATGGAGCACTGAGATCTATGCTGCGGACAATAGGTATGGACGTTACATCAGCTACGGTTCAGCTCAGCTTATCGGCGGCGATGGAGCCCTTGCAAGCGGCTACACACAGGAAGGATGGGACTGGAACAGATTTCCAGGAGTGACTTCGATACATCTTCCTTTCGACCTTCTTGAGAGCCCGCTTCCGGGAACATTGATGGAACGAAATGATTCGAGATTCCCTGGTGTATCATCATTGGAAGGCAAGAACGGTTGTCTTGCATTTACTTATGTGGAGAAGGACAGAGTGAATTTCTGTGCAGGAGCTACAGCAACCAAGAGTGTTTTCTGCTTCGATAACAGAATTGTTCACATCGGTACCGGAATTACCAACAACTCGACATATCCGACTGAGACAACAATCTACCAGTTAAAGCTTGATGAGAAGACAGATGAGGTCGATATCAACGACATCTATGCCGAATCATTCCCATTCTCGTACAGACATATGCAGGATGGCAAGGTAAATCTTACCGACACGAAGGGCAACGTATACATCTTCAAGAACGGATATGGACTGACTGTTGAGAAGAAGGCACAGACATCACCATCCGACACAAAGAAGAAGACAGCTTCAAATAACTTCATCACTGCTTACATCGATCACGGTACAGCACCGCAGAATGCTTCATATGAATACCTCATGCTCGTAAAGCCAACTTCAAAGGAGGAGGGAAAATATACCAAGAAACTCCCTTATACTGTAATTCAGGCAGACAACAGCGCACATGTCGTAAAAGATGATGTAACCGGCATTACCGCCTACATCTCATATAAGGGATATGCATCTGCAAATACACTTGTTGCTCATGCGGAAGCTGAAACCATCGTGATGGAGCGAACTAAAGAGGACGGCAGCGTAGTTATGAGCATCTGTACTCCTGACCTTGGAATCACCGAGAAAGGATATACGACAACTCAGCCTAGCCAGCCGCTTGCAAGGAAGGTTATTCTTAACGGCAAGTGGAGTCTGAACGGAAGTGCTGACAATGTAAACATCAGCGTAGAAGGGGAGCAGACTATAATCGTAGCCACCTGCCAGCATGGCCAGCCTGTAGAATTTAATTTGAGAAACAACTAAAATAACCATTAATCAAACATTTTATGCAAAAACTGCTCAGCTTGATTTCGGCCTTTGTGATGCTGTTTTGCGCAACGGACATGTTCGCGCAAAGCGTCACAGTTACAGGTCGCGTAATCGATGCGTCAGGGGAGCCGCTGATTGCTGTGACTGTCTATGAAGACGGAAACACAGCTAACGGTACAATGACGGACATCGATGGTAATTATACATTGAATGTATCATCAGCAAAGGCAACCATCGTCTTCTCATGTCTTGGCTTCGCAGAAGTGAAGGAGACAGTTGGATTGAGAAAAAACATTAACGTCACACTTGCGGAAGAACAGCTTTCCATCGATGCTGCCGAGGTCGTGAGTGTAGGTTACGGCTCTGTTACAAGACGAGACCTCACAGGATCGATCAGCAAGGTCGACATGAGTGAAATCATGAAGGCTCCGGTAACGAATTTCGACCAGGCTCTGACCGGTAAGGTTGCCGGTGTGGTTGTCACTACTTCTGACGGTGCGCTTGGCGCAGAGGCCAACATCACTATCCGAGGAAACAACTCCCTTACACAGAGTAGTGCTCCTCTTTATATCATCGACGGTCTCCCTACGGAAAGTTCAATGGCAACTGCCTTGAACTCAGCTGATATCGAATCCATCGACATCCTCAAGGATGCTTCTGCAACAGCAATCTACGGTGCCAGAGGTGCAAACGGTGTCATCGTGATCACAACAAAGCAGGGTTCAGAGGGTAAGCCAAAGATCAACTTCTCATCATCATGGACAGTAAGCCATATCGCAAACAAGGCTGACCTGATGAACGGTTATGAGTTCGTTGAACTTCAGAATGAAATTTTTGCATTGAGCGGCAACACCAACTCTTACCTCAAACCTTCAGAGCATGACCTGGCAGCAGGCATTACAACATATGACCTTGAGGATTATCGTGACGCAAGCCGCTGGAATGACTGGCAGGACAACATCTACCGCACATCTATCTCACAGAACTACAACCTCTCGATTGCCGGTGGAAGCAAGGAGGCGGGCAACAGATATAATGTCAGCATGTCGGTTGTAGACCAGGACGGTATCATCGTGAAGTCAAACTTCCAGAGATATCAGGGTAAGGTGAACTTCCAGCAGAAGCTCGGCAAGACCGTTACTTTCGACTTCATGGCCAACTACTCGAGACAGATCACTAACGGTGTGACTCCTACAAATGCGCAGCAGTCATCATCCGCTACAGGATGGCTCATCTATTCTGTATGGGGTTATCGTCCGGTGAAGCCGAAATCAAAGTGGAACGAGGAAGGCGACATGGTCGACGAAATGCTCGATGCAGATGTAGCCAGCTCGAATGACTATCGCTTCAACCCTGCAATGACCGTACGCAACGAGTACAGAAAGACAATTGTAGACTACCTCAATGCAAGCGCCGGCCTCACATGGGACATTACCGAGGACCTCAAGTTCAAGGTTACCGGAGGCTACACTATCAACAAGCGTAGAAGAGAGGAGTTCAACGGCACTCAGACCTATACAGGTTACGAGGGATCACCATCGGGTAAGGGTATCAATGGCGGTATCTACTGGAACGACAAGATGAGCTGGGTTAACGACAACACCCTCACTTATACAAAGAGATTCAACCGCAAGCACAACTTCAACTTCCTTGCAGGTTTCACCCTCTCAGGTGAAAAGTTCGACTACAAGGGTACTTATGCTACACAGATGACTACTGAGGCCCTCGGTCTTAATGGTCTCCATACAGGTAGCTATCAGACAGTTACTCCTTGGCAGTATGACTGGACAATGATGTCCGGATTCTTCAGAGTCAACTATAACTACAAGTACAAGTACTACCTTACCGGATCGTTCCGTGCGGACGGTTCGTCAAAGTTCCCTTCAAGCAACAGATGGGGATACTTCCCATCAGCAGGTTTCTCATGGAATATCAACCGCGAGGACTGGCTCAAGGACAAGACATGGCTCTCGAATGCCAAGTTCCGTGCATCATGGGGACTTACCGGTAACAACAGGACCACAACTCCTTACGACTATTATTCACAGATCGCGACTCTCCCTGGTAACCCAGATTCATACGACTATGTATTCGGAGGTAACATCGTTTCAGGATACTATCCGTCAAACATGTCTAACGAGAACCTCAAGTGGGAGACAACAGAGCAGTACAATGTCGGACTCGACTTCTCTGCTTTCGATAGCCGTATCAAGCTCACATTCGACTGGTACCTCAAGAACACCCGTGACCTCCTTCTCCAGGCTACAATCCCTGCATCATCAGGTTACACTTCTGCGATGCTCAATGTTGGTTCGATGCAGAACAAGGGTTATGAGGTTACCCTCGACCTGGTTCCGATCCAGAAGAAGAACTTCAGCTGGAACATGAACTTCAACATCGCGATCAACCGCAACAAGGTTACAGCTCTTACAAACGACCAGCTGTCGCTTCTGCGTTCGGTATCATGGGATCAGCGCTTCAACGCACAGTATCCATATATCACTCAGGTCGGCAAGCCATCTGGTATGATGTACGGTTTCATCTATGAGGGTACATACAAGCTTGATGACTTCAACTCAGGCACATCACTTAAGGATGGTGTTCCTTACATGACAAGCGTAGGACAGGACAAGGTAAGACCTGGTGACCCTAAGTACAGGGATATCAACAGCGACGGCCTGATCGACGATAACGACAGAACCATCATCGGATGCGGTCAGCCGCTTCATACAGGTGGTTTCGGAAACACATTCAACTTCTACGGATTCGACCTTAATATCTTCTTCTCATGGAGCTACGGCAATGACGTAATCAACGCCAACAGACTCTACTTCGAGAACGGTTCGATCACAAACACCAACCAGCTCAAGAGCTACAAGGACCGCTGGACAGTGAATAACCCTGACAGCGACATCCCACGCGTAGGTGCTGACATCGCGAGTATGTTCGTGTATTCGTCTAGAGTCGTAGAGGATGCATCATTCCTCAGACTCAGAAACGTGACACTCGGATACACATTGCCACGTAAGGTCCTCAGAAAGATGAACTTCGACACAATGAGATTCTACATTTCAGGAGAGAATCTCTGGACACTTACCAAGTACTCAGGACCGGACCCAGAAGTTTCTACACGAAACTCAGTCCTTACTCCAGGATTCGACTGGTCAGCTTATCCACGCGCTTTGGGTGTGACCGCAGGTTTGTCACTTACATTCTAAACAAACGAACATGAAAAAGATATTTAACAAGATATTCGCCGCAACAGGTCTCTGTGCCGCTCTCGCATCCTGCTCATTTCTTGATGTGGAGCCGCAGGTGATCTGTTCAGACACCTTCTACAATACAGAGAAGGAAGTCCAGTACGGACTTGCCGGAGTATATGGCGTGATGAGCAATGAGGCTCTTTACGGTAACTATTACTCCCTGATGTATTCGAACATCGACGACCTCTGCTACTTCAACCGAGATATGGGAAGTAACCTTCTTCAGTTCCACAGACACACTGCAGGTACTTCTCAGGTTTATGAAATCTGGGTGGAGCTCTATCAGGGTATCAGAAATGCAAATGCCTTCATGGAGGCTATCGTAAAGACAAAATTCGATGAGGACGGTACATATTATAATGAGGCACGCTTCCTCAGGGCATATTATCACTTCCTCCTCGCTCAGGCATGGGGAGATGTACCTCTCAGAAAGGCAGCTGTAACAACTCACGACCAGGTGATGATCGCAGTCACACCGCAGTATGACGTGCTTTCATGGGTTGCAGCCGAGATGGAGGACTGCATCGAGCTCGCTTCAGAATCTTTGGAAGACACACCATCACGCATTGCCAAGACTACCGTTCATGGTATTCTTGCACGAGTGTACCTCTTCATGGCCGGTGAGTCTGTAAAGGGTGGCGACAAGGCTGCGCTTCTTGCCAGTGCGAAAAGCCATGCTGATGCTGTTATCCAGTCAGGAATGCATCAGCTCAATCCAGACTACTCGCAGATCTTCAAGAACATGATCATGGACGAGTACGACACCCAGTATCGTGAGTCTATGTGGGAGGTTGACTTCCTCGGAGACCGCTCCAGCGCAGAAAACTGGACTAACGGCCGTATCGGTGACGTCATCGGTCTCCAGAGTACAGGTAGCACCGGTTTTGACACTTGGAACTGCAACTACTCATATGGTCAGTATGACGGTTCTCTCAAGCTGTGGGATCTCTATTGGAGAACTGACAGAACAGAGGATGAAAACGAGCTTCAGACAATTACCGACAAGCGCCAGGACTGGAACCTTCCTCCATACAACTATGCAGGAAACGCCAACCATCCACCTTATGGATCCGGACTTGCATCAGGAAGTTCTGTTGTAAGTATCGATAAGGCTCCATATGTATACGACAACCTTTCGACAAATCAGAGCCCTCTTGCTGCCCCTGCAATCAGAAACTGCGGCAAGTACAGAAGAGAGGTCGAGTACGAAGGACACAAGTCAGCCAAGTATCTTTATACCACAATCAATTATCCGCTTCTTCGTTATTCTGACGTGCTTCTCATGTATGCTGAGGCAAGCAACGAGATCGATGGCGTAACTCAAGCTGCATACGACTGCGTGAAGGCCGTACGCGACAGAGCCGGCATCAAGACAAAGGACATATCGGAATATGATCAGGCATCATTCAGAGAGCTTATCCGCAATGAAAGAGGCCGTGAGCTTTGCTTCGAGTCACTTAGAAAGTATGACCTCATCAGATGGGGCATCTACGTTGAAGAGATGAACAACTACACAAAGTGGGCGGCAGATGAGAGATGGACCAAGAATGCAAAGGCAGGCAGAGCAGCTTCGATGGGAAGCTACATCAAGCCTATGCACGTTGTTCTTCCTATTCCTTCTATCGAGCTTGGTGTGAACGATCTTCTTGTTCAGAACCCATTATGGTAATAATCCCTGAATCAGATAAATCAGAAAGTATGAAAAAATACATATCGTTATTATTTACAGGTGTTCTCCTCCTTTCAGCGTGCCAGCACGATGTCATTCATGAGATCGACTACAACATCACCCTGGACCAGGAGAATACATACTATGCAGGCGAGCCCGTCAAATTCAACATCACGGGCAACGTCGAGAATCTTGTGTTCTATAGCGGCGAGACCGGTTCTCAGTATGTCTATAAAGACAGATATAGTGTGCCTCTCGAGGACGTGATTTCAGCTAATCTGCACCTTGATGTACAGGCTCGTTACGGTGATGCCGGAGCTCTTGAGATCTACGTTTCCAAGGACTTTGCAGGTATCAATGGCAATGATGATCCGGACGGAGACAGAGCTGCTGTAAAGGCTATGGTAGAGGCAGGCATGCCAGGTTGGGTAAAGCTTGACTACCAGGAAGGTGCAAGTACAAAATGGACTGCTCAGGATTTCAACATGACTGAGTATCTTGAGAATCTCTGCATCGCATTCCACTGGTGCCCTAAGGCAATTGACAAGACCCAGAGAACCTACTGGATCAATGGTGAGATCTCTATCGAAATGCAGGGAACCGAGCCTTCAAAGATGAAGCTCAGCGACCTCGGATTCCAGAATCTCATGATGAATGAGGAGGTAGATGCATATAAGAAGAACGCCGGAAACGGAAGCATCAGATTCGACAACGCAACCAATGCAGGCGAGATCTGCTTCCAGGGTGTTGGAGCAAATGCACTGCCATACGCGATCGACGCGTGGGTATTCACAAGTCCACGTCCTCTTAACAAGGTGGCTAATGATAAGGGTACAGTTATCAAGAACCTTGAAAACTACATGCACGAGTATGTGTATACATGGGAGCAGCCGGGTACATACAAGGTTGTCTTCGTAGGAAGAAATGAGAATTACGCTCATGCTTCCGAGCAGATACATGAATACACTATAACAATACTTGAAAAGAAATAATGAAAAACGGCCTTGGTTTAACAATCAAGGTCGTTTTTCTTTTCTGCACTTTTACTGAAGCTGACGATAATCACACCGCCAAAAACCATCGCTGCGGCAAGGACCTTCTGCCATGTGAGGACGTCCATTCCGATTGCGATGCTTATTGAGATGGCGATTATCGGCTGGACATATGAGTACATGCTGATGATGGTAGGGCGGATTCTTTTCTGTGCCACGGGAATGAGGAAATAAGTGACAAATGTGGCACATATTATAAGATATGCAAGTTCGGCGTACTGGACAGATGGAATGCCTGCCCAATCGACTTCAGTCAATCCTTTTGCGGAGAAAGGTGCTGCCACGCAGAAGGAGAAGAGGAAGATCCATTTCATGAACGTGATGACGGAATACTTGGATATCAACGGCTTGAATACTCCCAGATACATCGAGAAGCTGAGGATGTTGAATATGATCATCACTATACCGAAAGGAGTGGTCTGCGCAGCACCTCCGGCAATGGCTGAGCGGCTGAGGATCAGGTATATGACTCCTGCAAGACTGATCGCGACTCCACCTGCCTTCTTGAATGTGATAGGCTCCTTCAGTGCAAACGCCGCAATGAACATAGTATAGACGGGAGCCAAGGCGGTCAGAATAGAGCAATCCATCGGGGTGATGTAGGGGAGACCTACAAGAAATGTGACCTGACATGTAAAGAAGCCCAGCATGGAAGCAAGGAATATCCTTATGTAATCTGACTTGTCAACTTTCTCCTTCGGCATGAACAGGGATGCCAGCCAGAAAAGCGAGCCCGCGCCTAAGGAACGCAGGGTGAAGATCCCCAGAGGGGGAATGAAACCGCCGCTTGTAAGATCCTTGCAGATTATGATATTGAATCCGAAGATTGAATATGCGATTAAGCCGGCCAGATGGCCTGATATGGACTGTTTTTTAGGCATGGTTTCTTGATTTGTCAGGCAAAGATATGCTGTTCTTTCGGAAAAAATCCATATATTTGTATGATTTAGAAAAAAACTAACCAACAATATATCATGAAGAAGTTCTCATTACCAAAAGACGGCAGCCTGATCGAAGCAGGTCTGCCAAACGGTATCAAGCACACTTTCGAAAGAATCCCTGCCCACATCTTCGAGGATGAAGAGGCGGCATGTGCTCGTCTTGCCGAAAAGATCGTCGAGTCAATCAATGCATGCGACGGCGTTTTTAAACTCGGTCTCACAACTGGAACATCACCTGTTCCGCTTTACCAGGAGCTCGTGAAGAAGTACGAGGCTGGCGAGGTGTCGTTCAAGAACGTTGAGATCTACAGCATCGACGAGTATTACCCTGCACCGGCAGACAACCACAGCCGCAACAGAAGACTCTATGAGGAGCTCGTGGCAAAGGTGGACATCGCAAAGGAAAACGTACATGCTCCAAAGCTCACAGAGGTTCATGACAGTGCTTATGTGACTGAATTCTGTGCAAAATATGACGAGATGGCATCGGGACTCGACCTCCTCATCATGGGAACAGGCGAGAAGGGCCAGATCGGATTCAACGAGTTCGCGGCAAACGAGATCAGCCGCACAAGAACTGTGATGCTTCCTTATACCTCAAGAAAGAGACAGGTGAAGAACTTCGGAGGAAACATGGAGGCTACTCCTGACAAGGCAATCGCCATGGGTATCTCTACAATGATGAGTGCAAAGAAGATCCACCTCATCGCATGGGGCGAGGACAAGGCTCAGATCGTTAAGCAGATCGTAGAGGGTCCGATCAACCCTGCTTGCCCTGCATCACTTCTGCAGAAACACAGCAACATTTCATTCTATGTAGAGGAAAACTCAGCCAGCCTTCTTACAAGAAACGAGGCACCTTGGCTTGTAGGTCCTTGCGAATGGACACCTAAATTTATCCGTAAGGCAGTCGTATGGCTCTGCGAGCAGGTTGGAAAGCCTATCCTCAAGCTCAGCCAGAAGGACTACCTGACAAACGGACTTGGAGAACTTCTTGACCAGCACGGTCCATACAGCCAGATCAACATCAGAGTATTCAACGAACTCCAGCATACAATCTCAGGATGGCCAGGAGGAAAGCCTAACGCTGACGACAGCACAAGACCTGTTCCGTCAACTCCATTCCCGAAGAGGGTAGTGATCTTCTCGCCACATCCTGACGATGACGTGATCTCTATGGGTGGTACATTCATCCGTCTTGCAGAGCAGGGCCACGATGTACACGTAGCATACGAGACTTCAGGAAACGTTGCCGTTCACGATGACGTAGTGCTCCAGCACATGGACGCGGCACGCGAGCTCGGATTCGGCGACAGATTCAACGAGGTAAAGGAAATCATCGCATCAAAGAAGCCGGGCGAGCCAGAGCCAAGAGCACTTCTCAACCTCAAGGGCGCTATCCGCCGCAGCGAGGCAAAGAGCGCTGTACGCTCATTCGGTCTTAACGACGAGACAAACTGCCACTTCCTTAACCTTCCATTCTACGAGACAGGCGGTATCAAGAAGGGACAGAGAACTCAGGCCGACATCGACATCATCATCGAGCTTCTCCAGAAGGTTCAGCCACACCAGATCTATCTCGCAGGTGACCTTGCTGACCCACACGGAACCCACAGAGTATGTACAGAGGCCGTTCTTGAGGCTCTCCAGCAGCTCCAGGGCGCAGAGTGGCTCAAGGAGTGCCACGTATGGCTCTACAGAGGTGCATGGATGGAGTGGGAGATCGGAAAGGTCGACATGGCAGTTCCGCTCAGCCCAGAGGAAGTGATCAAGAAGCGTCACGCCATCTACCGTCACCTCTCGCAGAAGGACATCGTTCCATTCCCTGGCGACGACCCACGCGAGTTCTGGCAGAGAGCAGAGGAGAGAACAGAGAACACAGCACGCCTCTACAACAACCTCGGAATGCCGGAGTATCAGGCAATCGAAGTATTCGTGAAACTTTTCTAGTAACTTATCCATCGTTTCGCATGAAACGATGGATCAATATAAATTATAATTATGAGATTAATCATCAATGAGAACAGCGCTGCAGGCTCAGTATGGGCTGCACGCTATATCGTATCAAGAATCAAGGCCAAGGCAGCCGTAACAGACAAGCCGTTCGTACTCGGTCTTCCTACCGGTGGAACTCCTATCGCTACTTACCAGGAGCTCATCCGCATGTACAAGGCAGGTGAGGTGTCATTCGAGAACGTGATAACATTCAACATGGACGAGTATGTAGGCCTTCCTGAGGAGCACCCTGAGAGCTACCACTCATTCATGGCACGCAACTTCTTCGACCATGTGAACGTACCTAAGGAGAACATCAACATCCTTAACGGTAACGCAGAGGATCTCGCGGCAGAGTGCGCAGCGTATGAGGCCAAGATCGAGGCTGCAGGCGGAATCGACCTCTTCATGGGTGGAGTAGGCGAGGACGGACACCTTGCATTCAACGAGCCATTCTCATCACTGGTTTCACGCACACGCGTCAAGAGCCTTACTTATGACACAATCCTCGTGAACTCACGCTTCTTCGACGGCGACATCAGCAAGGTCCCTACAACAGCCCTTACAGTAGGTGTCGGTACGGTTATGGCCTCTAAGGAAGTTCTCGTGCTCGCATTCGGCCACAAGAAAGCAAACGCCCTCCGCGAGGCAATCGAGGGAGCATACTCGCACAAGTGCACACTCTCAGCCCTCCAGGCTCATCCGCACGGAATCATAGTTGCAGACGAACTTGCAGTAGGTGAGCTTAAGGTGAACACTTACAGATACTTCAAGGATATTGAGAAAAACAACATCTAATAACACAAACATTATGGAAAAAGGATTCATGGACGTTGTCAACAGCTGGCTCGAGGGTAACTTCGATGAGGCTACAAAGGCAGAGATCCGAACACTTATGGAAAAGGACCCTGTCGGACTTGAGGATGCATTCTACAGAAACCTTGAGTTCGGAACAGGCGGACTTCGCGGTATTATGGGCGTAGGTACAAACAGAATGAACAAGTACACTGTGGGTATGGCGACACAGGGTCTTGCCAACTACATGAAGGCAAACCTTGAAGGTCCTCTCAGCGTATGCATCTCGTTCGACAGCCGCAACAACAGCCCAGAGTTCGCTCAGATCACAGCTAACGTACTTGCTGCTAACGGTATCCATGTGTACATCTTCGACAAGCTTCACCCGATTGCTCTCATGAGCTATTCAGTGAGGACTAAGAAGGCTAATGCCGGTATCATGATCACTGCATCACACAACCCTAAGGAGTACAACGGTTACAAGGTATTCTGGTCAGACGGAGCACAGGTGACTTCTCCAGTGGACAAGGATATCGTTGCTGAGGTTGCAAAGATCACAGACCCTTCAATGGTGAAGTTCGAGCCAGGTGCAGATGCAGCTCCTATCGAGGTGATGGGTCACGAGATGGATGAGGCTTACCTCAATTCAGTAATGACCCTCATGCTCTCTCCTGAGGCTGTTGCCGCTCACAAGGACATCAAGATCGTATACACTCCTATCCACGGTTCAGGTGTGGAGATCGTTCCAGAGTTCCTCCAGAAGCTTGGCTTCGAGAACATCTATCATGTTCCAGAGCAGGACGTTGTGGACGGAAACTTCCCTACAGTGATGTCTCCAAACCCTGAGGAACCTTCAGCTCTTGCAATGGCAGTTGCAGTTGCAGACCGCGAAGGTGCTGACCTCGTCATGGCGACAGACCCGGATGCTGACCGCATCGGTATCGCAGTCCGTGACAATGAGGGCAAGATGGTTCTTCTCAACGGTAACCAGACAGCTTCAATCCTTACATATTATATCCTCCGCCGCTGGTCAGAGCTCGGAAAGCTCGATGGCAAGCAGTACATCGTGAAGACTATCGTCACAACTGAGTTGCTCCGCGCTATTGCCGAGAAGTATGGTGTGAAGGTTTACAATGTGCTCACAGGTTTCAAGTGGATCGCTGACATCGTCAAGAAGAACGAGGGTGAGACTACATTCGTATGCGGTGGCGAGGAGAGCTACGGCTTCAACGTAGGTGAGTTCGTACGCGACAAGGATGCTCCTATCTCATGTGCATTCGTTGCTGAGTGCGCAGCATGGGCTGCAGCACAGGGCAAGACCCTCTACCAGCTTCTCCAGGACATCTATGCTGAGTTCGGATACTATAAGGAATCACTCATCTCAGTTACCAAGAAGGGTAAGGCTGGTCTCGAGGAGATCGCTCAGATGATGGTTGACTACAGAAGCTGCCCTCCTACCGAGCTTGCAGGTTCACCTGTAATCAAGGTTGTTGACTATACAAAGCCTGAGGAGACAGGTCTTCCTTCATCTAATGTCCTCCAGTTCTACAATGAGGCAGGTGACGTTGTGACTGTACGTCCTTCAGGTACAGAGCCTAAGATCAAGTTCTACTTCGGTATCAAGGGTTCTGATGCTGATGCAAAGAATGAGGCACTTAGAGCTCAGTTCAGCAAATAATCAGTTTGTTAAAAACTCTGTTAATAAAAAAGGCTGTATCCATGGGATATAGCCTTTTTTTATTATCTAACTTAGCAAAATATATACGCTAATTAAAACTAACCATATATGAGCAGCGCGGAAATAACTATTATCAAGAGAGACGGAAAAAGAAAGGCGTTTTCCGTTGAGAAGATCAAGAATGCCATAAGGAAGGCATTCCTTTCTGTAGGCGCATTCGCTACAGAGGAGGATATCGTGAACATTCTTTCGCATGTGCGTGTGACTGAAGGCATGCATGTGGAAGAGATCCAGAACCAGGTAGAAATCGGTCTGATGGCAGAGCAGTATTTTGCAGTGGCAAAGGCATTTATGCTTTACAGACAGAGACACAGCGAGGATCGCGAGGTACGCGACCACCTTGACTTCCTTATTCAATATTGCCAGGCTGAGAATGCCGCTACAGGCAGTAAATATGATGCAAACGCCAACATCGAGAAGAAGAATCTCGCAACCCTTATCGGCGAGCTTCCTAAGAAGAACTTCATCAGACTCAACCGTCGCATACTTACAGACAGACTTAAAAGCATGTATGGTAAGGAGCTGTCAGACAAATATATAAGACTGCTCAAAAACCACCACATCTATAAGAACGACGAGACTTCGCTTGCCAATTATTGCGCAAGTATCACGATGTACCCTTGGCTGCTCGAGGGCACTAAGCCTATCGGTGGAAACTCTATCGGTCCGACAAACCTCAAGTCATTCTGCGGAGGCTTCATCAATCTCGTGTTCATGGTTTCCAGCATGCTCAGCGGTGCTTGTGCGACTCCGGAGTTCCTTATGTACATGAACTATTTCATAGGTAAGGAATACGGTAAGGACTATTGGAAGCACCCTGATTTCCAGGCTGACAATTCTACAAAGAAGCGTACAATCGACAAGATCATCACTGACTGCTTCGAGCAGATCGTGTACTCGATCAACCAGCCTACCGGCGCACGTAACTTCCAGGCCGTGTTCTGGAACATCTCATACTACGACAAGAACTACTTCGATAGCATCTTCGGCGAGTTCCGTTTCCCTGACGGATCGGCACCGGATTGGGACGGTCTCTCATGGCTCCAGAAGCGCTTCATGAAGTGGTTCAACGCAGAAAGACTCAAGACTCCTCTCACATTCCCAGTGGAGACTATGGCCCTCCTTACTGAGAATAACGAAGTGAAGGACAAGGAGTGGGGAGATTTCACTGCTGAAATGTACGCAGAGGGACACTCATTCTTCACATACATGAGCGACAATGCAGACTCGCTTGCTTCATGCTGCCGTCTGCGTAATGAGATCCAGGACAACGGATTCAGCTACACCCTCGGTGCCGGCGGAGTGTCGACCGGATCAAAGAGTGTGCTCACTATCAACCTTAACCGCTGCATCCAGTATGCGGTCAAGAACGGCAGAGATTACCTGACATATCTTGCTGAGGTTGTGGACCTTGTGCATAAGGTTCAGCTCGCATACGACGAGAACCTCAAGGCCCTTCAGGCGCAGGGAATGCTTCCGCTCTTCGACGCAGGATTCATCAATATCGGTCGTCAATACCTCACTGTAGGTATCAACGGTCTTGTGGAGGCAGCTGAATTCCTCGGAATAGAGATCAACGACAACCCTCAGTACGTAGAGTTCGTACAGAACACACTTGGACTTATCGAGGAGTACAACAAGAAGTACCGCACAAAGACAACCCTCTTCAACTGCGAGATGATTCCTGCAGAGAACGTGGGAGTTAAGCACGCGAAGTGGGATAGGGAAGACGGATATACCGTTCCTCGTGACTGCTACAACAGTTATTTCTACATCGTGGAGGACAAGTCGCTCAACATCATCGACAAGATGCGTCTGCACGGCCGTAAATATATCGAGCACCTCACAGGTGGATCTGCTCTCCATCTTAACCTTGAAGAGCATCTGTCGAAGGCTCAGTACGCGCAGCTCCTTCGCGTAGCGGCTCAGGAAGGATGTAACTACTTCACATTCAACATTCCTAACACTATATGCAATAAGTGCGGCCACATCAGCAAGCACTATCTGAGAGAGTGCCCGGAATGTCATAGCGAGGACATCGACTACCTGACACGAATCATCGGTTACATGAAGCGTGTAAGCAACTTCTCGATGGCCCGTCAGGAGGAAGCAGCAAGACGCTACTACCATCATAACAATTAAAACGCCCGATTGTCTTTTCGACCGAGCGAAGCGAGTGGAGAAATCTATGCTAAAGTGCTACAGTTACGATATTGTCTGCCAGGAGATCCCCGACGAGATCAGCCTGGCAGTCAATATTTCATGCTGTCCCAACAGATGCCCAGGGTGCCATAGTCCCTGGCTTTGGGAAGACGCCGGCGAACCCATGACAGAGGAATTCCTGGAAGCATTGATAGGGAAGTACTCAGCCGCAATCACATGCTTCTGCTTCATGGGAGGCGACAGCGAACCTTCGGAAATCCAGAGGCTGTCATACTGGATCAAGAATAAATATCCACATATAAAGACTGCTTGGTATTCCGGTAATGACACTATTGCAGAGGGGTTTGACATTTTGTCGTTGGATTATGTCAAAATCGGACCTTTCAGGCAGGAATTGGGAGGACTGAAGTCTCCAACAACCAATCAGGCACTATATATGATAGAACCTGATGGCAATCTAAAAAGAATTTATCTGTAATGAACAAACCTATAATCTATCAGATGCTGCCCCGACTTTGGGGAAACGACAAGGTAAGACCTAAAAAGAACGGAACTCTTTCAGACAACGGAACAGGAAAAATCTCTGACATAGACACCAAGACTCTTGAATACATCAAGTGGCTCGGCTGCAGCCATATCTGGCTGACCGGCATGCTCCGCCATTCTACCCAAAGTGCTGAAGAGGGTTGCATGGCATCCCATCCTCAGTTCGTGAAAGGCAAGGCAGGTTCTCCTTATGCAATCTGCGACTACTACGACATTAACCCATATCTTGCTGATAATCCGTCAAATAGAATTGATGAATTCAAGGATCTCATCAAGAGGATTCATGAGGCTGGACTGAAGGTTATAATCGACTTTGTACCAAATCACGTTGCCCGAGATTACGGCAGGATTTCTCCACTGGAAGGCCACCCGATGCTTGGTAGAGAGGATGACAAGTCCGTTCACTGGAAAGAAGAAAACGACTTCATCTATTATCCAGGTTGCGAACTTAAGCTTCCGACAGCATGTCCGAAAGGCATGGAGTCATACTATGAAATGCCTGCAATGGCGACAGGAAATAACTGCTACAGTGCAGAGCCGGGCATCAATGACTGGTATGAGACCGTAAAGATCAACTACTGCGACTTCCATACTCAGACATGGGACAAGATGCTTGATATAGTGAAGTATTGGGCGGCTATGGGAGTGGACGGATTCCGCTGCGACATGGTCGAACTTGTTCCTGCCGCATTCATGAAGTGGCTCATAGAGGCTGTCAAGAAGGAATATCCGTCAGTAATATTCATTGCTGAAGTATATAAGAAGGAGCTTTATAACGAGTATGTAAGGAACGTCGGATTTGATTTTCTGTATGACAAATCGGGCTTGTACGATACTCTGCGCACGATTGTAGAGAAAAACACTGATGACAACGGCATGCCGGTAGAACTCTGGCAGTCAACTATGGGCATCACCCGCAGCTGGCAGTTCCTCGGAGACCTGCAGCCGTACATGCTCAACTTCCTGGAGAACCACGACGAGCAGAGATTCGGTTCAGAGTTCTTTGGAAAGGAAGCCGCAAATACATTTGCGCCTTTGTACACATCACTTTTCCTGAACACGGCACCTTTCATGATCTATTTCGGCGAAGAGGTAGGTGAGAAGGGAATGGACGAGGAAGGATTCAGCGGAAAAGACGGAAGGACAACGATCTTTGACTGGTGGAGCGTCGGATCTGTAAGAAGACTCAGGAAGGTGATTGAAAGCGGGGAGTACAAGTCGCTTGATATAAAGACGCTTGTAAAGGCCGGAATGAAGCGCGAAGAGGCAGAAGTCTTCGTAAAATTTGCTGACGCCGTAAGACTGGCTTCCTCAGATACGGCCGTCACAATGGGAACCACATACGACCTTTGCTACTGCAATCTTTCGTCAGACGGTTTCGACAAGAACAGACATTTTGCCTTCCTCAGAGACTACGAGGACCACACGATCCTGTTCGCATGCAACTTCTCGAATAAGGAAGCCCACATCAAGCTCACAATTCCGGAGCACGCTTTCGAGTGGATGGAAATCCCTGTTACTGAGGAACTTTACCCTGGTAAAATCATTGAGGTGGATATTGCGCCTTATGATGGTGTTAAAATTATATTAATTTAATTATTTAACCCCCGATATGCTTCGCATATCACCCCGAGGGGTATCTCGGCCCTACCCGGGCCGGTCGTCAAGTTGTAAACAACTTGACTCTTGTTTAACCCCCGATATGCTTCGCATATCACCCCGAGGGGTATTTCGGCCCTACCCGGGCCGGTCGTCAAGCTGTTATAACAGCTTGACTCTTAGAAGAAAGTACTGATTTCTCACGAAATCAGTACTTTCTTCTTCTGAACTCTGCCACAGTGATTGATGTTGCGATTGCTGCGTTAAGTGACTCGGAACCTGGATCATCTGCCGGATATGGCGGAATGTATAATCTGTCTGAAACAAGTTCAGCCATTGCATCGGATATTCCGTTGGATTCATTGCCGATTACGATCACAGACGGTGCTTCCTCTCCATTACTCAACTCTCTCTGGTAGATGTTCTTTCCGTCAAGGAAGGTTCCATAGAGCTTGCCACCAGAGGCAAGGACGATTTTAGCAAGTGACGGAAGATCGACATAATGCATCTTCACGCGGAAGATAGCTCCCATTGTAGACTGCACGACCTTCGGATTAAACAGATCGACAGTATCAGGCGCAGCAAAAACGGCCTTTATGCCGAACCAGTCAGCGATCCTGAGGATCGTGCCGAGGTTGCCAGGATCCCTTATCGTATCAAGGGCGAGGAAAAGTCCGCCTTGATGCAGAAGCGGAGCAAGTTCTGAAGCATCCTTGATATACGAATCCTCAGGTTTTCTTACGACAGCAAGAACAGGGGAGGGATTAGCCAACGCTGTTATGCGACCCATCGCCTCGTCTCCGATTTCGTCTCGTCTGTAAACAGACTCGACTTTGAAAGGTGAGGAAACGGCCTCCTCGACCATTTTCTCACCTTCAACTATGAACAGACCTTGTTCATCCCTTACTTTTTTCTGCTGCAGGGACTTTACGAACTTGATCTGGTTATTTGATATTCCCGACATAGACTAATAGCCGAGGATCTTCAACATTGACTTGTATGTCTGCTCCTTACTGAACAGCTTGGTTGTATAGTCGCCGTTCTCATCCTTATCGATGATGATGTGCTTTGGAGCAGGCTGGAGACAGTGCTGGATTCCACCATAACCTGAAATAGACTCCTGATATGCGCCAGTGTGGAAGAATCCGATGTAAAGCGGATCATCGTCAGTATGCATAGGGAGGTAAATCGCATTAGCATGAGCATCAGCATTATAGTAGTCCTGACTGTCGCATGTCAAACCTCCAAGGAACACGCGCTGATATTTCTCGTTCCACTTGTTGATAGGGAAGAGGATGAACTTCTGCTTGATTCCCCATGTGTCAGGAAGAGTAACCATGAACGAGCTGTCGATCATATACCATCTCTCACGGTCGTTCTGCTGCTTCATATCAAGAATCTGGAAAATTGTAGCTCCTGACTCACCGACTGTGAAGCTTCCGAACTCCGTGAAGATGTTTGGCTCAGCAACCCCGCGTGCGTTACACATAAGCTTGATCTGTGAGATAATCTCCTCAGCCATGTACTCGTAATCGAAATCAGAAGCGAGAGAGTTCTTGATTGGGAAACCGCCACCGATGTTCATAGAGTCGAGTTCTGGACAGATAAGCTTAAGGTCGCAGTATACTCCGACGCACTTAGCAAGCTCATTCCAGTAATATGCGGTGTCACGCATTCCGGTATTGATGAAGAAGTGCAGCATCTTCAACTTGAACTTCTTTGACTTGCTGATCATGTTCTCATAGAACGGAACGATGTCGCTGTAGCGAATGCCAAGTCGTGATGTATAGAAGTCGAATGTAGGATCCTCCTCTGAAGCGATGCGGATACCTATATTAATAGGGGACTCTACAAGAGCGTCAAGTGCCTCAAGCTCGCGCATGTTATCAAGAACAGGAATGATGTTCTTCCAGCCATTATTTGCAAAATTAGCGATGTTCTCAATGTATGCAGGCTTCTTGAAACCGTTGCAGACGATAAACTGATCTCTATTTACAATACCCTCAGCCTCAAGCGCTTCTATCAGGTTAAGGTCGAAGGCAGAAGATGTTTCAAGGTGGATATCGTTCTTGAGAGCCTCCTTAAGCACAAACTCGAAGTGAGAGCTCTTGGTGCAATAGCAGTAGTTGTATGTACCCTTGTAATCAACCTTAGCCATCGCTACGTTGAACATACGCTTTGCTCTCTGGATCTGCGACGAGATCTTCGGAAGATAAGTGATCTTGAGAGGGGTGCCATACTGGTTGATGATGTCCATCATGTTGATGTCATGGAAGTGGAGCTCGCCGTCCTCTACCATGAACTCGTCCTGCGGAAACTCGAATGTCTGGTCAATCAGATCAATGTACTTGTTCTTCATCTTGAATAATGTAATTAAGTCAGTTTGATGTTTTCAAGCCAATCCGACTGACTCGGATTGGTTAATCCTGCGCAAAGTTATCATTATTATCGATAATTGCATCAGTTGGCGGCATTTATTTTGGCCAAAATTTTGACCAAAGCATAGATTTAGATAAATTTGCATGAATTTACTCATGAAAAGAGCCGTCTACATACTCCTGGCATGCAGCGCACTTATCGCAGCATTCTCCTGCAGCACGACACGTGTCCTGCAGGACGGAGACTACAGGCTCGCCAGAAACAAGGTCACCATAACAAACGACAGCGAGTTCAATCCCAACACGCTGGAGCCTTACCTCAAACAGAAGCCAAATCCCGCCTTAATACTTGGATGGAACCCGTTCCTATATGTATACAACTGGTCAAACGGCAAGGGCAAGGCATGGGACAAAATTGTTAAAAGCATTGGAGTAGAGCCGGTTGTATACGACTCAGACATGGTTGACGCATCCATCGGAAACATGATGGACAGGCTAACATACCTTGGCTATTACGATTCCAAGATCGAGAGCATAATCGACGTAAAGAAGAAAAATGTGTCGGTCACATACAACATAACACTTGGCAAAAAATTTCCCATCAAAGACATAGAGTTAGTCCTACCAACCGGAGGCACATTTGCCGACGACTTTCTTGCCGATACATCAGCCATGACAATAAAAGTCGGAGACTATCTCTCTGAAGACATACTTGAAAACGAGACAATAAGGGCTAGCGCAGCCTTAAGAAATATAGGATATTACGATTTCAGCAAGAATAACTTCTTCTTTGAAGCTGATACCTTGAGCTGTCCGGATTCAGCGATCCTTAAGATGACCGTCAACGGCTACACCCGTAACGAAACCCCTGATAGAGAGCGTCCGATCAGTAAATTCGCCTTCAACCAGGTCAGCATTTCTTACCCTCAGACCTTAAAGATCAGGGAAAAGATTCTCCAGGAACTGAACACCATCAGACCGGGCGAGACCTACAGCACAGACGTAGTCAACAATACCTATACAAGACTGTCATCGCTGCGCATGTTCAGCAGCGTCAACATCGGCATGACACCAGTCGATTCCAACAAGATCGACTGCCGCATAAACCTTTCGCAGTCAAAGCTCCAAGGCTTCAAGGTCAATCTGGAAGCCTCTACAAACTCAACAGGACTCTTCGGAGTGTCTCCACAGTTGTCATACTACCACAAGAATATCTTCCATGGAGGCGAGTGGCTGAATCTCGGATTCATGGGCAACTTCCAATTCAAGTTCAATGACGCGGTAAGGTCCAATGAATTCGGAGTATCGGCAGGACTCAGCTTCCCAAGATTTCTGGGACTGCCATACAGACATTTCAAAGGTACAATTCCAAGGACAGATATAAATATATCATATAATTATCAGAATCGCCCAGAATACACAAGAAACATAATATCAACCTCATACGGATACAACGGAAACGTCGACAACCGTTTCTTCTACCAGGTATATCCGATCCAGATGAACATTGTCAAGCTGTTCGATCTTGACGAAGGATTTTACAAGGATCTGGCGAACGACCCGTTCCTGAAGAATGCATATCAGAACCACTTCGATCTCGGCTCAGGAGGTACAATATATTACACTACCAATCCTGAGACAATACCAAAATCTTCGTACTTCTACACCCGATTCCAGCTCGACATTGCAGGAAACCTTCTCAGCGCTTTCAAAGGCGCCATGGAAAAGGATGAAAACGGCGCAGGAATGATCTGGAACACACCTTTCTCTCAGTTTGTCAGAGCGGAAGCGACAGTTGGAAAGACATGGATTTGGGGTAAGAATTCCGGCCAGTCGCTTGCTACACGCTTTATTGCCGGTGCAGGTCATGCTTATGGCAACTCCAATGCGCTGCCATTCGAAAAGCATTTCTATGCAGGTGGAGCAAACAGCCTCCGTGGATGGCAGGCCAGGACAGTAGGACCTGGAACATCTGCAAGAGACACATCATTCGTGATTCCAAATCAGACCGGAGACATGAGGCTCGAGGCCAATGTCGAGTACAGATTCGACATCGTCTGGAAGCTTGAGGGTGCTGTTTTTGCCGACGCAGGTAACGTATGGACACTGAAACAGAAAGATGTTGCAGTCGAAGACGGTTCGATTTTCAGATGGAATACATTAGGGGAGAGCATCGCTGCAAACTGGGGATTGGGCATCAGACTCAACCTGGACTTCCTCCTTCTGCGTATCGATGCCGGTTTCAAAGTCCACGACCCAGCCCGCACACACAAATGGCTCGGTCCCGACCAGTGGTTCCACCGAAATGGATATGCTATCCATTTTGGAGTTGGCTATCCGTTTTAACCCTTGTAATACTTCGGCCAAAGTCCCTCCAACCGCGCGCGCAGCGCATCCTCCTGCTTATTCTCCGCAGGCTCATAGAACTTCCTACCCGCAAGCTCAGCCGGCATGAACTCCAGATCGGCGAAATGACCCGGATAATCGTGTGCATACTTATATCCGTCTGCATATCCAAGCTCCTCCATAAGCTTGGTCGGAGCATTACGCAGATATAGTGGAACGGCCGCCATCTGGGTTTCTTTAGCAACTGCAAGCGCCTCATTGATAGCCATATATGCAGAGTTACTTTTAGCAGAAGATGCAAGATATATAGTACATTCTGCAAGCGGGATACGCGCCTCGGGCATTCCTATCGTATGCACAATCTGAAAAGTCGAATTTGCAAGAAGAAGAGCATTCGGATTGGCAAGGCCGACATCCTCGGCTGCAAGTATGCACAGCCTGCGGGCAATGAAAAGAGGATCTTCGCCTCCGTCAAGCATTCTTGCAAGATAATATATGGCAGCGTTAGGATCAGAACCGCGTACGCTCTTGATGAAGGCTGAAATGACGTCATAATGCATTTCGCCGCCCTTATCATATATCGCAGTGTTCTCCTGAAGGCATGCGGTTACTGTCTTGTTATCGATGACGATCGGCTGATTCCCAGCATTCGCACCGACCACGATCTCCAATATGTTCAGAAGTTTTCTCGCATCACCTGCGCTGTATCTAAAAAGTGCGTCTGTCTCACGCACTTCTATCTTCATGTGCGAAAGTACCTCGTCTGTTGCGAGAGCACGCTCCAACAGACTCTGCAAGTCATTCTTCTCCAATGATTTGAGAACAAATACCTGGCAGCGGGAAAGCAATGGCGTGATTACTTCGAAAGATGGATTCTCTGTTGTGGCTCCAATCAGCACGATGGTTCCGTCTTCAACAGCGCCAAGAAGGGCATCCTGCTGGGACTTATTGAAACGATGGATCTCATCGATGAAGAGAATAGGGGACAGTCCGCTAGAAAACAAAGAGTTGGAACGAGCACTATCGATCACGTCCCTCACCTCTTTGACACCTGCGCTGACAGCTGAAAGCGTAAAGAACTCACGGTTCAAGGACTTGGCGACAATTCTGGAAAGGGTAGTCTTACCAACACCCGGAGGACCCCACAAGATAAACGAGGACAGATTTCCGTTTTCGATCATGTTACGGATAATTCCCCCTTTACCTATGAGGTGCTGCTGTCCGAAATAACCGTCAAGGTCCTGCGGACGCATTCTTTCCGGAAGCGGCGGCAGCATGCGGCTGCGCCCTATGTTGTCGTCTTCAAACATCAATTAAAGTTCCTTTCCAAATACCCATCTGCGCTTGTGCTGCTCCTTCTCAAAAGGCTCCCACATCGCATGGATCTTGACATTTGTCTCCAGGCATGCATTTGTTTCCGCATACTTGAAGCCCATTTCTCTATATATATTGATCAGGTCGTTTACTATAAGCGAGTTCACGCCCCTGTTCTGATAATCAGGCCTTACTCCTACCAGAAGAAGCTCGACAGTGTCAGGCCTCTTGATGAACATCGTCTTCAGAATATGCCACCATCCGAACGGGAAAAGCTCACCCCTGGACTTCTGGAGCGCACCTGCGATTGACGGAATGGAAAGTCCTGCAGCAATGAGCTCGCCTTCTTCGTTTTCAACAAATGTGAGCATCTTGGCGTCAACAAAAGTGAGATAGGTCGAAACATACTGATCGATCTGCTTCTCCGAAAGAATGGAAAATCCGTAAAGCTTGCAGTAAGTCTGATTGATAAGCTGGAAAACCTTCTGGCCATAATTCTCCTTCATGATCTGGCGGCGGGTCTTCTTCACGAGTTTGAGTTTGTAGCGCTCCTGGACCAGTCCGGCGAGTCTGGCGTGCTGCTCCGGAGGGGTCTGAGGGAGTGTAAGACGGAACTCCATCCATCCGGTCTCCTTGCCATAGCCTAACTTCTTAAGATGTTCCGGATAGTAAGGATGATTATAGATCAATGCCATGGTGCTGACCTTGTCATATCCCTCCACGAGCATACCTTCAGGGTCGAAATCAGTGAAGCCGAGAGGTCCCACTATCTGGGTCATGCCATGAGAACGTCCGAATTCAGCAACTGCCTCAAGCAGAGCAGATGAAACATTTATATCATCGATGAAATCAATCCATCCGAAGCGCACCTGCTTAACTTTCCACGCCTCATTTGCCTTGTGATTTATGATTGCCGCCACGCGTCCGACCACTTTACCGTCCTGGTAAGCGAGATAAAACTCCGCCTCACAGAAATCAAATGCACCGTTGGTCTTCGGATCGAATGTATTGAGGTCATCGAAAGGCATCGAAGGAACGTAATACGGATTGCCCTCATAAAGTTTATTGGCAAATCGTGCGAATGTCTTGAATTCCTTCCTTGTAGATATCTTCCTAATCTGAAGTGTCATATAATTACATAAGTTTTGGGTTAGTACATTCTACAAAGTTACATAATTTTCTCACATTTCCCTTATTTTTGCTAAATTCGCATCAATAACACAACAGCATACGTGTTATTAAAAAGTAGTGTAGTATGGAACAGAAGAAAACAAAGATAATCTGCACCATCTCCGATTTCAGATGCAGCGAAGATTTCATCAGAGACCTGTACATGAACGGAATGAATGTGGTCAGAATCAATTCAGCACACGCGACCATTGAGGGAGCGCAGACGATAGTAGATAACGTAAGGAAGGTCTCAGACAGGATAGCGATCCTTATCGACACGAAAGGTCCGGAAGTCAGGCTTACAGCTATGGAGAATTCCGTAGGATTCCTTGTCAAGGAAAACGACATCATAACGATCGGCAATGACACGCAGGCTTTATGCAAGGCTGGAATGCTCCATACCAACTGCGCATCATTCGTAAACGACGTTCCGGTAGGAGCGGACATCCTCATTGACGACGGCTCCATTAAGTTGACTGTCAAGGAGAAAAATGAAGACAAGCTTATCTGTCAAGTCATGAATGAAGGAGCGCTGAAAGGCAAGAAGAGTGTAAATGTGCCGGGAGTACACATTTCCCTGCCTGCGCTTACGGAAAAAGACAAAATATTCCTTGACTGGGCTATCGATGCCGACATCGACTTCATAGCACACTCATTTGTCAGGAACAAGGAAGACTTGATGGAGATACAGGAAATCCTGGACAGGAAGGAGAGCCACCTGAAGATCATCTCCAAGATCGAGAACCAGCAGGGTATAGACAACCTGGACGAGATCCTGTCACACTGCTATGGAGTGATGATCGCAAGGGGAGACCTGGGAGTGGAGATCGCGGCCGAGAAGATTCCTCTCATACAGAAGAAGTTGATACAGAGATGCCGCGCGAGAAAAAAGCCGGTAATCGTAGCAACCCAGATGCTGCATAGTATGATCGAGAACCCTCGTCCGACAAGAGCAGAGGTGTCGGACGTTGCAAACGCGATTCTCCAGAGCACGGATGCGATAATGCTGAGCGGGGAGACCGCATCAGGAAAGTATCCTGTCGAAGCTGTAGAAACTATGAACAGGATTGCGATCGAGACAGAAGAATCGATCCTGACACCTCCGGATCTTGATCTGGAGAATGTGACTAAGCCGATTGCAGGCGTACTGGCAAGATCGCTTGTAGCCGCAACGCTGAAGCTGCCCGTAAAGGCGATCATCTTTGACACATGGAGCGGTAGAACCGGAAGATACCTTGCCGAGTTCAGACCTAAAGTTCCGATTTATGGCATGTGTTATAGAGGCTTCACAATGAGAGAGTTAGCTCTCACATATGACATCTACGGATATCCTTTTGATATTACAGAAACCAAAGAGGAGTTCGTTGCGAATGCAACTAAGATCCTTCTAGAAGACGGGAAGCTGCAGCGTGGCGACCTCGTTGGATTCATAGGAGGAAGCTTCAGCCACGAAGCAGGAGCGACATACATGGAATTCAGATACATATAAAGGCCTTGAGCAGCCGATGGAACTATTCACCAAAATACTGCTGGTCATGACATTGACCACGGGATTTCTGAACGATGCATTCGCTCAGGAACACTCCATCGGCACATCATGGTCCTTCTCTGGGATCGGACTGACATATGACTACCAGGTAAGGGAAACTGCCTTTGTACATGTTGGAGCCCAGCTTGAAATGACGGAAACATTTATCGGCAGAGCCAGGATCCCAGGAGGAAGCGTGTCATTCACCTGGAACGATATTCTCGGCAGCACGACATCCAGAAACGGAAACATGATCAGCTTCTTCGCCGGTGCCGGGGCTGCTGCCGGATATTGCAAGGATTTCCGAGTGAAGAGGAAAGAGCAGATCAGATACGGCAGCTTTTTCGGACTCAAAGGACGTGCAGGCGTCAGAATCGAATATGACAGGAATATAAATATAACGGCAGCAGTCGCCCCCGTCCTTGGAATGCATCTGTACATGAAGGATGAGACTCTGATGATGCGTTACTACAGATATGGACTTCTACAGACACTTATGCCAGAACTGACAATAAGCTACAGATTCTAGATGAAGAGACTTGCAGTCATATGTACTATGCTTTTTGTCTTCCTGTCATCTGCCGGAGCGCAGACGGAGGACGACTTTCCGCGCATTACGTATGGCGTAGAGTGGAGCTATGTGGCATCAGGATTCTCTGCCTACCATTATAACTATTTCTCGCCGGAAGGATACAGATACAATTCCAAAGGAACTTCACCGGGGTACGTAGGCAATGGAGAAGGAATGCTTCATGTGGGATACAATGTGACGGATAATTGGAATCTGGCGGTATATGCCGGATTAACAGGAATATCCGATATTCATAATGCCATTCCGGTATCGTTTAGAGCGACACGTTTTTTCAAAAAGGATATGAACGGGGACAGATGGTTCACATTTGCTGATGCCGGCACCGGAATAAGCATAAAGAAACATCCACAGGAAATAGTAGCGATGAAGATCGGAGGAGGCTACAGGATATCGCTCAGCAGAGATACCAAACTTGATTTCAACGCAGCATTACGCTGTACATATACCCATCCTGATATATATTTCGAACATGAGATAATTAGCCAACGATGGATAAACAGAAACAATGCAATAGTTGTTTCAGCATCCGTCGGAATGGCTGTAACATTTTAAAATACAACTAATTATGGCCATCAGCATTAAAGCTAAAAAGTCTGAGCGCATACTCTTCTGCGCCAGCAAATGGTGGGGAGACCCAGATATGCCGGAGAATATGGAATATCCGACAATGAAGGTTGAAGAGGAAGGGGAGACCTATGACTATCCATTGACATTCGTCTGCCAGATCAACTGCGAGGACCTTATTCCGTTCGATCCTGAAGGAAAGCTTCCACACGAAGGAATGTTGTACTTTTTTGCAGCTATGGACGAATGGCTCGGATATGAGAGTCCGTCACATAATGGATTGGGAGAATGGCCAAAAGGACATTTCGTAGTGAAGTATGCTAAGGCCATCAACTTCGAGACATTCAGGTCATGCATCCTTGTGGACGATGAGGATCAGCCTCTGACTGAGCCTGAACTTGAGATAGAATTTGCTGAATGCGCTGAAGATGCACAGGGCCACAAGCTCCTCGGAGTGCCGTTCTTCGAGGATGTAAGGAATGAGTATCCGGAAATGCTTAACCTGCTGCAGATCGACGACGACGAGGACCTTGGAATCCGCCTTTACGACTGCGGAAACATCAACCTTATGATGAAGGAGTCAGACCTCAAGTTCGGCAACTGGAAGAAGACAAAGGCCTACATGCACAGCTTATAATCAAAGTTAAAGTGAAACTCTGCCTTCTACTTCTACCCTTTCAATCTTGTTACACAATGCATATTATTATGGGAACTTGACTTAAATAGGAACTTATTCAATAGCATATAGCATAATACGCTAAAGGCTAGATAAATAGTGTGATAACATATCTATTAAATGTTCCTATTTCTTTTGTATTCTAAAGCAATTTCTGTTTATACCGGTTCTAAATCTATATAGCCTTTAACCACAAAATAGTTACAGATAAAATAATATGAATGATGCCTGACACTATGAATATGTGCCAGGCTTTTCTCTCTCTTATAAATCAGAGTATATTTGCGCTTACTATTTTATGTTATCGCATCGGGAAGTTGGGTTTTGATCTGATCTCGTATTCTGCGGAAGTCATCCATTATAGTCTGCTCATCTCCAATTGTTTCTGAGGGATCTTCGAAGCCTATGTGAAGTCTGTTGCGGACTTTGCCGAGGAAGGCGGGGCAGGTTTCGTTTGCCCCGCCGCATACTGTTATTACATAGTCCCATTCCTGGCCGAGGTAGTCTTCTACTGGTTTAGGAGTATGGTCTGAGATGTCTATCCCGATTTCGGCCATCACGTGTATGGCTCTTGGATTGACCTGTAAGGCAGGTCTTGTTCCGGCTGAGTGGACATCCCAGTCGTGATGGAGTGACTGGAGGATTCCGTGGGCCATCTGGCTTCGGCAGCTGTTGCCGGTGCAAAGTATCAGTATTCTCATAGTATCCAGTTGAATATGTATCCTGAGAGGATGATGAATATTGTGACGACTCCAAAGAATATTCCTACGAGCTTCCAAGTCATTACTTTTTTGAGCATTGTTGCTTCAGGAACCGAGAGGCCGATTACTGCCATCATGAATGCTATGGCCGTGCCGAGCGGAATGCCTTTGGCTACGAAGACTTCCACTATGGGGACGATACCTGCTGCGTTGGCGTACATAGGTACGGCAAGGATGACTGCTGCCGGAACTCCCCACCATTTGTCTGCTGAGAGGATGTTCTCAAAGAAGCCCTCCGGCACAAAGCCGTGCATTGCTGCGCCGATTCCGATACCTATGAGGATGTAGATGAATACTCCTTTGACTATGCCGAATGAGTCCTTTGCTATGGCTGGGAGCCTCTTGAAGAACGGGGTCTTTTCCATTTCCCAGTTTGCGCTCTGGATATCAGACTGTTGCTGTGCTGCCTTTACCCAGTCGCTGAGGTATCTTTCCAGATTCATCTTGCCGAGTATGAAGCCTCCGAGCATTCCCAACAGGGTTCCGCTGATGATGTAGATGAGAGTGGCTTTAAGGCCGAATGTACCCAGGAACATTGCCACCGCCACTTCACTGACCAGAGGAGATGCTATGAGAAAGGCAAATGTTACTCCTAGCGGTATGCCTCCCTTTACGAATCCGATGAAAAGAGGAACTGACGAGCATGAACAGAATGGTGTTATTCCTCCGAACAGGGCTGCAAGGAAGTAATCCAGTCCGTATAGTTTGTGTGTGGAGAGGAACTTCCTGAGTCTCTCTATCGGGAAATAGGCATTGATTATGCCCATTATGAGACTGATGAAGAACAGCAGTATGACTATCTTGATTGTGTCATAGAAGAAGAAGTTCACTGCTGTTCCCAGAGGTGTGGCTGCGTCCAGACCGAATATGCCATAGACGAGCCAGTCTGCAAATCTTTGGATCATAGTCCGAGTACCTCCTTTACTTCTGCCTCTGTAGGCACCTTGCCTTTGATTCGTACGACTCCGTCAACGACTATTGCCGGAGTGCTCATTATATTGTACTGCATCATCTCCATGATGTCATCGACCTTCGAGAGTGTGGCGTTTACATTGTTGTCCTTGATTACCTTTTCTACCACTGAATAGGCTGTCTTGCATCTGGCGCAGCCTGGGCCTAATACTTTGATTTCCATAACTAACTGATTAAAATGATTGTGTAATATATTCCTATGCATGTGAACAGGATTCCTACTATGATGTTGAGCCATTTCTGAATGGTCTTCATCTTGCCGTATGTTTCCGAGATCTTACTTGCGCTGAAAGCGAGTACCCAAGCGACGATGATTACCGGCAGGGCAGTGGCTATTGCGAACAAGATGGGATAGAGATAACCTTCGGGGGAGGTTGCCGACATAGGTATGAGCATCCCGAAGTAAAGTACTCCACTTGTGGGACAGAATGCCATTGCAAACAGCATCCCGAGCAGCAGGGCACCAAGTCCTCCTTTGGCTGCAAGTCCTTCGCGGTTCCGTCCTATGCCTATTGATGGCAGGTTCATCTTTCCTCCCAGCAGCATGAACAGACCTATGAGCAGCAGTGCCGGTCCGAGGAGTATCTCACCATAGCGTGCGATGAAGTCCTGGATGGAGAAGATGCTGGCTCCGTTTCTGAGAATGGTTATGAGGACTATGCCGAGCACAGTGTAAACCAATGTCCTTCCAAGTGTATAGAGCAGTCCTTTGATGAAGATGTTTCTTCGATCAGTGATGTCCTTGCTGATGTACCCGATTGCCGCAATGTTGGTGGCAAGTGGGCAGGGAGAGAGGGCTGTAAGTAGTCCGAGAATAAGGGCTGTAAATGCCGGGATCGTTGAACTGTCCAGCAGATTGTTGAGCCATTCCATTTTATTCGAGCATTTTCAGGATTGTGGCCCTGAGTTCATCCTTGAATGTATCAGGAGATGTTCT
The DNA here is from genome assembly GCA_017631875.1 of Bacteroidales bacterium. Next base: position 9,719 of record JAGBSL010000008.1, on the reverse strand, counting down.
CGCCTTAGAAAAAGCGTAGTCTGTAAGGTTGACAGGAGCCTCTTTGCCGTTCTCAATATCTACGATGATTAAGGATGAGAATGAGACCTGATGTTTCCGTGCGATTTCAGGATTCTCAGTAATTTCCAGAGAACGGAATACGATGAGACTGTCATTGATTTCCTTTGAGAATGATTCATCAAGCAGTGCCTTGGTATTATTCTCGATGGCCATACAAGTGGCACAGCGCTGTTTTGCGTGGAAGTAGAGGACTTCAACGCCGTTTTTGATCTGTGATGTGTTTTCTTTTTTGGATTTCGTCCATGTGCATGACAATGTAGAAATACAGATGATGAGTAAAAGTAGTTTTGTTTTCATACTATATGTATTAAAATTTTATTTGTAGTTCGCAAAACAACGAACAATGTATTTGTAAAAAAATGCTGACGCGCAGCATTCTGTTATTTAGAGGTTTTGCAAGTGCATTCTTTGTCAGGATTCAGTTTTGAGAATTCTTTTGCAAAAAGCATTCTGGCAAACTCCCATTGCTCCTTGTTGATACAATATTTTACTTTTGGAGCCTCGATACTTCCTTGTATAAGTCCTGCTTCCTTGAGGGCGGAGAGGTGCTGTGACACTGTTGCTTTGGAAATAGGTAGTTCCTCGTGTATATCTCCAAAATAGCAGCTGTCCTGTGTTGCAAGAAAGTCAAGGATCGCTATTCTGGCTGGATGCCCCATTGCCTTGGCGTATTTTGCGAGCAGTTCCTGATCGCTGTCGTACTTCTTGTTTGCCATATAAAACGTCTTATTGTTCGCAAATATACGAACAATATTTAAAGTTGCAAATTATTTAGCTAGACGCTAAACAGAAATATAATAAATGTGTACCAATTTGGTACTTTATTTGAAAAATGATATATTTGCAAAACTAAATAGAATGAAAATGGTTGTAGTAAGCAGTAGAGAATTCAGGGCTAACCAGCGTAAATACTTCGACTTAGCCCTTACAAATGATGTCGTGATTACGTCCAGGAGTCACGGCAGCTATAGGCTTGTGCCAGTGAGAGAAAGTGATACGCTCATTGATCAGAGCACTTTGGAGGCTAAAATCAGACGCGGAATTGAGGAGTATGAACAGGGTAAGGTTCATAGAATGGAGGAAGGGGAGAGTGTGGATGGCTTCCTTAGTCGAATGATTAATGAAGACTGAAATGTATAGAATAGTATTTTCTAACGACGCAAAGAAGGACCTTAAGGAACTGAGCAAGAAAGCACCTCAGGCAGTAAAGAAACTGTCAAAGCTTCTGGAAGAAATCCAGGAGCATCCCAGGACTGGTACCGGTCAGGTTGAGCCGCTTAAGGGTTACGACGGGAATGTATATTCGCGTCGTATAACGCATGAGCACAGACTTGTGTATCGTATCTATGATGAAGTTATTGAAGTTCTAGTTCTATCTGCTTTCGGGCACTACAAGAAGTAGCCGATCTAGCAAGAATTATTATCAGGCCTCGCATCACTGTTGTGATGTGGGGCCTTTTTTAATCACTTAATACTAATCATTTATGGCATTCATCGACAAAATCAATCCGGATGTACCGGAAGGTAGGCTTTTGATCAGGAATGGGGATTATGTTCTCAAAGATCCTGAAGCGGAAGTATCTAGTATCCCATTGGACAAGAAATGGGAGAGATTGCTCAAGTACATTAAAGACAAAGGGTATAGCACAAAGGAAATCGATAGGATGATCAGTGCATATAGTTTGGTCTACAAGAGAAGAGCTGCAAGGAATATCGATCAATATAATGAGATAGTCAAAGACTATCCGTTGCTTAACTTTCAGTTAAGATCGCTTCTCCTATACGATTATTACGACATGCTTCCAATGAATAGAAAGATCTATTTTTCAGCATATTACGAGCTTAATGATAGATTTAGGAACCTTTTGGACGACTGTATGAGAACTGCCAAGAGCATGCATGTAAGAGATCTTACCATAAGCGTAGAAGCATCTAGTTGTGCATCATTCTTTGTATACTTACAAAAGTTAGGAGCAAAGAACATCTATGACATACAGGAGGATCATGTCAGAAATTATATGAGATATAACGATTGCAAGCCTGAACTTCCTTATCGAATAGGTCTTTTTATCAGACGGCACGGGGAATTCACTCAAAATAAGGAATTAGTCATTATAAGTTCCTATTTTCCGATGGAAAGAGTCATTAGATATGTCTATGAACCTATGTCAGAAGGGGAGAGGAATAAATTTGAAGATTTTCTTCTGGACGAAAACTGTCCACTCTCGAAGCGAGACAAAGCCATTTGCATATTATTACTATATACAGGTATGAGACAAGTAGATGTTTACAATCTTTTATTGGAAGACATCAAATGGAATAAGGATCATATCTCCTTCAAACAGACAAAGACCCGCAAGCCCCAAATTATACCACTTAGACCAGTTGTCGGGAATGCACTTTTGGAGTATGTGCAAGAAGAACGCCCTGACTCAGACCAGCCATATATCTTCTTGACCAAAAAGAAATTGAAAGGGAGTTACTCTAGATGTAAAATTGCGAACGTAGTAAATAATGCATATAACGTTGCTGGTATTAGACAGAATGCAAGACAAGGTACACATCTTTTGAGGCATAGCTTCGCAGATACTATGATTAAGAATGGAAGCGACTTGTCTATTGTATCTACTGTACTTGGGCATGACTCTCCTCAAACGACTCTCCAGTATCTATCCTCTAATATAGAAAAGCTGAGAGAATGTGCTATAAGCATAGAGGCGTTCCCCATAACCCATAAACTTTATAGTCATGAAAATCACTAAGACACGAGATGAATGGTATGATGACTATATGGATTATAGGACATCATTTAAATATAAGAAACCGGCAAATGATTTTGTTCGTTGTTTTCTCAATTGGTGTGACAGGACTTATCCTGAAACAAAATATCTAGACCAGAGTATGATAGATACCTGGTGTGCAAAAAGGATAACAGAAAAGAATATTTCACATGCATCTAGAACGCTGGCAGTGAACGCATTTCTTAGGTATATGAATGGGAGGGGAGAGGGGCCTTTTGATTATACTCTTCACGGAGAACTTGAAAATAATGAAGAACCTATTCTCTTCAATAATGAAGAGATTAAGAACTTTTTTAAGGCTGTTGATGAAATAGAATATAAAGAAAACTGCCACATGCCATATCCACGTTTCCAATCAAAACTCAAATGCCTTATTGCTCCTGTAATATTTCGACTTATATATAGTACGGGCATGAGGCCAAATGAAGCTAGATGGCTTGACTGCAAGGATATTGATTTTGAACGCCAAGTCATATATATAAGAAAAGCGAAGGGATATCATGAACGTATAATTGCACTGCATGAAAGTACGACCAGGATGTTGAAACAATATGACGACCTGATGTGTAAGGAAATGCCTGGAAGAACAGTATTCTTTCCTAATACCAGAGATCAGTATCGCGATTCTTATTACTTAAGAACCATATTCAATAAATGTTGGTATAAATACAACAAGAAAACTTCTGATAGAAATGTTGTAGTCTATTCATTTAGACATAATTACGCAGTTCAGAATATACTTTCATGGAAGCATAACGGGTATGATTTTGACATGAATCTTTTAGCATTATGCAAAAGCATGGGACACCAACGTCCAGAATCTACTTTATACTATTTTCATCTAGTTCCACAGCTAGCTGACATGCTAGAAGAAGTAGAGGGTGAATCAATATGTGACCTATTACCTGAGATCATATGAAAATAAGTAATAATGCCCGTCGGTTTGCTGAAGAATTCAAAAAGTTCATAGCAAACGCCTCAAACACGAGGAGCGATTGTACGATAATTAGTTATGAGGTTTCAATGAATGCATTGCTTGAGTATGCGCGCACTGTAAAGAAAGAAACGATCTCAACATTTGGGATTGAGTTCTTTACCTATGAAAATCTAGCAGGATTTATGGAATGGTTAAGATATTCTAAGAACAACAGTCCTCAAACATGTAATTTGCGATTAAGTCAAATAACATCGTTCCTGAAGTTCATAGCTAAGGAATCTCAGTACAGAATATACTATATGAATGCACGTCAAGTAGATAGGTATAAAGTAGCTATTACTGAAAATATTGTAGAGCCTCTAACAAAAGATGCAATGAAATATTTGCTGCATGCTCCAGGAACCTCTACTGAAACAGGTGTAAAATATACTGTGCTATTATCATTGCTATATTCAACTGCAACTCGTATTAGTGAAGTCCTTTCATTAAAACTAAGCGATGTACATCTTCAAGAGCATAAACCATACATTCATGTTATTGGTAAAGGTAAACGACACCGCAAACCTATGTTATACAAGCATGAAATCAAGATGCTAAGAGAATATATCTACAGATTTCACGGAACCAATCCTGATCAGAATGCTTACTTGTTCTATTCTAAGTGTAAAGGCAAATATGAAAAATGTAGCACGAGAAGCGTAAATAAGCAACTAGATATATATGTTGCACAACTAAAACAGAAGCACAGTGATTTTCCAAGTCACGTTCACAGTCACCAATTCAGGCATAGCATGGCGACACATTTAATTGATGATGGAATCAATGTATTCAATGTAAGCAAGATTTTGGGCCATAAGAGCGTTGCGACAACAATGAAATACATAGGTATAACTCCAAAGATGACAGAGAAAGCAATCAGTCAGATTGAGTCTACATCATTAAGTAATGTATCTGCAAAATGGAAGGACAAGACAAAACTTGAATATTTAATTAAATAACGCAATATCAACCACTTAAAATCACGTAGGTTAACATTTCTACAGGAGCACGTTAACATAATGTAAATTGTATAACCGATTTTTCAAGAAGGGGAGACACTGAAAAAAGAGATAAACAAGGTTTACTATTAACTATAAATTGAAAAAGAAATGAGAACTTTTTGTATCGTGATTGTGTTGAAACGTCGTTTATTTAAAAAATTGATAATCAGCGTTAAGATTACGATGAAGATCTAATATAAGTCGTTGATAACTAAGCACAAGTTCCTATTTAAATCAGGTTCCTATAATAATCAAAATAAGAACCTTCCTGTTTATATTATGTTAACTTGCATATATAAAACACTTCCCTGAAGCTATTAGATTGGTCAAAGTTTCATAATGTCGTGAGAATTTGATATTTTTGCAGCCGTTTGAATATCAGTGCGATTTCAAACGGCTAAATTATTTCAAAATGGCAAGAAAGAAACAGGATATTATCTTAGAGAACGTCGTGATCGAAGCTGTCGCTGCCGAAGGCAAGGCGCTTGCGAAGATCGACGGCGCTGTGCTGTTCGTACAGTTTGCAGTTCCGGGCGACGTCGTGGACGTTAAGGTCACAAAGAAAAAGAAAAATTACATGGAAGGCTTCATACTCCGCATGGTGAAGCCGTCTGAACATCGTCTGGAGCCATTCTGCAAGCATTTCGGCATATGTGGAGGCTGCAAATGGCAGCCGTTGCCATACGATATGCAGCTGCAGGCAAAGCAGCAGCAGGTTTACGATCAGCTGGTGCGTATCGGACATCTTGAGGTGCCTGAAATCTCCCCTATCGTGGGTTCTGACGAGACTACATATTACCGTAACAAGCTGGAATTCACCTTCTCACAGCGTCGCTGGATCTTCGATGACGAGAATGCTGAAGCACTCTCAGAGCAGGAGAAATACGGTCTCGGATTCCATGTCGGCCGCTTCTTCGATAAGGTTCTTGATGTCAAGCATTGCTGGCTTCAGCCTGAACCTTCTAACGCAATCCGCTTATTCATAAAGAGTTACGCCCTTGAAAAAGGTCTCACCTTTTTCAACATCCGTGAGCACGAGGGTTTCCTCAGGAATATGATCGTACGCACGACTCAGGAAGGTAACGTGATGCTCATCATGTGCTTCTACCACGAAGATGTGGAGGCACGCACTGCCCTACTGGACGCAATAGCTGCCGAGTTCCCACAGATCACATCACTCTATTATGTAATCAACGGCAAGGCTAACGACTCGATCTCCGATCAGGAATGCATATTATATAAAGGTGAAGACGCTATCTATGAGTACATGGAGGGTCTCAAGTTCAAGATCGGACCGAAATCCTTCTACCAGACCAACACAAAGCAGGCTTACAAGCTTTACAGTGTTACACGCGAATTCGCAGAACTTACTGGTTCTGAGGTAGTTTACGACCTTTACACAGGTACGGGAACTATCGCTCAGTTCGTATCCCGCCAGGCATCTAAAGTCATCGGTATCGAGTATGTTCCAGAGGCTATCGAGGATGCAAAGATCAATGCAGAGAACAACGGCATCACAAACTGCGACTTCTACGCCGGAGACATGAAGGATATCCTCACAGACGCCTTCGTACAGGAGCACGGCCGTCCGGATGTCATCATCCTTGACCCGCCAAGAGCAGGTATCCATCCTGACGTGGCAAAGGTGATCCTCAATGCGGCACCGGACAGAATGGTCTACGTAAGCTGCAACCCTGCATCACAGGCCAGGGATCTGGAGATCCTCTGTCAGGACTATGTGATCACGGCAGTAAAGCCGGTGGACATGTTCCCGCACACTCACCATGTCGAAAACGTTGTAGCGTTAAAACGCAAATAAATTTGTGATTCTTATAAAGAAGCCTGTCGGCTTTCTGAGACATTGGCTCCCGAAAAGGGAAGGGGCCCACGAAGTGGGAAGGATCTCAGAAAGCCGACAGGCTTCTTTTAATCTGATATTAATTATTTGTCACAATATACTCTACCCTGTTCTGCAGACAAAACCTTGAGTTTCTGTCCCTTGGAAGCAAAACCTCCGAACTTCAAGGTAGCTTCTATAATCTTGCCATCAGCAGTCTGTACCTTACCCGATGGCCTCATGTCTGTAAAGACCGTAACTTCCTCACCTATAAGAGATTCCATACCGGATACCACACCCACGAAACCTTCTTCCGCCTTCATCTCCTGACGGAGCGCTATGCTGTCGAATGACCTTGTTGCGTATAGCTTACGTACAAGCCATACAGATCCGAATATCGCAGCAGTCGCAGAAAAGACCACCAGTCCGACCGGCTTGATAAGAGGCCTGAGGTTCAGTGTTCCATCCCATCTATAAAGTTCGATATTGTCTACCATCGAGAATGCGAGAGCTATAACGACACAAACGATACCCGATATTCCGCACACACCGAATCCCGGCAGGACAAATATCTCTATACCTATTAATATAAGGCCGATAACGAAAAGGAGAATCTCCCAGTGCTCCACGAGATTTCCCACATAACCCGGTGCAAAATACAGCAAAGCACCCACTATAGCTGTTACAAGAGGAAGGCCTATGCCAGGAGTGCGTATCTCCACAAAGATTCCTCCGATTATCATCATCATGAAGATGGACTGAAGAAGCGGATTAAGGAGCAGATCTATGAGCCTGTCTAGCCAAGTCAAGTCATCCTCCATATTCTTGATAACAAACTCATTATCTCCAGCTACTGCCTCTACAACTTCAACTTCACTCTCATATATTCCTTCGCAGTATCCGACCTTCACAGCCTCCTGCGGAGTCAGACTCAGCACGTTGGCAGTATCAACCATGGACTCCGCAATCTGCGGGTCTCTTCCTGTCGCCTGGGCTGTAGAGCGCATCATTCCACGCATGAATGACTGGTACTTGTCCGGCATGACATTTCCGCTCTGGTCCACAACCGTCGCTGCTCCTATCGAACTGCCCGTCTTCATGTATATGGAATCACATGCGATGCTTATCAAGGCACCGGCTGAGGCCGCCTGCATGTTCACATAGGCCAATACCGGCGTCTCGCATCGCAGAATCGCTGACCGTATGCTGTCTGCGGCATCCACGGCACCGCCATATGTGTCAAGATCCAGCAGAATATAGTCCGCTTGGGCCTTCGATGCCCTGTCAAGACCTTCTACGAGTACCCTTTGGGCTGATTTATCTATATCCCTGTCAAGCCTGATGCGATAAAAGACCTTTAACGAATCGCTTCCGTATGCACAAAGTGCGACACAGATCAAGATGAATATTGCAGTAAATCTTTTCATGGTACCTATAATATATATCACAAATATAAGCATTTAAGCAATTTTTCGTACCTTTGCCTAGATTGTTTTACACATAAACACATACAAAATGGCAATACAGATACTCCTTCTTATTCTTGGCCTGATGCTTATATTGTTGGGAGCAAACTGGCTGGTAGACGGCTCCACAAGCATAGCCAGAAAGACCGGAATGAGCGAATTCGTCATCGGACTCACAATCGTGGGTATTGGAACATCCACCCCTGAAATGGTTGTCAGCTTCATAGCGGCATTCCAGGGACAGTCAGAGCTTGCTTTGGGCAATGTAATCGGATCGAACATCTTCAACATCCTCATGATTCTTGGAGTAACAACCCTGATCAGTCCTATTACAATGTCCAAAGATAACAGAGTCAAGGACATTCCGCTTAATATCCTCGTCACAGGAGGCCTCATGCTCATTTGGCTCCTCCATTCAGTACTGGGAGTAGGCGCAAACGAGATCTCAAGACTCGAAGGAGGACTCATGCTTGCAGCTTTTGCGTTCTATCTTTGGATGATGTTCCGCTCAGGAAGCGGAGCTGAGGAGACCGGGCAGGCCGAGGAAACCAAGACCTTCCCTAACTGGCTGGCTGTGCTCATGATTCTTGGAGGACTCGGCGGTCTTATCATCGGAGGTAGGTTCTTCGTCAATTCAGCAACAGCGATTGCACAGTATCTCAATCTCTCTGAGAAGTTCATAGCAATCACGATCATGGCAGCCGGCACATCGCTTCCAGAACTTGCTACCTGCATAGTCGCAGCCAGAAAAGGACGCAATCAGATGGCACTCGGAAACGTCATCGGATCCAACATCGCAAACATCCTGCTCATTGTCGGTGGTGCGGCGCTGATCAGCCCTCTTTCACTCGCTTCGATCGCCTGGGTTGACTTTGCAGTCATGATGGTTGCCAGCCTTGTGCTCCTGATGAGTGCATATACGATCAAGAGAGACAGGATCGACAGAAGAGAAGGCCTGCTTTTCATCGTAATTGAGGTCGCTTACATGATCTGGCTCTTCCTAAATGCATAAAAAGTCGATTAACACATTTGTTATCAGTATAAACAATTTTGTTTTATAAACTATAAACTAAGAGTTTAAACAAAACAACTATGAAGATCATTAATTTACTTCAAGCTGCCCCCGCAGACACCGTTTCACACAGCCTCCAGGCTGAACTGGCAGCTGCAGCAGAGAAAATTGCGACAACTCCGACCTCAGAACTGCTCGCAGATCTGATGGATAAGGCCCTCTCATTCGGCCTCAAGGTCCTTGCAGCCCTTGCAATCTACTTTGTAGGAGCATGGCTGATCAAGAAGATCAAGAACCTCCTCAAAAGGATATTCGACAAGCGAGATTTCGAACCAGCTATCGAGTCATTCATCCAGAGCATAGTCGGCATAGCACTTTGGATCATCCTCATCATTGCAGTGATCGGCACGCTGGGTGTAGAGACCACTTCATTTGCAGCTCTTCTTGCTGGTGGAGGTATGGCAATCGGTCTGGCACTTAACGGCACTGTACAGAATTTCGCCGGCGGAATCATGATCCTGATCTTCCGTCCGTTCAAGGCTGGAGACTTCATCGAGATGCAGGGC
>JAGBSL010000087.1 GCA_017631875.1 Bacteroidales bacterium | reverse complement strand
TGTGACGGCAAGTATTATACTTTCGGAACCGGTGGCGGCGGCCTCATATCCGAGGACGGCTGGAACTGGTACCCGGGTGCTGAGCGTCCGGGCGGCGGTGCGGCTCCGGATGCCATGAAGATAGGAAACCGTTATCTGGTGGCATACAGTTCGACAGGCGGAGGATTGGGCGGGGGGCATGCAGGCCGCATCCTGACCATGTGGAACCGGACTCTGGATCCTCATTCGCCGGATTTCGGATTCACCGAACCGATAGAGGTGGCGTCGTCTGAGGTCGATGAGGATTGCGACGCGATTGATGCCGGTCTGTTCATGGATCCGACTACGGGACGCCTCTGGTGTACATACGGTACTTATTTCGGCTTCATACGCATCGTCGAGCTTGATCCTCTGACCGGAGCGCGCGTCGAGGGGAATGAGCCCGTAAACATCGCCATAGACTGCGAGGCTACAACTATAATCTGGCGCAACGGCTGGTACTACCTTCTCGGCACACACGGCACATGCTGCGACGGCGTGAATTCAACATATAATATTGTAGTTGGCCGCTCGCGCAATGTGACGGGTCCATACCTGGATAATGTCGGCAGGGATATGATCGCCGGTGGTGGAAAGATGGTCGTGGATGCCGCTGACCGCCAGTTCGGTGCCGGACATTTCGGCCGTTGGATCGAGGATGAGGGCGTGGAGAAGATGTCCTTCCATTGGGAGGCTGACCTTGACCGCGGCGGACGCAGCGTGTTGGCTATACGCCCGCTTCTGTGGGTTGGTGACTGGCCTGTTGCCGGAGAGCCATTCAGGGACGGCATATACGAGATTTCATCTGTACGCAGAGGGTATGCTCTTGAGCTTGCAGTGGATTTTGTGAGACATGATATCCCGAGAAGCAGATTCTGGATGATAGATCCTAATGAACCTGTTGTGTCTTATCCTAATCAGACACTTGAGGAGGTTGTGGCGACCTGGCCGGAAGGTGAGGTCGCGGCACGTTGTGGCGATTGGATGAACCGTCCGCATCAGAGATGGTCGGTGACAGCCGTTCCGGAAGCCGGAGGTTATCTTGGAGGACAGTATTATAAGATATGTATTGAGGGTACAGACAGGGTTCTTACAGCTGTAGAAGGAGCTGAAGTGGTTGTTGCAGATGGATTTACCGGTGCTCCGGAGCAGCTCTGGAGGATCGAGCAGTTGACAGACGGAACCTACCGTATAATGCCGAAGGCCGTGCCTGGAACTTCACGTCAGTATGTTCTGACATCGGTGGCGGACAGCACTCCGTCACTTGCCGAGTACGAGTCAGGAAGCGACCACTGTAAGTGGGTGTTTAGGAGAAAGTAAAGATTTTTACTATCTTTGCGTCTGTACTTAAACTAAAACCTTAAAAATGGCAAAGACTAACCCTAGGGATCATTCCCTTTTCCTTAAGGCGTTCCGCGCCTATCTGCAGTTCGTCAATTCCGGACTGTACTTCAAGAAAGAGCACGTTCTGGGACTTGAAAATGTGCCTGTGAACGGAACTCCGACAATCATTGTGTCCAACCATCAGAACTGTCTGAACGACCCTCTCTGCGTATGTCTCCAGCTGACGGACCGAAGGATGAACTTCCTTGCGAGGGCGAATGTGTTTAACATTCCTATCTTCAATAAGGCGCTCCGCGCAATGGGCCTTCTGCCTGCGTATCGTATGGGATATGAGGGATTGGCGCATGTGCGTAGGAATTCCGAGACATTTGAGGACGCCGGAAATGCACTCATGGACGGCGAAACTGTGATGCTTTATCCTGAAGGAGGCCACCAGGACAAGAGATGGCTCGGTCAGTTCAAGCTCGGATATCTGAGGATTGCCTTCGCTGCTGCGGAGAAGATGGAGTTCAAGGAGGATGTGATGATCCTGCCTTCGTGCAACCACTATTCCAACTATTTCCACGCAAGGACAGAGATGCTCATCAAGTTCGGCAAGCCTATTTCGCTGAAGCCTTACTATGAGCGTTACCAGGAGGAGCCGCGCGCGACTATGATGGAGATCAATGCCCGTGTGCATAGCGAGATCAAGGAGATGATGCTTCACGTCGATGATATCGAACATTATGACCAGATCGACTGGCTCCGCGAGAACGAATACGGTAAGATGTATGCCCGTAAGCACGGATTCAAGTTCAATTATCTTCCTTCGCGTCTTCTTTCCGATCAGGCTCTCGTGAACGACCTCCAGAAGGCATCGGCAGAGCATCCTGAGGAAATGGAGGCAATATACAAGGATACCGCAGAAGTCATAAGCGGCATCAAGGAGCTTAATGTAAGGGACTGGCTCTTCCGCCGCAAGCCGAGAGCCATTTCGGCAGTGCTCAGAGGTCTTGCTCTGCTTGTACTTCTGCCTCTTTTCGTCGTGTCCATCATACCGACGGCCCTTCTTTTCATCGTTCCTGAGATATTCCTCAAGAAGATGATCAAGGACCAGATGTTCATCAGTACGTTCCGCCTTGCGGTGAGCGCTCTGATTACAATCCCATTGTGCATGATAATCCCGTCGGCTCTTCTTTGGATATTTGCCGGCTTCTGGTGGGCGTTGGGATATTTCGTTGCATTCCCGATCATGTTCCTCCTTGCATGGAACTATATGAGGCTGTTCATGAAGTTCCTCGGTACATGCAGGTTCGTGGCAAGGAAGAATCGTGATAAGATTAAGGAAATCCACAAGAAGCGCGTGAGCATCTTCAACCGTCTTGACGCTCTCTTGAAATAAATTCGCTTATTGCCTGCCATGCTGATTCCTTGCCGATCTCGTTGAGGACCTCATGGCGCATGTCGGGAAATATGATGCTGGATACGTCGGTGTAGCCGACGCTGTTCAGGAAGCCGGCGGACTGATGGAATTTCTTCATGCTGATCATGCATGAGTCGTTTTCGCCGGATATGAATAAAATAGGTAATGAAGGGTTGGCTACATGCCAGCCCTTTCTGCTGTATGTCTCCTTCATGAGCATCAGCAGAGTAAGCGAGCAGTCTGTTGTGCATGTGTAGTTGCATTCGGGATCATCGAAGAACCTTTGGCGCTCTTCTGGGTCGGAACACATCCATGCCTGGAAGCCGTCATCCTCAAAATCCTTGTTGTAGAGGTCTGAAGTGAATCTTTGTAAGGCCTCAAGCCTGTCGTGGCCTCCTGTAATTTCGTTGTATGCCTGAAGGAATATCCTGGCATAAGGACTCAGTGGATTGAAGCTTGGGCTTCCGCTCAGTACCAGACCGTCTATGTGGGTGTCATCGCTCTTGATGTATGTTCTTGCGGCAAGGGAGCCCATGCTGTGGGCTACTATGAATATCGGAGTCGTTGGGAAGTTTTCTTCTATCCATCCGATGACTGCCCTGATGTCCTCGACCATGGCCTCGCTGCCTCCCTGATATGTATATCCTCTGTCTTCTTCCGTCTTGATGCTGTCGCCGTGTCCTCGCATGTCGAAACCGATGCAGGCGTAGCCTTCTGCAGCAAAATGACTCATGGTCGGCAGCATGCGGCCGATCTTGCCGCAGAGTCCGTGGATGAAGAGGATCGCGGCTTTGGGATCCTCCTGGCTGCATATGATCAATGTGTTCAGTGCGAGCCCGTCTGCGGGCGATTCTATATATAGGTGTGAGTTCATATTCAGTTCGTTTGTCTGTTCCCGTAAGCAAATATCAAACCTTACGCCTTATTGTTTTGGTATACCCTTTGCCTTACCCTTTTCGAACTTTTAAAAATTACAAATAGATATGAAAAGAGTTTTACTGACCTTTATGGTTATTGTCGCAGGGCTTGCAATGGCTGCCCCCGACGCATCTGCCCAAAGCAGCAACCGCAATGGTCGTGCAGGCAAAATGCAGAACAGTATGGACGCCTGGCAGAAGGATATGGCCGAGTTTAGGGCGCGTTCGCAGGAGCGCAGACATCTTGATGCTCTGGCTGACTCTATCGCATCAGTGCAGGCATTTGCAGCGGTGAAGAACCAGGACTTCGTGCTTGAAGCACAGACTGTCCAGTTCAGAAACGGAGCGACCGTGTTTGTCAACGATATGACCAACTTCATTTCCGTCAAAGGCAACAGGGCCGTCGTGCAGATCTCCCCAAGCGATTTTGCGTCAGGTCCTAACGGTGTCGGCGGCGTTACGGTAGACGGCAGGATTTCCGGACAGGAGTATCGTGTGGGTAAGAACGGTTATGTCACATATTCATTCAGTGTGACCGGTATAGGCATCAATGCCCAGGTCGAGGTATATCTTACTCCGGGAACCAATCAGGCGTCTGCTACCGTCTATCCGAACTTCAACTCCAATACGGTGTGGCTCCAGGGCAACATCATCCCTTATGAGAACTCCAAAGTAATCGAAGGAAGCTCATTATAAAACGAATTAAACAATACAGATATGAAAAAGATCATCTTAATTTCAGCACTGGTTCTTCTGGCCATATCGTGCCACAAGGAGCCATATCCGCAGGACAGTGACAATGAGTATCTCGTTTACACTGCTCCCGACAAAGGCGTAGACTTCACCAAGTTCACAACCTTTGACATCCCCGACAGCCTTCTTATTATCGGACAGGATGAGAAGCCCGTGTACTCGCAGTCCAATAATGCATTGGCCTTGATACAGGCATACAGGACAAACATGGAAAAGATGGGATTCATCTATACTCCCTCCAACCCTGATGCGGATCTCGGCATTCAGCTTACATACATGATCAACACTGAGAGGTATGTGCAGCACTATGGCGATCCTTACTGGTGGCTCGACTATCCCGGCTATTGGTCTCCGGGTTACTGGGGAGATTGGTATGGATACTATTGTCCTTACCGTGTGACATATACATTCTCGACTAATGCTCTTGTGGCTGATATCGTTGACCTTACTGCAGAGCAGGGAAGTGGCAAGAACCTCGAGATCATATGGACCTCATACATAGGCGGCCCTGCCGGCCCTAGCGCAAGCTACGACGTACAGAGGATGAAGGCGTCGATCGACCAGGCCTTTGCGCAGTCGCCATACCTGAATAAGAATGCGTCGCAGAAATAACGAATAAAAAATAGATGATATGAAAAAGTTTATATACGTGATTTTGGCCGGTGCTGCCCTGATGTTCTTTGCAGGTGAGGCCAACGCCCAGATGGGCAAACGCTACTTCGTCAGCGGCGGCTGGCAGTTCAACGGAACGGTGGCCAATGATTATGTGCAGACTGCTCAGGGCTATGGAGCGTACCTCGAGGGAGGCTACTATGTGAGCCCTATGTTCGCGGTCGGCGGATTTGCGAGCTTCGGCACCAATAACGAGTATGTCCCAAAGCATACTTATCAGCTTGAGGACAATGCAGCCATTACGACGGATCTTGACAGGTCCATCTATCAGGTTCCTTTCGGAATCATGACAAGGATCCGCTTCATGAGGAAGGAGTTCCAGCCTTACCTCCAGAACAAGATGGGTGCGGAATACTCTACACAGAGCACCTACATGTCCACTTTTGTCAATAGACATGACAACTGGGGATTCTATATGTCGCCTGAGGTGGGTTTCGTGTACTTCCCATTCCACAAGGAGGATATCGGATTCCAGTTTGCGGCATACTATAGCTTTGCGACAAACCGCAATGACAGCTTCAAGATCAAGAATCTCAATAATGTGGGCTTTAAGCTAGGTGTGGCATTCTAGTCGCTCTCGTCATCCCCGGCTTGACCGGGGATCTGTCTTCACATTCCGCCCCTGTTTGCAGTCGCAGGTGCAGAATGTGAAGATTTTTTTGCGAAAAAGTTTGGAGGTTTGGAAAAAAGTAGTACCTTTGCAGTCCCAATTCGAAAGGAACTCGTTAGAGACCCAAGAATGACCACGGATTGATTCGCTAGCTCAGCAGGTAGAGCACAACACTTTTAATGTTGGGGTCATGGGTTCGAGCCCCATGCGAATCACGGAAAATACTGCTTCCCTAGCTCAGTTGGTAGAGCACGACACTCTTAATGTTGGGGTCCAG
>JAGBSL010000086.1 GCA_017631875.1 Bacteroidales bacterium | reverse complement strand
GCTCCATGGTGATGGCCAGCGCATGATGTGCTCCGGCGATGCCTTCTTCCAGAGGGCGAAGTCGTATGAAGCCCTCTTGTCCTGCTGTCCGTCAAGGTCGCGTGTGCCTTCCTTTACCTCGTCGAGGGTGCGGCCTGAAAGGATGCCGTACTTGTGGTCAGCATCATACTTCAGCACGTCGAAGTAGATGGATCCGTTGCTCTCGTATGCATATCCTGCATCAAGAATCTTCTTCACGAGGTCGATCTGCTCGATGATGTGTCCTGAAGCGCGTGGCTCGATCGAAGGCGGAGCCACGTTGAGCATGCGCATGGCCTCATGGTAGGCGAGTGTACATCTCTGCACCACCTCCATAGGCTCGAGCTGTTCCAGGCGTGCCTTCTTTGCGATCTTGTCCTCTCCCTCGTCAGCATCGTGCTCAAGGTGTCCCACGTCAGTGATGTTGCGGACATAACGCACTTTGTAGCCAAGGTGCTTGAGGAGTTTCACGAATACATCATATGTCACACCCGGACGTGCATGTCCCAGGTGTGCGTCGCCATAAACGGTAGGACCGCAGACGTAAAGTCCGACGTGTCCTTCGTTGATAGGCTTGAAGATCTCTTTCTTTCTCGAAAGGGAATTGGTTATATATAAATCTCTCATAATGCTGTTTTTGCTGTCTCTTATACTGCCCTTTGGGAGCTTGTGGATATAAGAATGCAAATATAATCAATTTATTCTAAAAGCGGTAGCGTAATGCCAGGCTTGGGGCGAAGCCGAGTAGACCGTTGTCATAGAATCCCGTCTTGCTGCCATATTTGACGATGATGTCTGTCTCCGGGATCCTGAATCTTCCGTCATTGATGTGTATTCCGAAACAAGGGCGCACGTTCAATGCCAGAGTCAATGGTGCCGCTGCGAATGTATATTCCAGGCCTATGTCCACATGTGCACCTATCACGAATCCGTTGTCCTGGTAGCCCATCATCTTGCCGTCGATGTCGTATGGGACTATGTCATCTACAAATCCAATCGTCACACCCGGGCCGGAGTACAGGCTCCATGTTCCCTTGGCGGTCCATGCCGGCTCCGCCCAGATGAAGTCATATGTGGCAGCGGCCTTTACTCCCGGTCTTCCGTTCACATTGTATCCAAGGTCCATACCGAAATCAACCTGCACAAACTCCTTTGAATGTGTCCTGTGCTGGTATGATGCCTCAATGCCTGTGGCTCCGAGTCTAAGTCCCATTCCACGCGGTTGGGCGTCGATGGTCAGGCAGATCAGCAGGGTTATGATGCATGTAAGGGTTTTGTTCATAGTTCTTCAAGCCTTTTGGGTAAGTCTTCGAGCCTTTTGGTCTAGTTTGATCCCCCAGTCACAGCGTGACAGCCCCCAGGGGCATTTCGGCCCTACCCGGGCCGGACCAAAAGTTCTTCGAGCCTTTTGGTCTAGCAAAGATACAAAAAAATACGGCCAGGGTAATCCTGACCGTATCTTTATTGTTATATCTGTCTGCAGATTAGAATCTGTAGCGGATACCAAGACCAACGCTTGAAGGGCACCACAGACCGTTACCGATTCCGATGTGCTGTCTGAAGTCGATAGACAGCTGGAGAGGGAACCAGAATGTATACTCAAGACCTACCATACCGGCTGCACCGAGTGTAAGATAGTTAGCCTCACCTACTCCGAGGCCTACTGATGCACCAGGACCTGCGTAGAATCCCCACTCACCTCTTGAAGTCCAAGCTGGCTGAGCAATCATGAAGTTGTAGATACCTGTTGCACCTACATTGAATGTTCCGTCAAGACCAAGTCCGAGACCTCCGTCTACTTCAAGGAAGTTTCTTCCGAGCTGATGCTGGTAGCTGATTTCTCCACCGTTACCTACGCGCACACCGATAGCTCTTGGCTGAGCTGATGCAGCTACTGCGAAACCGAGCACGAGAGCTGCTACGAGAATGATTTTTTTCATAATTATTGATATTAGGGTTAACAATTAACTGTGCATTGTAAGGCAAATTTACTAAAATTATCTTGTAAGCCTATAATTTTTTGGGTTTTCTTTAGGAGAGCCCCTGCAGATCCTTGCCTACACGTGTTTGTCCCTCATAGAGGTCTTCGAGCAGTCTGGACTCCTTCTCCATCAGGATGTCCGGTCTGCAGTACTTCCTGACCATCTCGTGGAATTTCTCGTAAAGTCTCAGGAAATCCCACCTGGTCTGACTATGGAAGCAGGCCAGTGCGGCAGACCTGATGAAGCGGAGGCCTTCTCCGTAATGCCCTGTCATCAGGTTGAAGTCACCGCTCTGCTCCAACAGTACTACTCTTCTGGCTTGAGCGGAGTCTCCTTTACGGTTGCATTCGGCAATCCCATTGAAGAGATGTTTCTGAACCTGATGGTGCACTTCCGGAATCATCCTGACCTCCACCTCGCCATCCTTGGTGTTTCGTGTCCATGCCACAATCTGATACTTCTTTTCATTCATTTCCATAATAACATAAATGATTAAAGGTTGAACAATCATATCATCCCCGGCTGTCCGAATGTCAAAGAACTGGAATGGTCTGTGAGGCACCTTATGTGCTCGGCATGGTATGTCGCTCACTTAGTGGACACGCCATGCCCTCATCCCATTTTCGGGAATCATGCCCCCGCTGTCTTGTGACAGGGCACACCTCTCCCGCAGAGGCTTTGACAGCCTTCGGATATGTTACGATGGAATTCTGCGGCCGTAGATTTCCGGCCTTTTATTATGGGCTTCTCACCCGACTCTATTATATATACGGAATCTCCTCAAAAATGTTTTATCCAAAATCAACTTTTTACACTTTTCGTGTCCCGTCTTAACATCTGCGGTAACGAGCTGTGGCACTTAAATCTCAGATTATCAGCTTATTAGTAATATGTTATCCTCTTAAAATTGCAGGTAAATATAATCTAACCTGTTAACACACAGTCTTTTAACTGTCACGAGCTTCCAGGTGAAGGAACTTCCTTATCTGATAAACGCTTGCAGATGTGTGTTTTTGCATCTTCTCCATCAGGTGCAATTTACGATTTCCATCCAGACTGATTACATCTCCTGCATTTTCGAATCCCTCAGCATGAACATATCTGTGCAGCTCTCTGAATTCGGTGTCCGATCGTCCGCAGATGGTTTCGCTGATGTCATATTCACTTCCGGTATTTGAATTGATGGCTGTAAGCATATTGTCGTGTCCTCCATAACATGCTGCCAGCAGGTCGTATCTGATGGCAGAGTATCGGACGATGATATAGTCGGTCAGTTGATTTTTCTCTTGCTTGTCAAGTGTACTGAAGAGTCTCCTTATCATGGTGTATGTCATATGCTGTCCACGCTCTCGGGCTCCGTCCACTTCCTTGATCGCTCTACGTAATGCACGGGAAGCCAGACGCAGTCTGATAGGTTCGGAATATGGGTTCCTGCACTGGGCATATGGCAGGAAGTTCCATCTGTATTCCTGTGCCTTGCTGCATAGGAAACGTTCTACGGGATTGTTGAACAGATAAGCTATAGCGGTTCTTAGTCGTTTCAGCCCGATTTTAGGAGCACTTCCGAATCCTTCCTGGAAGAGCGGGCCAGACCTACCATGTTCCTTGTTGTACTCCTTGACAAAGAGCAGACTGACGTGTCTGATGAAGCTGCAGAAACTTTTTCTATCAGCAGCTGATATTAAGGAGTGGATATGGTCTATCATGAGACATAGTCCATAGACCACTATGCCATATTTGATTGCAAGTACTGAAAAAATTGTGTAGTATACAAGATAGTCTTCCACTTCATAAAAGATGTTGAAACCCGATACGGTTCTCTGGTATGTATGGTTGACTTCTCCGTTGACAAATTTCCTTCGCCTCATACTCCCTGTGTCATTTAAGTTTCTGAATATAAATTGTTTAGCTCATGGTTATCGTGAAAATTATGCGGATAATCTTTGTTTAACCCCCTGATAATTAAGGCGGTATATGTCACGCTGATTTATCGTACCTCTCCCATGTCCGCGGAAGAGTGACCAGACAGTCCGATAACTTTCAGTCTTACGGCAAATTTATAGGTGCTCCTGAAGAAAGTGTTTAAGAAAAAGAAAAATCTGCTTTAAAAAAGAGAAATAATTTTAAGAAAAAGAAAAATCTGCATGTCTAACATGTATCTTTGCGCAAAACAGTTAAAGTGACTATGAAAAAGTTCAGAATATGGGTGCTGGCGGTCCTTTTGGGACTTGTGCCGTTTGCAGGATGTGAGAAACCGAAGGTGCCGGTTGACAATACCGAGGAACCGGACAATTCGGGAACGGGAGGAGATAAGAATGATGCGGGAGCGGAGAACCCTGACAACGGAAACGATGGCACCGGAGATAACGGGTCAGGCAGTCAGCCAAAGGCCAAGGAGTTCGTGATACTCTTTACCAACGACTTCCACAGTCAGATAGAACCGCTCAGCATGGAAGAGACATACAATGCCGACAGGGGAGGCATCAAGAGGATTAAGGCGCTGGTGGATAGTGTCCGTGCAGCAGAGCCTGCTGTGCTGCTTGCTGATGCCGGCGACTTTGTGCAGGGTACTTACTATTTCAGTCTGCTTAACGGAGTTGTGGAGATGATGGCGATGGAGGAACTGGGTTATGATGTGCGTACTATAGGAAACCATGAGTTTGACAAGAAGATGACAGGTCTTGGAGACATGCTCTCGTTATGCAGTGATGTCAAAGTCGTTGCGTCGAATTATGATTTCTCTCAGACGAGTCTTTCACAATATGTCGGCAGCTCGGCTATCATTGAGACAGGCGGCGTGAAAGTCGGATTCATCGGTCTGAATGTCAGGCTGCAGAACCTTGTGGACCCGATGGCATGCGAGGGAGTGCAGTGGCAGAATGCCATCAATGTGGCGGACGCCGAGGCGCAGAAGCTGCGCGAGCAGGGCGCCGATATGGTCATAGCGTTGTCCCATCTTGGTTATGAGAAGACTGACGAAGTCTATTACGACAGGGGAATCGCGAAGAACACCAGGCATATAGATATGATTATCGGCGGACATTCCCATACCTTCCTTAACTATCCGGAATATGTGACCAATCAGGATGGTGAGCAGGTGCTTATAACTCAGACAGGAAGCAAGGGCATATGCCTGGGTTATGCGAAGATAAAGCTGGACGATAAAGGCAAACCGTCATTCACATACAGGCTCATTCCGGTGAAGAACCATCTTGACGCGAAGCTTGACCCGGCTTTCTCGGATATGATCGATACCTACTCTGCAGAAGTTATAAAGGAGATGGATCAGGTCATAGGAAACTGTCCTAAGGCAATCAGAAAGGGCACTCCGGAGAGTCCTCTCAGTAACTTGACTGCTGATGCACTGGTATGGATGGCAAAGGAGTATTATGATATAAATGCTGATGTCGCTCTATATAATACAGGAGGCATACGAGCCGAAATTTCAGCTGGCGACCTGACTGTGGGGGATGTCTATGCGGTATATCCGTTTGATAACGTCCTTTCTGTGGCTACGCTCAAGGGCAAAGACCTCAAGAAGCTCTTCGAATATGTGGCTTCAAGCGGAGGACTTCCTATAAATAAAGAGGTCAGAATGGTAATCTCCAATAAAAAGGTGAAGTCAGTTACCGTTAACGGCAAGCAGATTGATGACAATGCTGACTATACGGTAGCGACAATCGACTACCTGATGAACCTCGGAAGATACGGACTTGAAAATGCAACCGGCAGAAGAGACGCCCCCGAAATCATAAGAGACTACTTCGTAGAATACTTCCGCCACCTGGCCAGCGAAAACGGAGGCAAAATCACCGCCTCCACCGACGGCCGTATAACTATTCAATAAATTTGATCTTTATGTATATTGGCCAGATGGTGACATTGGAAAAACCATGGCCGCCCGTGGCCTTGTGAACGGTCGTGAGTGCCTTTAGAGAAAGTCCAGTGGACTTTCGTGCAGGAGCAGAAGAGCTTTAGCTCGCCGGTCGGGCCCGCTCCGTAGGAGTGGGAGGGATTTAGTTTTTCCAATGTCACCATCTGGAACCTATCCCTGCAAAAACAAAAGAGGCTAACCATTTTCAGTTAGCCTCTTTTCTATTGGAGTTTATTTAAAACATCTCTGGTTCGTTGTTCTGCTCAGGTGTCTCAGCCTGACGCTCACGACGTGGACCTTTTGGACCTCTGTCATCGCGGCGTGGACCTCTGTCACCTCTGCGGTCGTCACGACGTGGACCACCGTTACGCTCCTCACGACGTGGACCTCTGTCTCCGCGTGGCTTGCGCTCTGGCTCGACGTATCCCTCTGGCTTCTCGAGGAGAGCCTTGCGAGAAAGTCTCATCTTGCCTGTCTTTGCATCGATCTCGAGGAGCTTCACATCTACCTCGTCACCAACCTTGAGGACATCCTCTACCTTCTCAGTCTTCTCCCAAGCGATCTCTGATACGTGGAGGAGGCCTTCCTTACCAGGGAGGATCTCTACGAATGCACCGAACTCAAGGATAGAAACGATCTTACCGTGGTATACTGTGCCGACCTCTGGAACTGCTGTGATGCCGTTGATCCAGTCGATTGCCTTGTCCATAGACTCCTTGTCAAGACCGAAGATATCGACAACTCCCTTCTGAGCACCGTCGATCTGCTGCTCTGTGATGGTGATTGTTGTGCCGGTCTCGCGCTGGATCTTCTGGATAGTCTCGCCACCCTTTCCGATGATAGCGCCGATGAACTCGCCGTCAACGATGAGCTGAACCATACGTGGAACGAACTCCTTGTACTCAGCGCGTGGCTCGCTGATGGTCTTCATCATCTCGCCCATGATGTGGAGACGACCCTGACGTGCCTGCTCGAGAGCCTTCTCGAGAACGTCGTATGAGAGACCGTCAACCTTGATATCCATCTGAGTAGCTGTGATACCGTCCTTTGTACCGGTTACCTTGAAGTCCATGTCTCCGAGGTGGTCCTCGTCACCGAGGATATCGGTAAGGATAGCATAACGCTCGTTAGGATTTTCCTTGTCAGTGATAAGACCCATCGCAACACCTGCTACAGGCTTCTTGATCTTCACACCTGCGTCCATGAGGGCGAGGCAGCCTGCACATACTGTAGCCATTGATGATGAACCGTTAGACTCGAGGATGTCTGAAACCACGCGGACTGCGTATGGATTCTCCGGAGCCATTGGGATCATAGGCTTGAGTGCACGGTATGCAAGGTTTCCGTGTCCGATCTCGCGGCGGCCGATACCACGCTGTGGACGAGCCTCGCCAGTCGAGAATGGAGGGAAGTTATAGTGAAGAACGAACTGGTCAGTCTCCTGGATGAGGACCTCGTCGCGCTCCTTCATGTCGAGCTTTGTACCGAGAGTTACAGTCGAGAGTGACTGAGTCTCACCACGTGTGAAGATAGCTGAACCGTGTGCGCATGGCAGGTAGTCAGTCTCACACCAGATAGGACGTACTGTAGTTGTGTCACGGCCGTCGAGACGGATGCCCTCGTCGAGGATCATGTTTCTCATGGCAGCCTTCTCAACTGCATGGTAGTATCTCTCGATCATCATGCGCTTCTCTTCCTGCTCCTCCTCTGGAAGTGTTGCGTAGAACTCCTCCTTGAGTGCCTCGAAAGCGTCTGATCTCTCGTGCTTTGCAGAACCTGACTTAGCGATAGCATAGCATCTGTCATAGCAGAACTCCTGGATAGCCTTGCGAAGCTCCTCGTCGTTCTCCTCGTGGCAGTAAGCTCTCTTCTCAGTCTTGCCTACAGCCTCCATGAGCTCCATCTGCACCTTGCAGTGCTTCTTGATCTCCTCGTGAGCGAACTTGATTGCCTCGAGCATATCCTTCTCGCTTACCTCGTTCATCTCACCCTCGACCATCATGATGTTGTCGTAAGTAGCGGCAACGATGATGTCGATGTCTGTGTCAGCCATTTCGCTGAAGTTAGGGTTGATCTTGAACTCGCCGTTAATGCGTGCAACGCGTACCTCAGAGATAGGTCCCTCGAATGGGATGTCGCTGACTGCGAGAGCTGAAGATGCAGCGAGACCTGCGAGTGCGTCAGGCTGGATATCCTTCTCAGCAGAGATGAGGTTTACGTTTACGAATACTTCTGCGTGGAAATCCTCTGGGAAGAGTGGACGAAGAGCGCGGTCGATAAGACGTGAGATGAGGATCTCATAGTCAGAAGCCTTGCCCTCTCTCTTCATGAAACCGCCTGGGAAGCGGCCTGCAGAGGCATATTTCTCTTTGTAGTCTACCTGGAGCGGCATGAAGTCCACGTCATCCTTTGCGTCTTTT
The DNA here is from genome assembly GCA_017631875.1 of Bacteroidales bacterium. The sequence continues at coordinate 16,364 of JAGBSL010000086.1, read as the reverse complement.
GCGCAGCATACTGTAGCGAGGAGCATTGTGCCTCCCATCTTGACTACTACTGAACCGTCAGCCTGCTTTGCGAGCTTGCCGGTCTCGATTTCAATTACCCTACCGTCGGATAATTCGATTGTCTTTTTTACGATATTCATTGTTTTTTCTTCAACCTGCCTCCCCCTATGGGAGTGGATTAATATTATTCTGTTTCATCAAGGAAGTCCCCCTATGGGCCATCCCTTTAGGCCATCATACCTGACCCGATATATATGTTAGTCATTCCTCGGATGCCGCAGGTTGTTGTCTGCATCCTCGGACTTCTTTGTGCGTAAAAAGGGGGAATCCCTTTTGGGAGTTCCCCCTTCGTCGGTTTCCTACTATGATGTAGCTTATCGACGGAGACCAAGCTCCTTAACGATTGCTCTGTATCTCTCGATGTCTACTGACTTGAGATAATCAAGTACACGACGACGCTTACCTACAAGCTTAAGAAGTGAACGACGAGTTGCATAGTCGTGCTTGTTGCTCTTAAGGTGCTCGGTAAGGTGAGCGATACGGTAGGAGAACAATGCTACCTGGCTCTCTGGAGAACCAGTGTCAGTGTTAGACTTTCCGTACTTCGCGAAAATCTCCTGTTTCTTTTCAGGCATAAGGTACTCTGCCATAATTTTAAAAGATTAAGGGTTAAACATCAAAACTTTACGGGTCACTGGCAAGTAAACCCAAAGCGGGCGCAAAGATAGTCATAATATCCGACAAAACAACCCCTTAAATGAAAATTTATATGATTATATTTGTGGCCAAAAAGCTCGAAGAATTTTTGGCCCGTCCCGAGTAGGGACGAAATTCCCCCTGAAAGGGGGATGTCACAAGGTGACAGGGGGTTGAGATAACTTAATAATATGGCAAGAGCAGGTGAAAAGATTATCATAGATCCTCAGATAGGGGAGGTGGTGTTCCGCAAAAGCGCACGCAGCAGGAACATCAGCATCCGCGTGCACCCTGTCAAGGGTGTCTCGGTGACGGTTCCGACCATGCTTCCTTATGCGGCCGCCAAGCTGTTCTTCGAGGCCCGTCGCGAGTGGATCCTCCAGACCATGGCTAAACAGAAGGAGCAGCAAAGGAACGTACATGTTGCCACTCCAGAAGAGATTGAAACGCTGCGCCGACAGGCAAAGGCAGAACTTCCGGGGCGTCTTGCTGTGCTGGCGGCCAGATATGGTTTCACGTATAACCGTGTGACCATCAAGCATAACGCAACAAACTGGGGAAGTTGCTCTTCCAAGGGCAATATCAACCTGAATCTCAGCATCATGCGCCTGCCGCGCATACTCCAGGACTACGTCCTTCTGCACGAGCTCTGCCACCTCCGCCACCAGGATCACGGCCATGGATTCCACCTCCTTCTGGAGCATGTCCTGACCGACCATCTGGTCAAGACCCTTGACCTGGATCCTATGGCCGCCGACCTTGCCCGCAAGGCCGCCCTCTCCAAAGCCCGCTATCCGGTAGACTACACCCTCACCCGCGCCATCAAGCAGTATCGCACCTAAATCCGGCGGTTCTTCCAGCGTCCGCTGCGCATGTAGAGCCAGCTGCAGAGCAGGAGCATGCCTCCGTAGACGTATTCAGCTGTCCAGCAGACCGCCACATCGAGTCTGAGCCATCCGATAATGATGGTGCAATAAGCCATGTAGACGACAAGGGCGATAAGCTCAAGTCTGAATGCGGTGTTGGTGCTTCCTGTTCCCGAAACAGCCAGGAAGAATACCTGTCCTCCGACATTGAACAGATACGATGTGCTCATGACGATCAGCGCAGGTGCAGAAGCTGCAATCACCGCAGGTATGTCTGTATAGATGCGTGCGACAGCCTGAGGGAAAAGGCAGAATGCCAATATCATCACGCTGACGACTCCGTAAGACAGTTTAAGGATGCGTCTGACCAGGGACATGACCTTGTCCTGATGGCCTTCGCCTATGATGTTGCTGACAAGGGTGCTGCATGTCGACGAGAATGCCTGGAGCACGACCCATATCATTCCGGAAGCGCTTCGCGTGATGTTGGATATGGCCAGTGCACGTTCGCCCAAATGCTCTATATAAAGGAAGAAAATGAACCATGTCGATATGGAGATCGTATGTTGAATCATGGTCCATGTGCACACCGGCATCATGCCACGGAGCTCCGTCCGGTCAAGAGCCGCCGGCTTGTCAAGACCATACTTCGGACGGTCGCAGCTTACCTTAGTATATATAATGAAGAATATCAGCGATACAAGTTCCGCCAGACTTGATCCTATAGCTGCTCCGGTGATGCCTAAAGCCGGCAGCCCGAAGTGTCCGAATATCAGTATCCAGTTGAACAGCACATTTGACGATACCATGACTATTGAATTGAGTGTCAATGTCTTGGTTTGTGTCGTGCCGACATAGAAGGCACGGAACATAGCTGTCGCGAAGGCGAACACCATGCCCGGCAGACGCCATCGTACGTAGCTCAAGGCAGCTGCATAGACTGCCTCTGACGAGACCATCAGTCCCATGAGCCATGGCGATAAAAGTTCTGACAGGGCAATCAGGACTCCCGAGAGTCCCATGACGAAATACAGTCCTTGCCAGAATACCTTGCCGGTGTCACGGAAGTTGCCTTCTCCGTTTCGTCTTCCGATTATGATCTGTGCTCCGATGCTGAATCCGAATCCGATCATGAACAGCACCATATAGTACACGATTGCGATGGCAGAAGCGCCTAGCTCGACCTCGCCGACCCTTCCGAGGAAGGCGGTGTCGGTCAGACCGATCATCTGCTCCATCACCAGGCTTATCAGGATAGGGTAGGCTACCTTCCAGATGTTCCTGTACGAATATGTGCTTGTCGAACCCATTGCGAGTGTGACCTTTATGCCTGAAGCAGGTTGATTGCCTGCTCGACGGTGAGGGCATTCTCCACACGGAAGATGCCGCTGCGGCTACGCTGGAGCGAGTCCAGGTGCGCGCCGCTGCCGAGCGCCTCTCCGAGGTCACGGGCGAATGCACGGACGTATGTGCCTTTCGAGCATGCCATGCGCACCACAGCACGCGGCAGTCCCAGCTCCGAATTGTCTGTCACGTTGATTCTGCTTGACGCATTAGAAATTTGTCTGCTTTCGGTGCCAGTGACCGCTGGAGAAGATATCGCACCCCCGCGTAGGGGGTGGATAAGTGCCGCAGGCACGGTCCGGGGGTCTTCGGAAGCGGCACTGGCACCGATGAATTCTATACACTCCAATTCAGTAATGCTGATCCTTGAAACGCGGATCAGCTCTGCTGCTGCCTCGTCCAGCGTCTTGCCTTCGCGATGCAGCTTGCGTGCAAGCTCATACGCGCGAACGCCGTCCACAGACTTTGCCGAGAAGAGGGGAGCGATCTGGTCCTGCTCGCCGATGAATGCAGGCAGAGCCTCCTCTACGGCAGCGGCAGTTATATGCTCGTGCGGAAAGAACCTGTCGATCTCCTTTTCCAGGTCGTATGAAGGCGTAGTGGCTCCGAATGTGATTCCGGCTACATACTCCTTGTCATGAGACTGCAGCTCCTCCGCAAGCTTCGTCGCCTTGCCGATACATACAAGCAGCACGCCGGTCGCCAATGGGTCCAGCGTGCCGGCATGTCCGACCTTGAGGTTCTTCTTGCCGAAATGACGGATAGCCGTATATTTGACTTTGCGGATGACATCCGCAGAAGTCCATCTGTATGGTTTGTCAATGGGGATGATAATCCCCTCCGGATAGTCCTCGATGTTTCTTGAAAGAGGAGCCATATCCGGAGTAAGAATCAGAGCTTCCAAGATATGTTATTTTACAGGGATTTTATCGATGCGACCCTGGTGGCGACCACCCTCGAATTCTTCACCAAGCCATGCGTCAGTGATCTCCAGAACTGTCTCGAACGGGATGAAACGAGCCGGCATCACGAGCACATTGGCGTTGTTGTGCTGCTTGATGAGCTTGCCGATCTCCACTGACCAGCAGAGTCCTGCGCGGATACCCTGGTGGTGGTTAAGGGCCATGGCCATGCCGTTGCCGGTGCCGCAGAATGCGATTCCGAGCTCGACTTCGCCGTTCTCTACGGCTGTTGCGAGAGGGTGAGCTACGTCAGGATAGTCCATGCTGTCGGTAGTGTCAGTACCGAAGTTCACCATCTCGTAACCCTTGCCGGTGAGATATTCCACCAGTCTGTTTTTGTACTCCACGCCAGCGTGGTCATTGCAGATACCTATTTTCATGAGTAAGATTTTAAAGAGAGTGCAAATTTAAGGTTATGTGGTCAAAATAAAAATTATATTTGTATGGAAATCCATGATTTCAACACAAATATAATTTCAACACGAATATGAAGAAAGTAGTAGTAGCGTCGGATTCTTTTAAGGGCTGCCTGTCGTCGAATCAGGTTGCCAAGGCTGTAGAAGCAGGAGTGCATGATGTTTTTCCGGATGCAGAGGTGGTCAGTCTGCCGGTAGCGGATGGCGGCGAGGGAACCCTTGCTGCAATAAGGAGGGTATATCCTGATAGTGAAGAGGTTACCGTAAATGTATATGGTCCATTGTATTGGAAGGTAGATGCCAGGTATCTTATACTTCCTGACGGTAAGACCGCTTTTGTTGAGATTGCCCAGGCATGTGGTCTTGAACTGCTTGAGAAAGATAGGAGAGACCCTCTCAAGACCAGCACATATGGATTCGGTCAGATGATCCTAGATGCCATTTCACGAGGATGTACAAAGGTTATAGCCGCGCTTGGTGGCACCAGTACCAATGATGCTGGCACGGGAATGCTGTCTGCCTTGGGCTTTAGGGTCACAAATGCTGACGGCACCAGGAATTCATGTTATGGCGCAGAACTCATTCTCCTGGACGATATAGATGACAGTGAGGTGTCGGATAAGGTCAAGGCTACTGAGTTCGTCTGCATCTGCGACGTGACCTCTCCTCTGTGTGGCCAGGATGGTGCGGCATATGTCTATGCACCGCAGAAAGGAGCAAACATGTGTGCGGTCAGGGCTTTGGATGACGGACTCAGCAACTTTGCTCATGTTGCACACAGGAAGACAGGTGTCGATCTTGCATTTATGCCAGGAACCGGAGCTGCAGGAGGAGTGGCTGGTGCAATGCATGCGTTCCTTCGTGCGAAAATGGTCTCCGGATCAGATGTGATACTGGATGCAGTCGGCTTCGAGAATGTCATTCAAGATGCAGACCTGGTCATTACCGGAGAAGGAAAAGTAGACCATCAGACACTGACAGGAAAGCTGCCGTATAAAGTAGCGCGGAGAGCGGCAGATATGGGCGTACCGGTCATTGCCATATGCGGAGCAACAGAAATCAGCCACCTTCCCGATGCAAAGGCAATCATTCCTATAACTCCTAAAGGGATGCCGCTGTCCGAAGCAAAGAAACCGGCAGTTGCCAAGGAAAACATCCGTACAGCAGTCGGTCTTGTCCTCAAAAGTCAGCCGTTACCCTAATAATAAATCATCGTCGTCAAAGAAATGTAGGTTTCTTTGACGACGATGATCTGTTTTATGTCTGAAATCAAATCTAGCAGAGCTTGCTCTTGATGTATTCGATTCGGCGGGCGAACTCCTCTTTGCCGATCAGGGTCACGATGTCCGCGATGCCCAGTCCGCTGGATGCTCCTACGAGAGCCAGTCGGAGACAGTTCATCACCTTGCCCATAGGCCATTCGTTGCTGCGGATGTACTCCTCGAGAGGCTGTCCGAGTCCCTCCGGAGTGAACTCTCCGTCGAAGGCCATGATGAAGTCAGCGGCCTTCAATGCCAATGTGTAGTTCTCCTCTTTCCAGAACTTAGCAGCATCCTTCTCCACGAACTCGGTAGGAGCTACGAAGAGGTATGATGCTATGTCCCAGAAATCCGCTACGAATGTCGCTCTCTCCTGGATGAGTGCAACGACCTTCTCTACGTACTCGCGTGTGGCAGAGATACCCTTTGCCTCAAGGATAGGCATGTAGAGGTCTGTAAGCTCTCCGACGCTCTTCTTGCGGAGGTACTCCTTATTATACCACTTTGCCTTGTCAGCGTTGAAACGTGCACCTGACTTGATCACTCTCTCAAGTGAGAATGTCTGCACGAGCTCGTCGAGCGTGAAGAGCTCCTGCTCAGTACCAGGGTTCCAGCCGAGCATCGCAAGAAGGTTTACGAATGCCTCTGGGAAGTATCCGTCCTCACGGTATCCGCGTGATACCTCACCCTCTGAGTTGACCCACTGAAGCGGGAACACAGGGAATCCGAGACGGTCTCCGTCGCGCTTAGAGAGCTTGCCCTTTCCGTCAGGCTTGAGAAGAAGCGAAAGGTGTGCGAAGCGTGGCTGAGTGTCTGTCCAGCCGAATGCCTCATAAAGGAGGTAGTGGAGAGGAAGTGACGGAAGCCATTCCTCGCCGCGGATAACCTCTGTGATCTCCATGAGGTGGTCGTCCACGATGTTTGCGAGATGGTATGTAGGAAGCTCGTCAGCTCTCTTCCAAAGCACCTTGTCGTCCAGAGTAGAAGTGTTCACTTCGACGTGGCCGCGGATAAGGTCATCCATCTTCACGACCCTGTTCTCCGGCATCTTGAAGCGGATTGTCCAGTCAGTGCGTGTCTCAAGGAGTTCCTTAACCTCTGCCTCATCCATTGCGAGTGAGTTGCGAAGACCCATACGAGTGGTCTGGCCATAGATGAATGTCTGTCCGGCTGCCTCCATCTCCGCACGCTTTGCGCCGAGCTCCTCAGCTGTGTCAAATGCGTAATAGGCATATCCGCTCTCAACCAGCTGCTCAGCATACTGACGATAGATAGGCTTTCTCTGGCTCTGTCTGTATGGAGCGTGTGGGTGACGCTCCGATGCAGTCTCGACAACGTTTCCTTCTGCATCTACTCCTTCGTCAGGAACGATGCCGCACCAGTTGAGTGCCTCGATGATGTACTTCTCGGCTCCAGGGACGAATCTCTGAGAGTCAGTGTCCTCGATTCTGATGATAAAATCACCGCCTCTCTGCTTTGCGAAGAGGTAGTTGTAGAGGGCTGTCCTCACGCCTCCCATGTGGAGAGGGCCTGTTGGTGAAGGTGCAAACCTTACTCTTGTTTTCCTGCTCATATATTATTCAGTTTTATCTTTCTTACCTTTTCTTCTGATGGCAGCTGTGTTCTCAAGCTCGCTCTTGTCGTCGGCCTCTCCTACAAGAAGCACCGGCTTGCCGCTCTTGCCGAAGTCGAATGTGGTCTTGATGCTTGCGCTGTTATAGCCGATCTTCTGGCTTGTCGCCTCACACTGGCCAAGACCATCTGCGCCTTCAGTAGTACCTTTCTTATAAGTGAAGTTGCTGTCGATCTCGATGATGTTGCCGAGCTTTACGTTAGTGATCTCGTTGAGTCTCTTCATCTCAAAACCGGTAGCGATTACAGTGATGCTCACTTTATCAGCAAACTCAGGGTCCATTTCGTAAACGATACCTCTCTTGAACCTGTTTGCAGTCTCTCCGAGCTGTTCGGTCATCAGCCTGTCGATCTCAGCGAGATCGTCCATGAGAAGTCCCTTCTCGTTATATCCGCATGTGATGTTGATCAGTACGTTCTTGGCAGTCTTGATGTCAAAGTCGTTAAGGAGAGGGGATGCAAGCGCGTTAGTTACCGCATCCTTGATACGGTTCTCGCCTTCGCCCTTGCCGCATCCCATCAGAGCCATGCCGCTGTCGGTCATCATTGCCTTGACGTCCTTGAAGTCCACGTTTACATAACCAGGCTTGTTGATGATCTCTGTAATGCCCTGTACGGCAGTAGCGAGCACTTCGTCAGTCTTCGGAAATGCCTCATGTACAAGAAGACTGCCGTAGTGTGTGTATATCTTCTCATTGTTGATGATGAGGATGCTGTCTACGTTCTTCTGCAGTTCGTAAATGCCGTCAATGGCTTTTGACATTGACTCGTTGCCTTCGTTCTTGAAAGGAATGGTCACTACTCCGACAGTAAGGATGCCCTTGTTCTTTGCCATTGCAGCAATCACGGGGGCTGCTCCGGTGCCTGTTCCACCACCCATGCCGGCTGTAATGAACAGCATGTCTGTCTTTGTGTTCAGCACCTTTTCCTCGATTTCCTGCTGAGAACTCAGAGCCGCATTGCGTCCCTCGGTAGGGTTACATCCGGCACCAAGTCCGGATCCGAGCTGTATCTTTACCGGTACAGGACTTTTCTTCAGGGACTGAGAGTCTGTATTGCATACGATGAAAGTACAGCCCTCGATGCGATGGTTGTACATGTAGTCTACAGCGTTACATCCGCCGCCGCCGACTCCGATTACTTTGATTATCGAGTTTTCTGGTACCCAATCGGTAAAGGTTACCTCATACTCTTCCATATTCACCTTTGTCATCTTCTTTCCTCCCTGTTATTTAGCCAAGTCCTTGATTATATTGTCAGTGTCATCCCCGAACTTGTTCCAGATGAACTTAATTTTCTGTAACAATCCGCCTTTCTTATTAGCCTTTGGCTTCTTCGGCTCGTCTTCGAGTTCTTCGTCATAGTCTTCCTCATCCTCATCCACAAGTTCCTCATCTTCTTCCTCAGTTTCTTCAAGGTCCTCTTCAGTATCCTCGGTCTCTGTCTCTTCAGTATCTGGAGCTACCTCTTCTTCGACATCTTCAGTTACCGGATCGTCAGACACAGTATTCGTCTGAATTGGAGTCTCTTCTTCCGCAGTCTCTTCTTCCACAGGAGAGGATTCGACGGTCGTCTCCACTTCGGTATGGAAGGTCTCATCGCAGATAGCGCAGTTCATGCACTCGTCCTCGATGGCCGCCTTGATAAGTCCTACCGAAGTAGCGGCTGAGGTTTCGCCGATACCTTCGATGTCCTGGCATGAAAGTACGCCCAGCGGGTGGCCTATCCTGACATTATATCCGGACATCTGCTTGATCAGTATTCCTAGATTAGCAGTATGCGAGGCACCTCCGGTCACTACGATTCCGCCTCTGAGGTTCTCTGCCAGGCCGCTCTCATTGATTTCGTAAAGCATAGCCTGGATAATCTCCTCTACTCGAGCCGTGATGATTTCCGATAGATATTTGACAGTGACCTCTTTCGATTGCTCTGCAGTATTGCCTTTGATATACAGAACTTTTTCGCTGAGATTCAGAAGCTTGTCCGGCATGCATGCACCGTATGCCAACTTGATGTTTTCAGCAAGTCTTTCTGTAATCTGGAGTTCAGTCTTGATGTCGTTGGTTATGTTCTTGCCACCGAATGGAATCGAGGCATAATGGCGCATGATGTTTCCATGGTAAATGGTAACAGATGTGCTGCCGCCTCCGAAATCTATGAGCGCCACGCCGTTCTCCATCTCCAGGTCTGTAAGTACAGCCTTCGCTGTAGTTTCGGCGGTGAAGTACTTCTTCTTCGATGTGATACCTGTCTTCATGAGCAGGTTGTCGGCATTCTTGAGGTCTCTCTTACGTCCGATGAATATCTTGAAATGACCCTCGAGTACATCACTGGTCATGCCGATGATATCCTCCTCGATAATCTGGAAGTATTCGCCGTCTGAGAATGATTGTGCTACAGCACCATAAATAGCCTCTTGAGCAGGGTTCTTCAGTGGGTAGGTCTCCTGAGCAAATCTCTTGATGTCTTCAATATCTTCTGCTGTGATTTCAGTGTCTTCTCCTCTGTCTATGACCTTACCGCTGTTGGCTTCCTGCCTGATAGGGAACTTAGGCATGCCGATCACGGCCTGGTTGATCTTTATTCCGAGCGATTCTTCTGCATCCTTGATAAGGAAGGTGAGAGGACTGCAGGCATGGACGCTGTTATACACCCCGCTGTACTTGATGCCGGCAGAATGTACTTCCTTATAGTATATGATCTGTTTGTCGTTTCCGTTGACCTTGGCTACAGTAAGAGCCATTTTCGATGTTCCCAGGTCAATCGCAACAATATGTCTTTCGTTCGTTTCCATAATATCTTAATATCATAATATCATAATATTTCGTCCCTTCGGGCCGATCCAAAAGTTCTTCGAGCCTTTTGGATTTCATCAGTCTTTTCTGCACACAATCTGGTCTTTGAACCTGAGGTCTACGGTCCTGTATGCTTCTTCACCCTTTTCCTTTCGGATGCTCTTATAATACAATCCCATCTTTTCGAACTTCTCTTTCAGTTCGTATGGTTGGCCGAAAATAAACCTTTCCTTTCCCTCTCTCGGTATCAGCATCAGGTCACCGTCCTGTAATACTGTGATCTGTACTATTTTTCCCTGCCAGGTCCTGCTGTCCTCAATGTATCTTACCATCGCGACAATGCTTTCAAGCCATCTGCATTCTTCTTCTGTGTCAGGTCTGCCGCGATAGCCATGCTCTATCTTAAGTGGTACGTATCCGTCCACAACCATAACGTGAGAAGTGTATGTCTCCTGAAGAGGGAAGAGGGTGCAGTCTTCGACAGCGTAGAATCCCTTGCCCCCTTTCTGGAACCTCACTACAGGTTTCTTCTGTGTCACAATTACGTTGAGGATGCTGTCCTTTGTCGTGAAGGCCTGGCTTTTCAGGATTGCACTCTTGCTGTCCAGAATCTCTTCGATGCGTGTCAGGTCGATGCTGTCCATCTGAACTCCGATATATCCTCCCTCAAGCTCCTGGTCGAGATATTGTCTGATTTCGCGTGGGGTTATGAACCTGTTCATGGCGCTGTCGGTAACAGTGATTGCCAGCCCTTTGCACCTTATTGGCTTGCGACTTGCCGCTCCAAGGAAATATGCCCCTGTCAGCACGCAGACAAGCAACGCGCCGAAGGTGATGTTTATGATATGTCTCCAGATTCTAGGCATTTTCTTTTTTACGTTTTTCAGTTAGCAGTTCCGCCAGAGGCCCAACAAGTCTGTCGATATCTCCTGCTCCGAGGGTAACGAAGACCTCTTTGTCTCCCAGGCTGAGTCCGTCTATGTAACCGAGGAGTTCCTCCTTGCTGATAAGTACTTTCTCCGGTGCTGTCACATCGTCAAAGATGATCTGCGATGTCACTCCCGGAATCGGCAGCTCTCTTGCAGGGTAGATGTCAAGGAGAATAAGTCTGTCGACCATGCTGAGAGCCTCGGCGAACTCGGGTGCGAAGTCCCTTGTCCTTGTGTACAGGTGCGGCTGGAAGATAGCTGTGTACCTGTGGTCAGGATACTTGTTCTTTATCGAGCTGAGCGCTGCCGAAATCTCATTCGGGTGGTGCGCGTAGTCGTCGATGTAAACGAGACCTTCCTTGTTTACCTGCATGTCGAATCTTCTCTTGACCCCGGAGAATGAAGCCAATGCGGCCTTGATCTTTTCAGGTGCGATGCCATAGGTGAGGGCAATCGCTGCGGCAGCTGTTCCGTTCTCTATGTTCACCCATCCCGGTATGCCCACGATGCAGTCTTCTATGATTCCACCGGGGTAGTGCAGGTTGAAGCGTCCTCCTTCAAGAGGCTCCGCGTAGAAGTCTGCCTCCGGTGTGTCGTATCCATAGGTCATGATGGCGGCCTTGGTGTCCTCTGGAGTGATATCAAGCCCATGCTTTACTATCACGGTACCGCTTACCTGCGAAGCAAATGCCTTGAATGCCTCGCGGATGTGTGCCTCGTCACCATATATGTCCAGGTGATCAGCGTCCATCGATGTGATCACTGCGATTTCAGGGAAAAGCTGCAGGAAGGATCTGTCGAACTCGTCCGCCTCCGCGACGATCACGTTGTTTGCATGTGTAAGCAGGTTGCTGTCGTAGTTCTTCGAAATACCGCCAAGGAAAGCAGAACAACCTTCGCCACTATCTGTGAACAGATGGCTTACAAGTGTGCTGGTTGTGGTTTTTCCGTGCGTACCGGCAACAGCCATACATCTTTGTCCCTGCGCGATTTCGCCTAGCATGCGCGAGCGCTTGATTACCCTGTAACCCTTCTCCTGTACGTATACGAGCTCTCCCATGTCCTTAGGGATTGCCGGTGTATACACTACCAGAGTGCTTTCTATGTCAGTAGGTATGTATGATATGTCGTCTGTATAATGAACATCGATACCTTCTGCCTCAAGAGCATGAGTCAGCGGTGAAGGTGTCTTGTCATATCCGCTGACCTTGAATCCCTTCACGTTGTAATACCTGGCGATGGCGCTCATGCCGATTCCGCCGATTCCTATGAAATAAATGTTCTTATACATATTTGTATACCTCCTCTGCAATCGTCATTGCTGCATCAGTCTTTGCCAGAGCAGCAATGTTTTTCTCTATTAGAGCGATTTTTTCCGGATTTTCTATCAATTCGCATGCTGTTTTCATGAGATTTTCCACTGCTTCTGCGTCACTGACGATCATTCCGGCACCTTTTCTCACAAGAGCCATCGCGTTATGTGTCTGGTGATCTTCGGTAACATTAGGCGATGGAACAAAAATTGAAGCTTTATGTGCTGCGCAAAGCTCCGATATCGAGCTTGCTCCCGAGCGTGTTACCACGACGTCAGCTGCCGCATATGCCAGATCCATCCTTTTGATGAAGTCGGAATGGATTATGCCATCGACCTTCTTACCATCTGCCTTAGCCTGCTCCATGAATGCATCTACACCAGCCTTGTAATATCTTCCGCACTGCCAGAGTACCTGCATATTTTCACCGCCTGGGCAACCGTCAGTTATCCATTTTTGCATAGCCTCGTTGAGAGTACGGCTTCCAAGACTGCCACCTACAATGAAGAGGTGTTTCTTCTGAGGGTCGAGCCCATAGAACTTCAGGGCTTCCGCCTTCATGGCCTCGTCAGCCGGAACGATCTCCTTGCGGATAGGGTTGCCGGTCAGTACGATTCTGTCCGCTGGGAAGAACCTTTCCATACCCTCGTATGCGACACAGATGCACTTGGCCTTCTTGCCGAGTATCTTGTTGGTCAGTCCTGCGAAGCCGTTCTGCTCCTGAATCAGGGTCGGAACCCCCATGCGGCCAGCAGCCCAAAGCAGGGGAGCGCTTGCGTATCCTCCGACACCGATGGCAATGTCCGGCTTGAACTCGCGGATAATTTTCTTTGCCATCCTCACGCTCTTGATCACCTTGAACGGGAGTGCGAGGTTTGATAGAGTGAGCTTGCGCATAAGACCGGCAACCGGCAGACCTACGATTTCGTAGCCTGCCGCCGGCACCCTTTCCATTTCCATCCTTCCGTCGGCTCCGACGAAAAGTATTTCGGTCTCAGGGTTCAGTTCCTTCAGCTTGTCGGCAATCGACAGAGCCGGGAAAATATGTCCTCCAGTGCCGCCTCCACTGATGATTGCGCGGATCTTTCTATACTTCATGACTGGTGTTGTTGGCCTGTCTGCTTATTGACAGGATAATTCCAAATGCTATACAGAAAATGAGGAACGCGCTTGAACCGTGGCTGATCAGAGGTAGTGTCTGTCCTGTCATCGGTCCGATATCCACGTTTACAAGGATATGCAGGAATGCTTGTCCTGAGATCAGTACAGCAAGGCCGCCGATAGCAAACTTCTCGAATTCGTTTTCACAAGTACTTGCTATCATCGTGCTTCTCGCGAGAAGACTCATATATAGGAAAATTACAAATATTCCTCCGATAAGTCCGTATTCTTCGATCAGGAAGCTGTACATGTAGTCACCGTAAATGTTGTCTACCTTATATTTCTGTGTGCTGTTTCCTATACCTTTGCCAAGCAACTTACCTTCGTGAACGGCTACTTTCGCCGATTCCGGCTGTCTGATTTCGTCAAGCATATTGTAATATGCGTCTCCTCTGAGACCTTCCAGGCTGTCCATGTCGTAGTCGGTAGTAAGTCGGCTTACAAAGGTTCCCGCTCTTTCGCAGTATTCTCCGTCGCTGATGTAGTAGATACCGATCATGGCTCCGATGCAGCAGACTCCCACAGCTCCGGCTATTGCAAGTTCCTTGATAGGCATTCCTCCGATTATCATCAGCACTACAAGTACAAGGAAAGTAAGGATCGAGCTCGATCCACTGCCGATGAAGAGCATGCCGATCACTATCAGTGACGGTATATATACATAGATGACCCTTTTCCAGATGGTCTTCTTAAGACGCTTCAGGGCCGGTTGTTTTCTGGCAAGCTTGTTGGCCAGACTCAAAGTCTCTGTCTTCCTCTTTTCCTTTCGTGCCTGCTTGTCTTCGTTGATGGCTGTCATGGCCCATGCCAGGTACATTACCATTGCTACCTTCACAACCTCGAAAACGTGTATCTGCAAGCCCAGAAAACGAAAACTTCTCGTAGCTCCGTTGATGGTTTCTGCGCGAATGAAGCCAAGGTCGACCCTCAGCATCAGCATTGCAAGCATCACGAATGACAGGATGAATCCGATCTGTGACAGATACTTCAGCCATTTGATTTCAAAATGGTAAAGCAGTGTTATAAGACCGACTCCAATCAGCGCTACCATTCCGTGGTCCCTCATAGTTTCAAGTCTGGATTCCTGCGATGGAAGCAGAGGGGTTGATGAGAATATCGCAAGGAATGAAATCAGGAATAATAGGAGGACAATGATCACAATGACCTTGTCACCCTTGATGTTCATCATCTTATGCCATGCGTCCTTTATGCGGCTTCCAAATGTTTTCTTCTCTTCCATTATAACCTCCTTACAGCTTCCTTGAACTGTCTTCCTCTATCTTCATAATTCTTGAATAAGTCAAAGCTTGCGCAGCATGGTGACAGAAGCACTACGTCTCCGCTTTCCGCAAGCTCGCTTGCCAGCTTTACAGCGTCCTGTGCCGATGTCACGTCATGGATTTCAGATACTACGTCTCCGAATGATTCATGGAACTTTGCATTGTCCAGACCCATGCAGATCATTGCCTTTACTTTTTCCTGTGCCAACGGAATCAGGCTGCTGTAATCATTGCCTTTATCGGTTCCGCCAACTATCCAAACCACTGGTCTTGTCTGACACTCAAGAGCATACCATGCAGAGTCGACATTGGTAGCTTTCGAGTCATTTATGTAAAGCACATCTTTGATGCTGAGCACTTTCTCAAGCCTGTGCTCCACAGCCTCAAATGTTGCGAGGCCTTCGCGGATGGCTTCGTTGTCAATGTCCATGACTTTGGCTGCAATAGCTGCTGCCATGGAATTATATACGTTGTGTCGTCCGCCGAGCGCAAGCTCCTGGAGGTACATGTCGCACTCTTCTTCCTTGTAGCGGATGATCATTCTGTCGCCCTGTACGAATGCGCCCTGGCTCACTTCTTCCTTCTGGGTGAAAGGTAGCTTCTGTGCTTTCATTACAATCTGGTCAAGGTGTTTGATTGTAATCTCATCGTCTGAGCAGAAGATGAAGCAGTCGTCGCTGGACATATTGCGTGTGATGCGGAATTTTGACTTCACGTAGTTCTCCATCTTGTAGTCGTATCTGTCAAGGTGGTCAGGTGTGATGTTGGTGATGATCGCTATGTCGGCCTTGAAGTCATACACGTTATCAAGCTGGAAGCTGCTGAGCTCAAGGACATAGATGTCGTGCTGCTCGGTAGCTACCTGGTATGCGTAGCTTTTTCCGATGTTACCGCCGAGACCCACGTTCAGACCTGCGTTCTTGAGAAGGTGGTAAATCAAGGAAGTGGTAGTAGTCTTTCCGTTGCTTCCTGTGATACATACCTTCTTTGCGGAGTCATATCTGCCGGCGAACTCGATTTCCGAGATCACATTGATGCCTCCTTCGATGATCTTCTTCACCATCGGTGCCGTCGAAGGGATTCCGGGACTCTTGATGACCTCATCCGCATTGAGTATAAGCTCTTCAGTGTGTTTGCCCTGCTCGTATGGGATATCCCACTCCTGAAGCATGGCAGTGTACTTCTCGGAAATGTTTCCCATATCCGAGAGGAATACATCGAATCCCTTTGTCTTTGCGAGGACTGCGGAACCTACTCCGCTTTCGCCTCCACCTAATACTACTACTCTTGACATGACTACGAATTATCTAACCTTAAGCAATGCTATAGTTACGACCGCGAGTATCATTCCCACGATCCAGAATCTTGTTACGATCTTGGCCTCAGGAAGTGCCTTGGCTGGCTTGTTCAGCAAGCATGGGATGCCTTCCTTCTGGTAGTGATGGTGCAGGGGAGCCATCTTGAAGATCCTTCTGCCCTCACCGTACTTCTTCTTTGTGTACTTGAAATAGAATCTCTGCATGAGCACCGATAAACTCTCGGCGAAGAAGATTCCGCAGAGGATCGGTATGAGAAGCTCCTTTCTGATCAGAACGGCTGTAACGCCGATGATTCCTCCGAGCATGAGGCTTCCTGTGTCGCCCATGAAAACCTGAGCCGGATATGTATTGTACCAAAGGAATCCGATCAGCGCTCCCACCAGTGCAGACAT
>JAGBSL010000085.1 GCA_017631875.1 Bacteroidales bacterium | reverse complement strand
CGATACGCCATATGCCGAGCCACAGGAGGCTATCAATCAGTTGATCCATGAGCTCGGATGGCCGGAATCACAGTTCATGTACAGATTCTTCCCGGGCCACTCCCACTCAGAGAACGACTGGAAGTCCAGACTGGACATCCCAGTCCGCTTCCTTATAGGAGACTGAATTTAAGTTGCGCTATGGCAAATATTACTTTCTTGAAATCAAATTTGACAGAATTTGTTAAATTTGGATCTACACATTCATTAAAATAAAACAATAACACATGGAAACGAAGTACAGCATTGAAGAGTTTAATGGTGTATATCAGCTCATGAAAGGTAGAGCAAAAGTAATGACTCCCCGCAAATCATTGGTATGTACCAGGTCAAAGAACTTGGCCGAGTGGCTTCAATATGAATTGACCCATGGTGGCGATCAATGGTCTCATCTCTTTTGCGTCAGATTTCTCCATTATTCATATTGCGATTCATTACAGTTGACCGAAGAAGCGATTGAACAGACAAGGGAGTGGATTAAAGAAGTCATATACCAGGATGCATTCTGGGGATTCAATGAACCTATGTGCAACAGGAAAGCCGTAGTCGACATGTATGTCGCAAAACTTCCTGATATCATTATGGATATGCCTCGCCATGTGTTGATCGCTTTCATCAGCTGGGCAAATGCTACTGGTTCAATCCTACTGGTTCATCATATCCTGAATACATTGCTTGATGAAGACAGTCTATATTCACTGGATGATATGGACGATTTCGTCGATGAACTTATTGAGTATGGTGACAATGTCGGCTTCAGCATGAACACAATGATACCGTGGGAGGCAGATTACCTTAAGGAATCAATTCGTACATTGTATCTCTATTGCTCGTACACTGAAGTTTAGTTGTAACCAAGCTATAACCCATAACAAACAGCCTTATCATTCTATTCTGGCCAAATGAACTTGGAATTGATGGACTCGCCACCGTCTACGACAATGCTCTGACCGGTGCAGAACCTGTTCTCGACGGTAAGGAAATATGCCCATGCGGCAATCTCCTCTACAGAAGCCCATCGCTTGAGCGGGGTCTGTTCCATGATCTGGTCCCATAACACAGGATCATTCACCACGCAGTCATTAAGCGGAGTCAGGACTCCGCCAGGATCAAGGCTGTTGCATGTGGCACCATAGCCAGCGATCCTCAAGGCCACGTTCTTTGTGTATGCGATCACGCCACCCTTGCTGGCACAATACTCCGGAAACTCAGAACCGGTGTGTCCGCTGGCAGAGCCGATCGACAAAACAGACTTGATAGCTGGCTGCACTCCATACTTCTCGGTAACACGGATAAGCGCCTTGAGGTTGGTATCGATGTCCGCCTCATTCTGTGTGCCGGCATTATTCACAAGTATCTCTACATCAGATATTTCAGGCAGTTCGCCTCTGACATCGCACGGGATATGGGTATAGTTCTCATGCTCCACAGATGCCTTCTGTCTGTCAATACCTACGACCGAATGGCCTTTCTGTAGAAAGAGCTCGGCAATCCCCTTGCCGATACCCTGTGATGTTCCTGTTATTACTACTTTCATATAAGCGCAACCTCTAAACGATTATCTATCAACTACTTGAGCAATTATCCTGCATAGCACGGAAGGCAGGACACTATAGCAACGCACTGTCACTCAGAGACTTAAGCGATGACACATATACCACATCGTGTGGCCGAAGAACATGCGCATGCCGGCTCTTTCGAATCCCAGACGGGCATACAGTCTCTCGGCTGCAGGATTAGACTCATCCACGTTCAGCGCCACGTCTGCATGGCCTTCAGAATGAGCCTTTGAAGTCATGGCCCGAAGCAGTGCACTGCCTATCCCATATCCTTGAAACTCAGGAAGCACTCCGACGGAGTCAAGATAGAACTCCCCAGCCTGGGTCTCATCATCCGGAACCCCAATACCAGGATTATGCTTTCTTATTATAGTCAGGGTCTTTTCACGCAAAGGAGAAAGAAGCGACCCGTCATAACCACAGATTGCTCCTGCCGGCACACCTCCGAAAGAAGCAATCAATGAATTTTCGTAACTGTATTGTGTACCTGTTTCCGACGCCACCTCTTCAAGGACATCCAGATAATTCTCTCCGCAATACAGGACTGCAGACTCAGAGCCTATCGCCATGGCAACGGCCTCAGCAATCATTCTGGCATCCTCACGAGTGGCCGGACGTACGTTTACTGACATATCTTACTTCTTGAGGAAGCAGGTCTTCAGAACGATGCTGCTGCCGTCAATCTTGCAGTCAACCTCCTCTGGATTCTCAGTGAGGCGGATGCTCTTCACCTTTGTTCCGCGCTTGATCACCATTGAAGAACCCTTCACCTTGAGGTCCTTGATCACAGTTACAGCGTCGCCGTCAAAAAGCTCTGCACCATTTGAATCGCGAGCCACATCGTCAGCCTCAGCAGCCTCCTCTACTGAGTGGAACTCGTAAGCACAGTCAGGGCAAACATAAAGCGATCCGTCGAAATAAGTGTATTCACTGCCACACTTCGGGCACTTTGGAATGTCATTCATATTCTTCTGATTAATTTTTCGGGCGCAAAGATAATCAATTTATGGCACACTTTGTGACTCGCAGACCTGCTGAACATTAAATTTCAAGAATATGAAAAGAAGAGAAACTGACGGTGCAACACCGATTTTCGGATCCCCCGAAATGAGGGAACCGGCACCTGCGGAATTCATTCCCAAACACAAGACACCGGCAGAAATAGCATACCAGATTGTCAAGGACGAGACATTCCCACAGACCCAGCCCCGCCTGAACCTCGCGACCTTCGTGACCACATACATGGATGACTACGGCACAAAGCTCATGAACGAGGCCGTCGGCATCAATTATATCGACGAGACCGAGTATCCACGCGTTGCCGTCATGTGCGGCCGTTGCATCAACATGGTCGCCAACATGTGGCACACTCCTGAGAAAGGAGACTGGAAGACCGGTGCTGTAGGCATCGGTTCATCCGAGGCCTGCATGCTTGGCGGAGTGGCGGCGTGGCTCCGCTGGCGCGAGCGCCGCAAGGCGGCGGGCAAGCCGTATGACAAGCCGAACCTTGTGATGAGCACAGGATACCAGGTGGTATGGGAAAAGTTCTGCCAGCTGTGGCAGATAGAGATGCGCACAGTTCCGCTCACAAAGAAGCATCCGACCCTCGACATCGAGGCTGCAATCGGAATGTGCGACGAGAACACGATCTGCATCGTGCCTATCGCCGGCGTGACCTGGACAGGCATGAACGACGATATCGAGGCGCTTAATAACGCTTTGGAGACATACAACAGCGTCACTGGATACGATATTCCTATCCATGTGGACGCAGCATCGGGCGGATTTATCCTGCCGTTCCTCGACCCGAACAAGAAATGGGACTTCAGACTCGAATGGGTACATTCCATCTCGACATCGGGCCACAAATACGGCCTCGTGTATCCGGGCCTCGGATGGGTAGTATGGAAGGACAAGAAATACCTTCCTGAGGAGATGTCATTCAGCGTCAACTATCTGGGTGCCAGCATCTCACAGGTCGGATTGAACTTCTCAAGACCAGCCGCTCAGATCCTCGCGCAATACTACAACTTCATCCACCTCGGCATGGAGGGCTACAAGGAAATCCATGAGAACTCCATGAACATAGCACAGTACTGCCACGACCAGATCGGCAAGATGTCCTGCTTCACCAACTACTCGAAGAAGCTCGAGAACCCGCTCTTCATCTGGTCACTTGACGAGGAATACGACAAGACCGCAAAATGGACCTTGTTCGACCTGCAGGACAAGCTGATGCAGAAGGGCTGGATGGTCCCTGCCTACACTATGCCGAAGGATATCGAAGACATGGTAGTAATGCGAATCGTCGTGCGCCAGGGCATGTCACGAGACATGGCAGACATGCTGATCGAAGACATCAATGACTCGGTTATAGAACTGGAAAAGCTCCAGTATCCTACCCCGTCACGACTTGAAGCACAGAAACAAGGAAAGGTGTATACACATTAAACGGACAAGACTATGGACACGAAAAAAGGAACAGCCGGCAAGGCATTCAAACTGAGTGTCGCAACACTCGCAATCATGAACATCACGGCCGTGGTAAGTCTTAGAGGACTGCCTGCTGAAGCGGTCTACGGCCCGTCATCTGCGTTTTACTATCTCTTTGCAGCAATCGTCTTCCTGATCCCCACAGCGATGGTTGCGGCAGAGCTGGCGGCAATGTTTTCTGACAAGCAGGGCGGAGTCTTCCGCTGGGTCGGCGAGGCCTTCGGCCCCCGCACCGGATTCCTGGCCATCTGGCTGCAGTGGATCGAATCCACGATCTGGTACCCGACGGTCCTCACCTTCGGAGCTGTCTCATTCGCTTACATAGGTCTGAACGGAGCATCTGATGCTGCACTGGCGTCCAACAAGATTTTCACTCTGGTAACAGTCCTGGCCATATACTGGGTGGCGACCTTCATTGCCCTCAAAGGCCTGAACTGGGTCGGAAAAATCAGCAAGTGGGGCGGAATGATCGGCACGATCATCCCCGCCGGACTGCTGATCGTCCTGGGACTTGTCTACATCGCAAGCGGAGGTCATAACTATATGGACATGTCCCAGGGCTTTTTCCCTGACCTCACAAAGTTCGACAATCTTGTGCTCGCCAGCAGCATCTTCCTCTTCTATGCAGGAATGGAGATGATGGGTGTGCATGTAATGGATGTGGACAATCCTTCGAAGAACTACCCGAAAGCCATCATCATAGGATCGTTGGCAACCGTGGCCATATTCATCCTGGGCACATTCGCGCTCGGATTCATCATCCCAGCAAAGGACATCAACCTTACCCAATCGCTTCTGATAGGATTCGATAACTACTTCAGCCACTTCCACATGTCGTGGGCCGGACCGGTGATTGCAGTGGCCTTGATGTTCGGTGTGCTGGCCAGTGTGCTGACATGGGTTGCAGGTCCGTCAAAGGGCATCTTCACAGTAGGAAAGGCAGGATATCTGCCTCCGTTCTTCCAGAAGACCAACAGCAACGGAGTCCAGCGCAACATCCTTCTCGTGCAGGGCGGAATAGTGACACTGCTCTCGCTCCTGTTCGTGGTCATGCCGTCCGTGCAGTCCTTCTACCAGATCCTCTCCCAGCTGACAATCCTGCTCTACCTGATCATGTACATGCTCATGTTCGCGGCAGGCATCGTCCTGAGATACAAGATGAAGGACACTCCGCGTCCGTTCAGGCTTGGCAAGGGCAACGGACTGATGTGGCTCCTAGGAGTAGTCGGATTTGCAGGCTCCCTCCTGGCATTCGTCCTGAGCTTCATCCCTCCGGGCCAGATCGCCACAGGAAGCAACACAGTCTGGTATTCGGTTTTGATTATCGGCTGCATAGTGATGGTAGTGATTCCATTCATCATCTACGCAATGCGCAAACCGTCATGGCGCGACCCTTCAGCAGAGTTCGCCCCATTCCACTCTGAGCAGAAATAGCCGTGGCAGGCAACCTGCTACGTATCAATAACTTAAGGTGTGGTTACCCTTCTTTTTTGAAGGATAACCACACCTTAAAAGCCTGTATACCAAATAGTTAAACGCCACGAGCTTTTATCGAACAGAAAGATACCCGGAAACGGGATATAGAGAAACCGGATAACATGCAGCATAGACATCACCGCTGAACTTTATAGCGCCTGATTCTGTGCTGCTTACTTTATATTCATGAAGGACCGGTTCGCGAGGCCACTGGGCACTATCGTCAGAATCCGTGATCCAGATCCTTGTAAGGAGTCCCGTTTCATTATCCTTTTCATATCCCCACAATGTCACTGAATGGTGAACTCCGCCATAATTCTCACGCTGAGCTATCGCCATGGAGGTCATGCCCTTATCTATGAACAATTCAACCAACTCAGTAAAAGCCTTCAGTCTGCCTGCTGCATTCAGTCCCGAGCCGGAACCCCACAGATAATAGTTATTGTAATCCTGAGTATATCCGAGAGCATGTCCAGTATACATGTACGGTTCTATCTGTTCCCATGCATGCTTGAAGTATCCGCCTGAGCCGCGCTGTAACGGTTGCGCCTGTCTGTTCCATCCTTCGCATACATTCACACCCTCGAAATACCACTTGACAGCATGGAAAGCATGTCCGCCATAGGTGTTATCCCACTGAGAATGAAACACTTCCATTATAGCCAGCTCGTATGTCTCGCCTTTCCCGTCAGGGCATCCTTCCGGCAGTTCATTCCCCTGCTCCACGTACCGGTCCTGCCACCACTGCAATATATTCGCAGCAGTTGCAGCCCAGCACATGTTGATGTCTCCATTTACAGTTCCGTCCTTGACCTTATTCACATCATACCATCCGGACTCCTGACTGACCCCTTCAGCAAACCGCACAGTCAAACCTGTCTCCACTTCACCATCAGAGTCCCCTTCTTCACCGGAGTTACTATCTTCACCAGAACCACCATCGGAGTCTCCATCGGAATCCTCACTGGATCCCATGTCACCACCTGAGCCTCCGCCCTCATCGGAGTTTCCGCCTCCGTCATCCGTATTCCCACCTTCACTGCCATTGTCTCCATCGTCCATATCAGAGTCGCCATCTCCATCGTCTCCACCGGTATCATCTCCCTCAATGCCATCAGAGCCGCCGTTATCTGGGCCTGAGCCATCCTGATCACCACCTGCACCCTCTTGATCGTCACCAGACCCTTCAGGACCACATTCAGAGCCACTATCATCCCCACCAGTTCCTTCCGAACCGCCTTCCGAGCCACTTTCATCCCCACCACTTCCTTCCTGACCACCTTCCGAACCGCCCTGATTACCACCAGTTCCTTCCTGACCTGTATCAGAACCGCCGGAATCAATGTCCGAGTCGCCATCTTCAGAACTGCCACCACCATCAGGCAAAGGATTCTGCACCTCCTCCTTCGGATCATCGATCTCAAGCCTCTGATCACAAGAAGCCAGCAACACCAGCAGACCCAATATGTATAATATCCTTCTCATGAGTTCATATCTGAAATACAAATATAGCACAATCCTGTTAACCCCCAAAAGAACGAGCAGCACTTAAGCACCTATCAATCAACATATTACTAAACAAAGGGTATCAGAATTTAACCCACCCTCATTCACACAAACCACTAGTAGCCAAACACTTAGGTGACGCCTGACACGGTTCCCCTCCTCTTAGTATGGTGTATCGTCAATCCACACGCAGTTTCGGTCGTTGTATCAGAACACTAAAAAAGGCCGTATCTGATGACACGGCCTTTACCACATTATGTACAATTACTCAGCTGGTGTCCATTTACACCTGACAGGTGAAATGATCGCCCCCTCTTTCTTCAGCTCCGTAAACACCTTATCAACAATTTTTTTATCAAGGCCGGTCAATGTGGCCACCTCACCGGCAGATACAGGCTTCCCAGCCTCTTTCATTGAGTTCAATACTTTCTGCTTATCCATAACAACAACTATTATTAACTAATTATAATTCTGTCTTCCAAAGTCCGTGGAGATTGCAGTACTCATAAACCGCTACAGGCTTGTCGCTGCAGTATACTGTCGCCTCTGGCTTGTCCTTGAGGTCCACACGGATTCCACCGTTCTCTGTCTCTATGTAGACAAATGCGATGTGGTGTTCCGGGAGCATCGGGTGCTCTACGCTGCCGACCTGGATCTTGAGAGTGTTCTCATCGAGCCTTGTTACAACAGGTACATGCTTCTCAAGACTTGCATCTACTGTTCCTGGTACCAGTTCCTCCATCTTTTCGCCGCAGCAAACAACCGGAACCTTACTGTCTACAACCTTCTGTATAACGTTACCGCAATGGCGGCATCTATAAAATTTCACTGACATATCTATTCGTTTTTAAAGTGTTCTTATTTTGAATCTTTCTAATTTATTGCAAATGTACAACTAATTTTGAATAATACAAATTTATTTCATTTAAAATTACATTATCCATGCCAAAATATCACTAGAACTTCCTTCGTGAAGTTCTAGTGAAGTTTACCATATAAAAGCTCACCAGAACTACAAATATGCATGGTTCACAGCATCACAATGATAATTCTAGTGAAGTTTAGACCACAATAGTTCACTGGAACGATAAATATGACTACCTCACAGCATCACAATGATAGTTCTAGTGAAGTTTAGACCATAATAGTTCACTGGAACGATAAATATGACTACCTCACAGCATCATAATGACAGTTCTAATGAAGTTTAGGCCACAATAGTTCACTGGAATACTCCATAATATCCAAATAATTGATAAATTTGTATATAATACCAATACAGGATATGGCAAAGAAAGAAGGTATAAGGAAACTGTTCGACAACATAGCAGGCGACTATGACAGACTTAACCATATTCTGTCACTGAACATCGACAAATCATGGCGAAGGAAAGCCGTCAGGGAAATCGCTGACAGTGCAGAGCCTCTCAACATTCTTGACGAGGCCTGCGGAACATGCGACTTCACCATAGAAATCGCCAAGGCAGCTCCCCAAGGATCCAAGGTAACAGGCATAGACCTCTCAGAAGGCATGCTGAAGATAGGCAGAGAGAAATGCTGCAAGGAAGGCATCACTGCCGAGCTGCAGACCGGAGACTGTGAAGCAATGCCATATGAAGATGAGACATTCGACAGGATAGGCGTAGCCTTCGGTGTGCGCAACTTTGAGAATCTCCCGAAAGGACTCACAGAAATGCACAGGGTGTTGAAGCCCGAAGGCAAGCTCGTGATCCTGGAACTCTCCATACCGAGAAACCCAATCGTAAGGTGGTGCTACAAGCTCTACTTCCTGAAGATCCTCCCCGCAATCGGCGGATGGGTATCAGGCAACAGAGGAGCATACGAATACCTTCCTTCATCAGTCCTGCGCTTCCCTGCCCCGGAAAAGTTCATGGAAATGATGCAGGAAGCAGGCTTCGGGCAGGTGCGCAAGAAGTCATTCACCATGGGTATATGTCACATGTATATAGGAATCAAGAAATGAAGAAACTGATCATTGACGGCCTTGTAAAACTGTTCTCAGGCATATTACTTACAGGAGCACTTACATTCATTCCGGCAGGCACACTGGATTTCTGGCAGGGCTGGGTACTGCTCGGCACCCTGTTCATCCCGATGTTCATAGCCGGGTTGGTAATGATCGCCAAAAATCCCGACCTTCTTCGCAAAAGACTGAATGCCAAGGAGAAGCAGACAGAACAGAAGACAGTCGTCGCATTGTCGGGACTAATGTTCATAGCTGCATTCGTCCTCGCCGGACTGAATTTCAGATACGGATGGATGCCTATGCCCCCAGCACTCACATGGATAGCTGCAGCCATCTTCCTTGCAGGATATGTGATGTATGCGGAAGTAATGAGGGAGAATGCCTACCTGTCACGCACAATCGAAGTACAGGAAAACCAGAAGGTCGTGGACACAGGACTCTACGGTGTCGTCCGCCATCCCATGTATTCAGCAACTCTCCTGCTGTTCCTGTCCATGCCTTTGATACTCGGATCCATCCCTTCATTCATCATCACGCTGACATACATCCCGATAATCCACAAGCGAATGAACAGCGAGGAGAAAATCCTCGCTGAAGACCTTGAAGGCTACAAGGAATACTTGCAGAAGGTGAAATACAGGATTATTCCGTTTATATATTAGAAGTTGAAGAGGAGACCGATGGCCAGCCCTTGATGCCGAGGCGAATGTGACTGGTCCTGATAGAGTTATTGCTGTGCTATGCTGATCTTCGTAAATGCATCGCCTGCTTGCATTTCAATGATAGCCTCACGTGGATTTCCATCTCCGCTGAGCGGATCTACTGTTATGATGATTGTATTGCTCTTTCCTTTATCCGGAACAATGACGTGATACCAGCCGCCGTCAAGGACATCATAGGTACATGTTTCGTCTCCACCAGATGAGGTCGCGTGTATATAATCTTGATATGAGGATTCATATCCTCCGTTAATCCACCATCTGCTATAGTTCAGGGCAGATACCGTATTCTGTCCACCCTCTGGAGGAAAATTCACATGAGTCTTATCCAACTCGATCGGATCCCAATCTCCTTCCTTCTCAAAAATTGTTTCTTCACATGACGATGCAAAGAACATTGTTGCAACAAGTGCTATAGCATATACAAAACGTTTCATAGTCAATATCATTAGAATTCAATACCAAACTTTAAACGGAACTGCGGATAGTTCCTTCTTATGTAGGCATCTGTTGTTCTATCCAATACACCGTCAAGCGCATAAGCAAGGCCTACATTTGCCCTCTTGCCGGCACAATTGAACTTAACTCCGACTGATGGCTCTGCAAATAATCCTCTATAATGTTCTTTAT
>JAGBSL010000039.1 GCA_017631875.1 Bacteroidales bacterium | reverse complement strand
TCAAGGAAATTCTTGATGACGAAGGATATGATGTGGATGTGGCCGAAAACGGCCAGCAGGGCGTCGAGATGGTGGAAAAGGAAAAGTATGATGTCATTTTCTGTGATATCAAGATGCCTGTGATGGACGGTGTTGAGGCACTTGCGAGACTGACTGCCATGGGTATAGATTCAGCAGTCGTAATGATCTCTGGACATGCAGATGTGGCAACAGCTGTCGACTGCATCAAGAAGGGTGCATTCGACTTCATAGAAAAGCCTCTTGACCTCAATAGAATTCTGATCACGATAAAGAACGCTAAGGAAAAGGTACATCTTGTAAAGGAAACCAGATCCCTTAAGAAAAAGGTCTATGGACAGGAGATGGTAGGCGAATCACCTGCCATCAGGGAAATAAAGGAAATGATTGAAAAGGTCGCTCCGACAGATGCAAGAGTGCTTGTGATGGGTGCGAACGGAACTGGTAAGGAACTGGTGGCACGCAATCTTCACCAGAAGAGCAATCGCTCGGCTATGCCATACGTAGAGGTGAACTGCGCAGCTATTCCGTCTGAACTCATTGAAAGCGAACTTTTCGGTCATGAGAAGGGATCGTTCACATCGGCAATCAAGCAGCATAAGGGTAAGTTCGAACAAGCGGACGGAGGTACGCTTTTCCTTGACGAGATCGGCGATATGTCTCTCGCAGCACAGGCCAAGGTGCTCAGAGTCCTTCAGGAGAAAAAGCTCTCGAGGGTGGGAAGCGACAAGGATATAGTTGTGGATGTGCGCGTAGTTGCTGCTACCAACAAAAATCTTAAGGAAGAGATCGCCAAGGGAACATTCAGAGAGGACCTTTACCACAGACTTAGCGTCATAGTCATCAATGTTCCTACTCTGGATCAGCGTAAGGAGGATATCCCGCTTCTGGTTGACCATTTCATGGGACAGATCTGCCAGGAGACCGGCATGCAGCCTCGCAAGGTAGAGTCGGATGCGATGAAACTCCTCGTTGACAAGTCCTGGACAGGAAACATCCGAGAGCTCCGCAACGTCGTCGAGCGCCTCCTTATCCTCTCCGGCGCCTCCATCACAGCAAACGACGTCAAGACTTACGTCTATTAATAATTAACAATCCCAAAGCACTAATGCTTTGGGATTGTTATTATAAATGATGCGCCGCCGAGGCCGAATGACTTCTGGTAGTGGATCTCGCCATCGCACTTCTCTATGATGTTTCGGCTGATTGCAAGTCCAAGTCCGGTACCGCTGGACTTTGTCGTGAAGTTAGGAGTGAACAGCTTGTCTATGTTCTCTCCCTTCACGCCAGGACCGTTGTCATCGATGGCGATATCATAATATCCGTCCCTGCTGCTGTTCCTCAGGCAGATCAGCACGTTGCCCTCGACCGGCTCCTCTCCATTTTCCCGCATCTCATTCTGCATACCCTCTATCGCCTGCACGGCATTGGTGATCAGGTTGACAAGCACGCGGATCAGCTGTGGCTTAGGCGCCATCACAAAGGCGTCCTCCATTCCGATGTATGTGAACTTGATGTTCTCCTTGTTGTCGAAGATCACCAGCTGCTCCTTGAGTGTCTTGTCCAGGTCCATCAGCACAGGATCCTCTGTGTACAGCTTTGCAAATGTCGAGAAGTCATTTGCAGTGTCAGACAGGATCTGGATGTGTTCCAGAACCACAGCAGCCACCTGGTCGAACTTCTCTTCCCATTTAGGGTTGTCGTTCTCCTTCATCATGATCAGCCTCTGGATCTGCAGCTTGATAGGTGTGAGAGGATTCTTGATTTCATGGGCCACCTGTCGGGCCATCTGGCTCCAAGCCTTGTCTCTCTCGGCCTGTGCAAGCTTGATGGTCGACTCCTTCAACTCCTTCACCATTCGGTTGTATGCCTTAACCAGCGATGAAATCTCGTCGTCTCTGTCATATTCGATATGCTCAAGGGTATTGATGTCTGCATTGCTCATCTTCTTGCCCATCTCGATAAGAGGCGTGAACAACGTGCTGACGATATGTCGGCTGATCAGAAGCGCAGATACCAGCAGAATGATGAATAGGTTGAACATCAGTGATGCATGGAAAAGAGCCTCCGACCTAAAGTCGTAGTTTCTATCCGTGTAAGGAATGCTCATTATGGCTATGATGTCTCCCTTGTCATTCAGCAGAGGAGCATATAGTGTCCAGAACTTGTATCCGCCGATGCTCTCCTTGTTGATGTAGAACCTCTGGTTCCTGTTCCTGATCCTGAAGAAGGCGTCCTGGTCGATCCTGCTGCCGAGTATCAGCTTCTCGAACATTTCCGGTGAAGTTGACCTGAAGACCTTTCCTCCCGGTGTGTACAGGGTTATGTCAGACTTCGTCGCGTTGCTGACATCCTTGAGCACTGTGGCGAAAGCCGGACTCGCAAGTTCGTTCCAGTCCTTGGCGTGTCTGGTCCTGTCTTCAATCAGTCCCTGAACGGTGCTGACCTTCGATGACATGAGGTTATTCATGTTGTTCGAATTCCTCTTGTACACGAACGCGATGCTGACACTTGCCATTCCTGCTAGCAGGAGGAAGGAACTTATGAAGAGTATGGAGTTGATCCTTGTCTTGAAGTAGTTGCTCTGCAGAGGGTTGTTCCTCTTCATCTTGTCCGGGAAGATGAGCGTGAGCAGCAGGATGATGAAGAACATATATGAGAACGAAGTGAAATATCCCAATATGTTTCTCTTATGTCTGCTTATGACTATTGTCTCGTCCTGACTGATTCTTGCGATGAAGTGGACGTCTCCCGCATTCCTCTGTACAGTAATGTCGCCCTCCGGGTCTGCTATGTTGTTGAAACTGTCCGGTACGGTCGGATAAGGGAAGTTTCCCTTGTATGACGAAATGCGTCCTCCCTTGTACTTGGCATATGAATAGTAGGCAGGAATATTGACGTTTCCCGGCTGACGGAAGCGGCCCATGATCCTGCTGTAGCCGGTATCCTCTTTGTTGGAGTATGGCTCGATCTGGAGAATCATCCTGTTCAGACCCTGTCCTTGCACATAATACATGAAGATTCCGGCATAGCTGTTTCGCCCGTATGTGTCGGACAGGAACACGAACCTCGATCCGTCAGCTATCGGCTCCCCGTTATTTACTATATTATATAATATGGATTCTCCGGTGTTGTCTCCTGCCTTGAATACCATTACGCCAAGGTTGTATGCCTGTTTGGTGCGGTTGAGGTAGTATTCAGTAATCCTGTTGAGGATCATACCGGAAGAGTTGTCCATTGCGGACAGATATGAAATGAGCTGGTCTCCTGAAATGCTTTCCTCCACGCTTCGAAGCTGCAGCTCAAGTCCAAGGTCCCTTTCCACGGCGAGTCTGTTAGCCCAGACCACAGCCCTGTCTTTTTCTTTTTTCAGGCCG
Source organism: Bacteroidales bacterium (assembly GCA_017631875.1). The sequence continues at coordinate 21,755 of JAGBSL010000039.1, read as the reverse complement.
TATGCAGCCGAGGTTATGCTGAAATAGGCAGCGGCAAAGAGGGCAAAAGCGACAAGAGGCTTTCTCGCCAGTATATTCAGGTGTTTTCCAGTGAATTCATACACGACTGGACGTAGCATCTGCATCAGCAGAAGGAGGCAGACCAATAGACCTGTATACGAGATGTATACGAGTATGCTGTAGACAGCTTTGCTGCCTGCCCTATAAAGGTGCATGCTTATGCTGGAATTGTCCAGGACGCTGGTCATGGTTGAGTGGGTGTATATTCCTATGGCAACCATGAGTATGGTCAGAATGGCTCCATAGATCCCGAGTTTGAAGCGGGCGGAACCTTTGTCAGAGGTTAGATGTCTTGTTATCCTTCCGCTGATCAGGAAGGTACATGTTGTTGCCAGCGTTATGTATGTGTTGACGATGATCAGCACTCCGAGCGAGAAGAACGTCTCGTCTGCAAAAAGTCCAGGGGAGAAGAGTGTGTTGGATCCGTTCATCCGGACCGCCCATATATAGGCGGTTGCAAACAGGATAGTCAGTATAGGAGTGACTATGAAATAAGCTCTGAATGTCCGTTCTCCAGCGAGGTATGCCATCATTGCCGACAAAAGCAGGAGCATCGCTATCCATCTTAATGCGGAATGGTCTGCGAACCTGTTTTGTCTTACAGGGTCATACGATATCTTGAATATCGGTCTCCCATGGATTTCTACGGCGCTTCCGCCGGTTTCGCTTATAGGGCCGACCGAGAATGCCGATGGTATCTTCAAGGCTGAATTGGTTCCGTTGTCATTTCCGCCCAATTCGTAGCTGAGTGAGTTCTTGATTTCCAGACCGGCAATGACCTTGTTGCCGCTTTCTCCGGTTACAGCTTTGACTATATACCACTTGCTGCCCAGATTCATGTATTCCGGTACTTCGGAAATGTTTGCAAGAGGTGATGATATGCCGTTGTTGGCAGGCATCATCCTCTCGAAAGGAATTTTTACGGATATGTTGTCATTCAGGATAGGGAACTGGTTGTTCCATGACATCAGTGAATCGTCGACGAACAGATATATCACCATGTCGTCCGGAATCCTGTCAGGTAGCATCAAGTCTTCAGCGGGAGTCTGTAGAGCATTTGCGATATGCTTGTCAAGAATCCTGAGCCTATTCTCAACACGGTCCGCAGTCCTTTCTGCTATGGAATCAGTGTCCTGCAATTTTCCGATGCCCGTCATGGATATGACGAACATGACCAAAGCGAGAATCATCCCGCCCAGTGCGATAGTCTTATGTGTGAACCAATTTCTGATCATAGATCTATTCATGGTGGTATGGTTCGCCCCTCATGATGGTGAATGCCCTATATATCTGTTCGGCGAATATCGCCCTTACCATCTGGTGGGAGAAAGTCATTCTTGAGAGCGACATCTTGGATCCGGCTCTCTTATAGACCTCCTCGGAGAATCCGTATGCTCCTCCGATCACGAACACTATATCTTTACCTACATACGATATCTTGTCCTGAAGCACTTTAGCAAACTCTATGGAAGAGTATTCCTTTCCTCTTTCGTCCAAAAGGATCAGGTCGTCTGTGGGGCGTATGTTCTTGAGTATCAGTTCGCCCTCTTTAGTCTTTATCTGGTCCTTGCTCAGCGCTGAAACGTTCTTTAGCTCGGGAATCTCAACTATGCTGAATGGAATGTAGTGCTTCAGTCTCGACGTGTATATGTCAAGACCCTGCTTTACCCAGTCCTTGTCGGTCTTTCCGACTGTAAGTAATGTAATTTTCATCGGTACAAACTTAACGAAAATCCGGGGAAATGACAAACGGATGAACTTACTGCAAAAATCCCACCGTATATATTTGTGTGCAGAGGTGTTGTGTGGTTCGGAATTTGCTGTATCTTTGCCTTGCAGAAATCACGTGTTTATGAGACTTAGGGTACTTGCGGCGCTCGCTTCGGCGGCTCTGATTTTCTTGTGCGGTAATGCCTCTGCCCAGGACAGAGGGTACGAGGTCTTCGTGCCCATATCCAAATACCTGGCGAATGGCGATGCGGACAAGCTTTCCGCATGGTTCGCTGACAACCTGGAGATTACGATCTTCTCCAGCACCAGTGACTGCAGCCGCAATCAGGCATGCCAGCTTCTCAAGTCCTTCTTCAAGTCCTATACTCCACGTGATTTCGAGATAGTCCACAAGGCCGGCCGTACCAACATGAAATATGCGCTTGGCACACTGACCGCCGGCGGCGAGCACTTCATGGTCACGATCTTCGTCGGTTTCAAGGACTCTTCCTACAGAATTCAGCACTTAAAGATAGAAAGAATGGAATAGTTTGGCACGCCCTTTGCGAATACAATAGACAGGTTAGTTTAGTTGTTAATAATAGGGTTATAGTAAAAACAGGCTATCGAAGCGATTCGATAGCCTGTTTTCTTGGAGTCATGTTTACATGACGACCGGTCCGGGTAGGACCGAAATTTATTTTTGTCTGAAGAAGATGTGCACCGGACATCCCGTGAAGTCAAACTTCGAGCGGAGCTTGTTCTCGAGGAATCTCTTGTATGGATCCCTGAGGTACTGCGGAAGGTTGCAGAAGAACGCGAACGAAGGCGAGCGGGTAGGGAGCTGGGTGATGTACTTGATCTTGATGTACTTGCCCTTCCATGCTGGTGGAGGATAGTTCTCTATCTCCGGAAGCATCTCTTCGTTGATCTTCGATGTAGGGATCTTGCGTGAGTAGTTCTCGTAAACATGAGCTGCTGCGTCGAGCACGTCCATGATCCTCTGCTTGTTGATCACCGATGTGAAGATGATCGGGAGGTCATTGAACGGAGCGAGGCGCTCCTTGATTGCGAGAGTATACTCCTTCATGGTGTTGCTGTCCTTCTCGACAGTGTCCCACTTGTTCACTACGATAACGCAACCCTTTTTGTTGCGCTGGATCAGGTTGAAGATCGCCATGTCCTGTGCCTCGATACCTGTCTGTGCATCTACCATGAGGATGCAGACGTCAGAGTGCTCGATGGCGCGGATTGAGCGCATTACCGAATAGAACTCAAGGTCTTCGTGTACCTTGGTCTTCTTTCTCATACCGGCTGTGTCCACGAGCATGAACTCGTGTCCGAACTTGTTGTATAATGTTGCGATGGAGTCGCGTGTGGTACCTGCGATAGGGGTTACGATGTTCCTCTCCTTACCAAGGAGGGCGTTTGTAAGCGATGACTTGCCGACGTTAGGTTTACCTACGATGGTGAAGTGCGGAAGGTCAGGGCGCTCGTCCTGGTCAGGATCCTCTTCTGGGAGCTCCTTCACGATTGCGTCCAGGAGGTCTCCTGTGCCGCCGCCGTTGGCTGCCGAGATACTGTATACCTCTCCAAGTCCGAGTGAATAGAACTGGAATGCGTCATACATCTTCTCGCCCGAGTCGATCTTGTTGACTGCGAGGACTACAGGCTTGCCGCTTCTGCGGAGGATGTCTGCGATCTCCTCGTCATAGTCTGTGATGCCTGTGCCTGCCTCCACCATGAAGAGCACTACATGCGCCTCCTCGATAGCGAGGACAACCTGCTTGCGGATCTCCTCCTCGAAGATGTCATCCGAGTTGGAAGTGTATCCACCTGTGTCTACTACTGAGAACTCTGTGCCGCACCACTCGCATCTTCCATAATGTCTGTCGCGGGTTACACCTGCTGTCTCGTCTACGATTGCCTGTCTCATGCCGACGAGGCGGTTGAAAAGTGTGGACTTACCTACATTAGGACGTCCAACGATTGCTAATAAACTCATAATAAATAAATTAAATTGTTAAAATCCCGCCTCACGGCGATAATTGCTCATCCATTTCCTGGATCGAATATCTAGTGACAAGTTTCGCGAGACCCACAGCTTCCACATCCTCCTTCATCGCAGGATACCGGGTTGCCGTTCTCATCCTTCTTGCCCCAAAGTTTCATTTCTTCTTCCTTGGCGCACTTGATGCCCCTCTTGCGCATCTCCTTGTTGTTCTCGATCTCTGTTTCAGGGAACTTTCCGTCCTTCCTGAAGATGATGTTGAAGCAAAGTCCGAATACGCAGAGCGCTACAAGTACCAAAGCCGCTAAAAAAATCTCCATCCTTCAGTCAATAAAATTCCGTCGGAAGGGGACTCCTTCCGGCGGAACCTATATCAAATCATGTACTTAGTTGATGAAGCTTGAGCTGATCTCCTCGTAGTTGTATACCTTGTCGATGATGTCTGCGAAGATGTCGCTCATCGAAAGTACGGTGATCTTGCTCTTGTCCTTAGCTGGGTCGCTTGAAAGAGGAATAGTATCGGCTACGATAATCTCCTCAAGAGCTGACTCTGCGAGTCTCTCATATGCAGGACCTGAAAGTACAGGGTGTGTTGCGCATGCGCGTACGCTCTTTGCGCCCATTTCCTTGAGCACGTTCGCTGCCTTTGCAAGGGTTCCCGCTGTGTCGATCATGTCATCGACGATCACTACGTTCTTGCCTTCTACATCTCCGATAGCTGTGATAGATCCTACTACGTTAGCCTTCTCACGAGACTTGTGGCAGATGATCACTGGACACTGGAGGTATCTTGCATATGCATTCGCTCTCTTTGCACCACCCATGTCCGGAGCTGCGATTGCGAGGTTCTCGATGTTCATTGCCTGGAGGTGTGGGAGGAATACAGAACTTGCGTAGATGTGGTCTACAGGGAAATCGAAGAATCCCTGGATCTGGTCAGCGTGAAGGTCGCATGTCATCACGCGGTCGCAGCCTGCAGCCTCGAGCATGTTTGCTACGAGCTTGGCTCCGATAGACACTCTTGGTTTGTCCTTGCGGTCCTGTCTTGCCCATCCGAAGTAAGGCATGACGGCGATAACCTTATGTGCAGATGCTCTCTTTGCCGCATCGATCATCAGGAGAAGCTCGAAGAGGTTGTCTGTAGGAGGGAATGTAGACTGGATGATGAATACTGTAGCTCCTCTGACGCTCTCGTTGTAGCTTGGCTGGAACTCGCCGTCGCTGAATGTTACTACGTCAGACTCGCCGAGCTTCAGGCCCAGCTTCATTGCCACCTTCTCTGCGAAGTCTCTTGATGCCTTACAGGTAAAGATCTTGATTTTGTGTTCGTCGTGCATGGTATAAGGGTTTTTGGTTATGCTTGTTGTTCTTTGATGCTTTGAAGCACCGATTCGATGTAATTGAGGATCTCATCTCTTCCAAGACCGGTTTCGGAAGAACTTACGAAGGTCGGAGGAAGCTCCTCCCAGAGCTCGAGTATCTGCTGCTTGTTCTTCTCGATCTGGGCCGCGAGAGCGTTAGGTCCGCTCTTGTCGCCTTTGGTGAAGATTATTGCGAACGGGATCTGTCCCTGTCCGAGCTCGATAAGGAAGTCCATGTCGATCTTGCCGATGTCATGTCTGGAGTCGATCAGGACGAAGAGCATCACCATCTCCTCAGAAAGGTTGAGGTAGTTTCTGATGACCTGCTCAAGTTTCTGCTTTCCTGTTGCCGACATCTTGGCGTATCCGTAACCGGGAAGGTCAACCAGATACCATTCCTTGTTGATAAGGAAATGGTTGACAAGTCTGGTCTTGCCAGGCTTGCTGGATGTCATAGCCAGCTTCTTGTTCCTGCAGAGCATGTTGATAAGGGATGACTTGCCTACATTCGATCTTCCGATGAAGGCGAATTCAGGGAATTTCTGCTTCGGCTTCTCGGAAATCCTGGTGCTGCTGCCGGCAAAAAGGGCTTCTATAATTTTCATAAAAATAAGGTTCCTTAAAACGTGCGCAAATATATGAAAATTTTTACTAAATTTGTTGCGATAGAAAGGAAATGGATATGGAAAAGGAATTTATCGACCTGTTTGAGTTTCAGTCAAGACTTAAGAAGGGGGTAGAATTGCTTTTTCCTAACCGTTTATGGATCAGGGCCGAAGTTGCAGCGGTTAAGGCGCGCAGCGGAGGCCATTGTTATATGGAATTGTCCCAGAGCGACGAAAAAGGGCTTGTGGCAAAGGCCAGTGCCATCATCTGGAGCTCGAAATACAGATTCATAGCGCCATTCTTCGAGTCAGTGACCGGTTCTCCGATCCGGGAAGGCATGGTGATCCTTGTAGAGGTCCAGCCTACATACAGCCAGCTTTATGGCTTCTCGCTTATAATCAATGATATAGATCCGGAATTTTCTCTCGGTCTGAAGGAACAGGAGAGACAGAGGACTATAGAACGCCTTCAGTCTGAAGGTCTTATGGACCTGCAGAAGGAGCTGGCTCTGCCGGTGTTGCCGTACCACCTTGCGGTGATTTCCGCCGCTGACGCAGCCGGCTACCGCGACTTCATCCGCCATCTTGACGAAAATCCTTACGGATTCAAGGTCGCTCCGGAACTGTATCCGGCCATGATGCAGGGAGTGGAATGCCCGGCATCTATAATTGCTGCCCTTGATGCGGTGATGGATTCCGGAAAGGTGTATGATGCCGTGCTTATCCTTCGCGGAGGCGGCTCGAAACTGGATCTGGCGTGCTTCGATGATTATGAGATGGCCGCGGCTATCGCGCAATATCCGTTGCCTGTGCTGACGGCAATCGGTCATGATCATGATTACCATGTGTGCGATATGGTAGCCCATGAATATGTCAAGACTCCTACGGCTCTGGCGGATTTCATATTGTCGATGTATGAGGATGAGGACGCGAGACTGACTTCATATCAGACTCGCATGAGACTTGCCTTTTCCGCGAGGGTTTCTGCAATGGAGAACCAGGCTGGACGCCTTGGAGACAGGATCAGGAATGCGTTTGCGATGAAGGCTTCGCTTGCCGAGTCCGCTCTGAACGTGCTTCAGACGAGGATTACGGCGGCAGACCCACGCAGGATAATGGAAAGAGGTTATGCACTTGCGGTGGATGCGCAGGGGGTGGTGCTCAAGAGTGCTGCCGGCGTATCTGCCGGCGACAAGGTGTCGGTGATGTTCTCCGACGGAACGGTCGAAGCAAAGGTTATGGACGTCTCACGTCATTGCGAGGAGCGTAGCGACGTGGCAATCTTATAAATGGTTATGGAACAGAAATTTGACTATAGCAAAGCGATTGAGGAACTGGAGGCGATAGCCGCCAAGGTGGAGGATCCCAAGACGGGAATCGATGACATAGACAAGTATATAAAGAGGTCAGAGGAACTGATCTCGGCCTGCCGTGACTACCTTCGCGGTGTCCGTGAAAAGGTTGAAGGAATGAATTGATAGTTGACCAAGCATATGACAACAAAGAAGAAAGATATGATCTATGACCATGACGAGTGGCTGGAGCCATATAAGGAGGTCATTGACCGCCGTCATGAGATGATAATGGACCTAAAGGAGAGGATGTCGGTGGACGGTTCTCTTTCCAAAGGCATGAACAACCACGTGTATTACGGCCTTCATCGCGACGCCAAGGGCAACTGGGTGTTCCGCGAGTGGGCTCCGAATGCTACCAAGATATATATCATCGGAGAATTCAACAACTGGAAGCGTACAGAGGCGTATGCTCTCAAGCCTATAGGAGGCGGAAACTGGGAGATCGTGCTCCCTTCCATGTTCCTTGACCATGGAACTCTCTATAAATTATATATAGAGTGGCCGGGAGGAGGTGCCGAGAGGCTTCCGGCATATGTGACAAGAACTGTTCAGGACCCGCACACCAAGACATTCTGCGCTCAGGTGTGGGATCCTAAGCCATATGAGTGGAAGCACGGCAAGCCGGGCAAGCGTCAGCATCCGCTGATCTATGAGTGCCACATCGGAATGGCTGCAGAGGAGGAGAAGGTGGGAACATTCGAGGAGTTCCGTCTGAATGTTCTTCCTAAGGTTGCGGATCTGGGCTATGACACATTGCAGATCATGGCTCTTCAGGAGCATCCTTACTATGGATCTTTCGGCTATCAGGTAGCTAACTTCTACGCACTCAGCTCGCGCTTCGGAACGCCTGAGGAGTTCAAGGCCCTTGTGGATGAGGCACATGCTCTCGGCATAGCTGTGGTGATGGATATTGTGCATTCGCATTCTGTTGATAATGAGGCGGAAGGACTCGGAAACTTCGACGGAAAGGAGACTCTGTATTTTTACGACGGATGGCAGGGCCATCATCCGGCTTGGGGCTCGCGATGCTTCGATTACGGAAAGGATGAGACCAAATATTTCCTCCTGTCCAACTGCAAGTACTGGATGGAGGAGTACCATATAGACGGATTCCGCTTTGACGGCGTGACAAGCATGCTTTACTGGGATCACGGTCTGGAGAAGGCCTTCGTGGGCTATGAGAACTACTTCAACCAGGGCGTGGATGACAATGCTATCGCATACCTGGCCCTCGCAAATATCCTCATCCATGAGATGAACGAGGATGCATTCACTATCGCAGAGGATGTCAGCGGTATGGCAGGCCTTGCGGCACCGCTTGAAATGGGCGGCGTCGGCTTCGACTTCCGCATGAGCATGGGTGTTGCCGACAACTGGATCAAGTGGATCAAGGAACTGTCTGACGACCATTGGAGCATGGGCGAGATGTGGTGGCAGCTCACCAACAAGCGTGAGGATGAGAAGACCATCAGCTACGCCGAGTGCCACGACCAGGCAATGGTGGGCGATAAGACGATTGCGTTCCGTCTGATGGATGCGGAGATGTACACTTCGATGAACAAGGAATCGCAGTCTCCGGTGGTAGATAGAGGTATGGCCCTGCACAAGATGATCCGTCTTGTGACCATGGCTACCTGCGGAAATGGATACCTTACCTTCATGGGTAACGAGTTTGGCCATCCTGAGTGGATCGACTTCCCTCGCGAAGGAAACGGATGGTCATACAAGCACGCCAGAAGGCAGTGGTCGCTTGCCGAGCCTGACTACCTGAGATACAGATATCTGCGCAATTTTGACAAGGCAATGATTGAAATGGCGCGTGCGGAGTCGATTCTTGATGAGGCTCCGGAACTTTTTGTACAGGATGAGCAGAAAAAGATACTTATTTTCAAAAGAAAAGATTGTATCTTTGCGCTGAATTTCAACCCCGAGGCTTCATTTACCGACTACGGCTTTGCGGCTCCTGCCGGAAAATATGAGGCTATCTTGAATACAGACGAAAACGAATTTGACGGCTTCTCCAGGTTAAAGACTGGAGAGGTGCATTTCAGTGTACCTGTCAAGAGTGAGAACGGCAGCGGAAAATATAAGGATTCCCTGTCACTCTATCTTCCTAGTCGCACTGCGATCGTATTGAAGAAGATCGACTAAACGGTTTTTAGAGAAATATTTTAACCTAATATAAATTATATGGCTTTTCTTAAATTCAACAAGTCCGAGCTTGTGAACCTGGAGTATTCGCTCAAGCGCGAGATCATTGCTGCGAATGAGACAGGCGCTTATTGCAACACGTCTATCGTGACCTGCAACACAAGGCGTTATCACGGACTGCTCGCTGTCCCTGTTGATGAGCTGGGTGGCGGAAAGTATATGCTGCTTTCTGCGCTGGATGAGAGTCTGGTCCTCAGAGGTAAGCAGTTCAACCTCGGTATCCACTGCTATGGCGACACTTATGATCCTAAGGGACATAAGTACATCGTGGACTTCGATGCTGACCCTGTACCGGTTGTGACCTATAAGGTCGGAGGAATCCTGTTCACCAAGACCATCATGATGGTTCCTGACAACGATCAGGTGCTCATCAAGTACGAACTTCTTCAGGCTCCGTCGAAGCTTACGCTTATGCTGAAGCCTTTCCTTGCATTCAGAAGCGTCCACAGCCTTACAAGTCAGAATTCCGAGGCTTATACCGGATATGACGAGGTTGATGGCGGTGTGGCATTCCGTCTTTACAATGGATTCCCTTATCTGAACATGCAGCTTTCGGGTCAGCCTGCATTCAAGTATCAGCCATATTGGTATAGCGGCGTTACATACTCGGACGAGTACCGCCGCGGATTCGACTGCAGGGAGGACCTCTTCGTTCCGGGTGCATTCTCTATTGAGATGAAGCCGGGTGATTCAGTGGTGTTCTCCGCTTCAGTAAATGAAATCAATCCTAAGGGCCTTAAGAGAAAGTTCACTGATACTCTCAAGAAGATGCCTGCGGCAGAGACTTATGAGGATCTCCTCAAGAACAACGCTGAGATCTTCAAGTGCGATACAGGTGACAAGGCACGCATCAATGCCGGCTTCTCATGGCTTGAGACAGGTCTCCTCAGAGAGACCATCGCTTCTCTCCCTGGCCTTACACTTTACGCAAACGGCGACTGCGACCAGTTCGAGAGGATTCTCGATACCCTTATTGCAGACGAGCAGGATCGTCTCTTCCATCGTACAACCCAGTGTGAGGCGCCTCTCAGACTTACTGAGACCCTCCAGCAGTACATCCGCTTCAGCGGCAAGGAGAGACAGATCTGGAAGAAATATGGCGAGACCCTCAAGAAGATCATCGAGAGCTATGCTCCTGGTCAGAGAAAGGAAATCGCGATGCATCCTAACGGACTCCTCTGGGCTCAGATGGACGGCGTTGCCCTTTCGTGGATGAACGCTTACGTATATGGACATCCTGTGACAGAGAGAGCAGGTTATCAGGTAGAGACCAACGCATATTGGTATAACGCCCTCTGCTTCGCTATCGACATGGAGAACAAGTATGGTCCTAAGAAGAGCGAATTCGTAGAGAAGTGGTCTGCAGTACGCGACCTCGTTAAGGAGAACTTCCAGCCTACATTCTGGAAGCCTGAGTGGGGTTATCTTGTTGATTACGTAGGAAACGGTCCGCTTGATCAGGCTGTAAGACCTAACATGCTCATTCCTGCATACCTGGAGTATTGTCCGCTTGATGACGAGGTTATCTCTGAGGTAGTGATGACAATCAACGACGAGCTCCTCACAAAGAGAGGTCTCAGGTCGCTTTCTCCAAGAAACGAGGCTTACAGAGGCGTTTACGAGGGATCGCAGATCGACCGCGACCTCGCATACCACCAGGGTTGTGCATTCCCTGACCTCCTCTCACCATACATCGACCTCTGCTTCCGCATGATGGGCAGCACCTTCTACGGAAGGGCTAAGTATCTCGTCGAGGGATTCTTCGAGGACATCAGCAAGCACGGTGTAGGTCAGTTCTCTGAGCTTTATGACGGAGACCCACCTCACGAGCCGCACGGAGCGATCGCTTCAGCGATGAGCACCGCAGCTCTCCTGCAGATAGTACATGTTATGAAACAATATAAGAAGGAGGATAAGTAATGAGAGTTCTGATGTTCGGATGGGAGTTCCCTCCTCATATCGCAGGTGGTCTTGGAACAGCCTGCTACGGAATGACCAAGGGTCTTGCGTATAATGACGTAGATGTTCTTTTCGTCATGCCTTCGGCTTCGGGTGACGAGGACGAGAGCGCGGTGAAGATCATCAACGCCAGCGACGTTGCCGTAGATACAGTCAGCGCTACCGTTGACGAGTTCCTCGGAAAGGTTCAGTTTGTACACATCGGCACCAACATGGTCCCTTACGTTGATCCGGTAGACTTCAAGACAATGGTCGAGGAGGAGCGTAAGAGACAGGTCAAGAGCTTCCGTGTGCAGTACGGCCAGAAATATAAGTTCTCAGGCAAGTACGGCGCAAACCTCATGGAGGAGGTTGCACGCTATGCGATGGTCGGTGCGACAATCGCAATGCAGTACAAGGATCAGTTCGACGTGATCCATGCCCATGACTGGCTTACTTACCTTGCAGGTATCGCTGCAAAGCAGCTTACAGGCAAGCCGCTCGTAGTACACATGCACGCCACATCATACGACCGTGCGAGCGACGACCAGGTGGATACACGCGTGGTTGACCTTGAGACAAAGGGTATGATGGCTGCCGATAAGGTAATGGCTGTGTCAGAGCTTACAAGAAATATATGTATCAACCGTTACGGAATCGATCCTGATAAGGTTGTGGCAGTACACAATGCCGTTGACTTCACAGGCCGCGAGAAGCTTGAGGTCGAGAGGAACGTGAAGGAGAAGGTGGTTACCTTCCTCGGCCGTGTGACTTACCAGAAGGGTCCTGAGTATTTCATTGAGGCAGCTGCAAAGGTGCTCAAGAGATGCAAGGACGTACGTTTCGTGATGGCGGGTAGCGGTGACATGCTTAACAGATGTATCCGCCACGTCGCTCGTCTCGGAATTTCAGACAGATTCCACTTCACAGGCTTCCTTCGCGGTAAGGAGGTGCACAAGATGTTCGCCCTGTCGGATGTCTACGTGATGCCATCTATTTCCGAGCCGTTCGGAATCTCGCCGCTCGAGGCCATGCAGACCAACGTGCCTTCGATCATCTCGAAGCAGTCAGGCTGCGCCGAGATCCTCAAGTACGCCCTCAAGGTGGACTTCTGGGATGTGGACGCGATGGCTGACCAGATTTACGGTCTGCTCCAGTATCCTGCAATCGCGCAGCTCGCTGCACGTTGCGGTTACGACGAGGTGAACAGCATCAAGTGGAACGATGTTGCCGCTAAGATCAAGGGTATTTATCAGGAAGTAATTGACAAGAAATAAAATAAAACTTAATAATCATGAAAAAGAGTATTTGTCTGTATTTTCAGGTACATCAGCCAGCAAGGTTGAGACTATACAGATTCTTTGACATCGGAAAGGATTCTCATTACTATGACGACTTCGCTAACAGGACAATCCTCCGCAGAGTAGCCCAGAAGTGCTACCTCCCAATGAACGCACTCCTCCAGGAGCTTATCGAGGCTAACAAGGGATCGTTCAAGGTGGCGTTCTCTATCTCAGGTACAGTCCTTGAGCAGTTCGACAGATACGCACCGGAGGTTATCGAGAGCTTCCGCAAGCTCGCTCAGACAGGCTGCGTAGAGTTCCTTTCAGAGACATACTACCACTCTCTTGCAGCTCTCGCATCGGAGGCTGAGTTCAAGCATCAGGTGGAGAAGCACAGAGCGGCTATCGAGCACTATTTCGGCGTGACTCCTAAGGCATTCCGCAACACAGAGCTCATCTACTCTGACGCTATCGGAGAGATGGTATACGAGATGGGATTCAAGACAATGCTTACAGAGGGTGCTAAGCACGTTCTCGGATGGAAGAGCCCTAACTTCGTATATACAGGCGCGACAGCTCCTAAGCTCAAGCTCCTCCTCAAGAACTCTGCACTCAGCGATGATATCGCATTCCGCTTCTCAGACAGAGGCTGGTCAGACTGGCCGCTCACAGGCGAGAAGTACCTTGCATGGCTTAAGGCTGCCGCTCAGAACGAGGAGATCATCAACCTCTTCATGGACTACGAGACATTCGGCGAGCACCAGAAGGCATCAAGCGGCATCTTCGATTTCATGAGATACTTCCCTGAGGAAGTCCTCAGAGACGGCGAGTTCGAGTTCGTGACTCCAAGTGAGGCTACAAAGAAGCATCGTCCGGTAGGCGACCTCGATGTGATGGATCCTATTTCATGGGCAGACGAGGAGCGCGACGTCACTGCATGGCTTGGTAACGAGCTCCAGAACGACGCATTCAACAAGCTTTACGACCAGGTGGAGAAGCTCGGTATTCTCAACGATGAGGGTCTTTGGTCAGATTTCGGCCACCTCCAGGAGAGCGACCACTTCTATTATATGTGTACAAAGTTCTTCTCGGACGGAGCTGTGCATAAATATTTCAACCCGTATGATACTCCATATGAGGCGTTTATCAACTATATGAACGTTTTAAGTGATTTTATTTTGCGAGTTGATGATGCAATTTCCGTTTCAGATGTTATCTTTGCACCCGAAAAAGTAAAGAAGGCGGCTCCAAAGGCTAAGAAACCAGCTGCTAAAAAGCCAGCTGCCAAGAAGCCAGCAGCCAAGAAGACTACTAAGAAATAGATCAGATCTCTCGACTTCGCTCGAGATGACATGATTTAAAATTATATTTCCCCGGGCGGAATCCGATAATAAGGACTCCGGCCGGGGTAACTAAGTAAATTTTTATAGCAAAATGAAAACAGAGATTATCAAGCCTGATTATCTGTTTGAAGTTAGTTGGGAAGTGTGTAATAAGGTAGGCGGTATCTATACAGTGATCGCTACCAAGTCCCTTTATCTCAAGAACGAGTTCAGCAGGCGCCACATTATGGTGGGACCTGATGTATGGATGGACACAGAAAGCAACCCTGATTTCATTGAGGATCCGGCACTGTACAGAAGCTGGAGGATGCAGGCGGCTGCCGAAGGACTCAGAGTCCGTGTCGGCCGTTGGAACATCCCAGGCAAGCCTACAGCCATCCTCGTTGATTTCAAGCAGTTCCTTACCCGTCAGAATGAGATCCTCACCGAGTTCTGGAAGAAGTTCGGCGTTGACTCGATCAGCGGTAACTGGGACTATAGGGAGTCGGCTCTCTTCGGTTACGCTGCCGGAAGAGTCATCGAGAGTTTCTATAACTACAACCTCCAGTCGTCAGACAAGGTCGTGGCTCAGTTCCACGAGTGGATGACCGGTACAGGACTCCTTTATCTGAAGTCAGTCAACATCCCTGTAGCTACAGTGTTTACGACACACGCTACCGTGATCGGACGATGCATCGCAGGTAACTACCTGCCGCTTTATGACGGACTTCTCGGCTACAATGCAGACGAAAAGGCAAGACATTTCAATGTCGTTGCAAGACACTCCCTCGAGAAGAAGGCTGCGCTTCACAGCGACATCTTCACGACAGTCAGCGACATTACGGCTCAGGAGTGCAGACAGTTCCTGGGCAGACCGGTAGATGTAGTGACCCCTAACGGATTCGAACCGAGCTTCACACCGGCTACAGACGAGGAGTATGAGGAACTTCGTGCACGTGCAAGAGCAAAGCTCATGACAGTTGCTTCTGCTATGTGCGGAGAGGAAGTGCCTGAGAATGCTGTCCTCGTAGGTATCGGCGGACGCTATGAGTGGAAGAACAAGGGTATCGACGTTTATATCGATGCTCTCAACAAGCTTAATAACTCCGAGTTCAAGGGCAAGACTGTGCACGCATTCATCATGATTCCTTCAGGCCACAACGGTCCGGATAAGCAGCTTGTGGCTAAGCTCGCAGGCAACGGCTCGAACTATGTGACCAGGACATCACACTATCTGATGAATCCGGAGTACGATAACGTTACCCGCCGTCTCAATGAGGTTCAGCTCAACAACGCGGCAGGCGACAAGGTGAAAGTATACTTCATCCCATCTTACCTGAACGGAAACGACGGCGTGTTCGACATGCCATATTACGATCTTCTTTCGGGACTTGACCTTACATTGTTCCCATCATACTATGAGCCATGGGGCTATACTCCGCTCGAGAGCCTTGCGTTCAGGGTTCCTACCCTCACCACAACTCTCGCAGGATTCGGCCTCTGGGTACGTACATATTATGGAAAGAAACACCCTGGTATCACAGTGCTTGACAGAACAGACTCGAACTACCATGAGGTAGTGGATGGCGTTGCTGCCCGCGTGGCCGAGATCGCCGCCCTCCGCAAGGATTCGAAGAAGAAGTACATGCAGAATGCCAAGGAGGTGTCTGAAATCGCCCTTTGGGAGAATCAGATCGTATATTATAAGGAAGCATATTCTAAAGCATTAGAGAAATTAATATCTGTTGCCGGAACATATCCGTCAACCAGAACAGAAAAACATATGGAATACAGAAAATTTGAAGTTAATCAGCCAACCTGGAACAGCGTGATCGTGTCACGCCACCTTCCAGATTCACTTAAAGACCTCGAAATACTCTCCAAGAACCTTTGGTGGTGCTGGAACGAATCTGCAAAGAGCCTCTTTGCAAAGGTAGACCCTCAGGCATGGGAGGCATCAGGCCAGAACCCTATTGCAATGCTTGACAAGGTAAGCAAGAAGAGATATAAGGCTCTCGAGCAGGATACCAAGTTCCTTGCAGACCTCAAGACAGTAATGGATGAGTTCAACGCTTACATGGCTCTCAAGGCAGAGCGTACAACTCCTTCAGTTGCATACTTCTGTATGGAGTACGGTCTTGACACATCACTTAAGATCTATTCAGGCGGTCTCGGTATCCTCGCAGGAGACTACATCAAGGAGACTTCCGACATGAATACCAACCTCGTAGCTGTAGGTCTTCTCTACAGATTCGGATACTTCAACCAGAAGCTTACAGCTAACGGTGAGCAGGTGTCTGAGGACGTAGCTCAGGACTTCAACAAGATCCCTGCTACTCCTGTACGTGACGAGAACGGTAACTGGATGAGCGTAAGCATCGCTTTCCCTGGCCGCACACTCAGCGCACGTCTCTGGAGAGTTGATGTAGGCCGCACAGAGCTCTACCTCCTTGACACAGACATTCCAGAGAACCTCCCAGAGGACAGATCAATCACTTACAACCTCTACGGTGGTGATTGGGAGAACCGTCTCAAGCAGGAGCTCCTTCTCGGTGTTGGCGGTATCCGCGCTCTCCGCGCACTCGGCTTCGATCCGCAGGTTTACCACTGCAATGAGGGTCATGCCGCATTCATCGGCCTTGAGCGTCTCCGTGAGCTGATCGCAGAGCAGAACCTTGAGTTCCAGGAGGCTCTCGAGGTAGTAAGAGCATCATCACTCTTCACAACTCATACTCCGGTTCCTGCAGGACACGATGCTTTCGACGAGGGCATGCTCCGCAAGTATATCGGCCACTACCCACAGCGTCTCAAGATCGACTGGGAGACTATGATGGGTCTTGGTAAGAACAACGGTGCTGACGTTAACGAGAAGTTCTCTATGTCTATCCTCGCAGCTAACATCTCTCAGGAGGTTAACGGAGTGTCATGGCTCCACGGTGAGGTCAGCAAGGACATCCTCGGACACATGTGGCCAGGATATCTCCCTGAGGAGCTCCACGTAAGCTACGTAACCAACGGTGTTCACTATCCGACTTGGACAGCTCCAGAGTGGAAGGAGGTTCACGCCAAGGTATTCGGCGAGGAGTTCAAGACTCACCACTATGACAAGTCATGCTTCGACGGCATCTACAAGGTTTCTGACGAGGAGGTATGGAACATCCGCACTTCACTCCGCAAGAAGCTCATCGACGAGGTGAAGAGAAGACTCTCTGACCCTGCAGCTGCAAGCCACTACTCGCCTAAGCAGGTGGTAGAGATCAAGGAGAACCTCCGTGATGACGTTCTCACTATCGGTTTCGCACGTCGTTTCGCTACATATAAGAGAGCACACCTGCTGTTCCGTGACCTCGACAGACTCGCTGAGATCGTGAACGATCCTAAGCAGCCTGTACAGTTCCTCTTCGCAGGTAAGGCTCACCCAGCTGACAAGGCAGGTCAGGATCTCATCAAGATGATCGTGGAGATCTCTAAGCAGCCACGCTTCATCGGTAAGATCGTATTCGTACCTAACTACGACATCACTGTAGCTAAGTACCTCGTTCAGGGTGTTGACATCTGGATGAACAACCCTACACGTCCACTCGAGGCTTCTGGTACATCAGGAGAGAAGGCAGCCATGAACGGTGTAATGCACTTCTCGGTACTTGACGGATGGTGGGTTGAGGGTTACAAGAAGGGCGCAGGTTGGGCACTTCCAATGGAGCGCACTTACGATGACCAGAACTACCAGGACGAGCTAGATGCAGCTACTATCTACAACATCATCGAGAACGAGATCGCTCCTACATTCTACAACAAGTCACTCTCTACAGGCCGCTCATCAGACTGGATCGAGATCATCAAGAACTGCGTGGCTCAGGTTGCATGCAACTTCACAACAAACCGCATGCTCACTGACTACATCAACCAGTACTATGTACCACAGGCTGCACGTGTTGACGGCATCGTAGCTGATGATTTCGCAGAGGCTCGTGAGATCGCAGCTTGGAAGAAGAGACTCCGCCGTGAGTGGAAGAACGTCGAGGTTGTTTCTGCTACAATGCCGGATGGCAACAGCGACCACTTCTCTATCGGAAACGCATTCGAGGCTGAGGTAGTCCTCAACATCGGTGACCTCAATCCTGAGGAGATCGGAGTAGAGGCAATTTTCGCTACTTATGGCAAGAAGGGCCGTCTCAACATCCAGGAGAAGTATGAGTTCACTCCAGGTGAGGCTGTTGACGGAAGAGCAACATACAAGGCATCCATCAACCCAGACAGATCAGGTCTCTACATGGTAGCCGGCCGTATCTACGCTAAGAACGCTAAGCTCCCGCACAGACAGGACTTCGAACTTGTAAGATGGTTGTAGCAACCGGTTTTTTCGACGGTGTCCACACCGGACACCGTCTTGTAATAAAGCAGCTCGTCGAGGCTGCAGCAGCTCGCGGGGATGAAAGCATGGTCGTTTCATTCTGGCCACATCCCCGTAATGTGCTGCAAAAGGAAGCCCGTTCACTCAGGCTTCTTACTACGCTTGCGGAAAAGAAGGAGCTTCTTTTCGGTCTGGGCGTGGACAAGGTTGAGATTCTTCGCTTCACGAAGGACTTCAGCGCAATGACTACGGAGGAGTATCTCCGCATGCTCATTGAAAATTATGGCGCAAAGACCATTCTGCTCGGATATGACAACAGGATGGGATGCGATGCCAAAGGTTCGGATGAGGTCGCTGAAACTGCGGAACGACTCGGGCTTGAGGTTATAAGGACCGATATGGTTCCTTCTCAGCATGGGTATGCCGTAAGTTCTACAAAGATCCGCCAGAGCCTGGAGGAGGGAGATGTTGAAAGTGCAACTGCAATGCTTGGGTACAGGTATTCGCTTGAAGGTGTCGTTGTGGCGGGCAACAGAATCGGCCGCACGATAGGTTTCCCGACAGCGAACATGCAGCTTTATGAGCCGCTGAAGCTTGTGCCGGCAAACGGAGTGTACTTTGTGGAGGTCGAAACGATAGGGCAGAAGCTCTACGGAATGTGCAACATCGGCTACAGACCTACTGTGGGTCAGGGCAATGCACGTACGATAGAGACTCATATCCTGGATTTCGACGAAGACATATACGGACTTGACCTCAAGCTGACATTCATAGCGCGTATCCGCGAGGAACGCCGCTTCGAGTCGCTTGAAGCCTTGAGAGCCCAGTTGGTAAAAGACAAGGAAGCTTGCATGACACTGACATCCCGAGCGTAGCCGAGGGATCTAAACATAAGTATTATGGAAGAAATAATAGGTCTGTTAGTCGTTCTTGCAGTCGGCATATTCAAAGCCGTAAACAAGAAGTTCGAGGATGCCGGAAAGCAGCCTCAGAAGCCGTCTCAGCCGTTCGGCCCATTCGGATCTTTGGATCCTTTTGAGGAGGATCGGGAAGTCTTTGTGCCGAAGGCGGAGCCTGTTGTGCCAAGACACGAACCGATTTTCCAGAGGCCGGTGACGCCAAAGCCGGTTGAGGTTAAACCAGCGGCTCCTAAGCCTGAGCCTATGACACTCGAAGACGTCCAGAGGCAGACAAAGACCAGAAAACCAATGCTGATCGAGGAAGAGGAAACAAGTCCGAAAGAAAAGATCGATCCGAAGAAGCTGGTGCTGTATTCGGAGATCATGACACCGAAGTTTAATGAATAAAAAACTATAAATCAAATAATTATGGCACTACAGTATATGACCCAGGAGGGTCTTGATAAGCTGAAGAAGGAGCTTGCGGAAGCTATTGCGCAGCGTCCTGTCATTTCAGCTGCTATCGCAGAGGCGAGAGATAAGGGCGACCTGTCGGAGAATGCGGAGTATGAGGCAGCAAGAGAGGCTCAGGGCCTTCTTGAGCTTAACATCGCGAAGCTCCAGAACCTTGTAGCAAATGCACGCGTCATCGACGAGTCACAGATCGGAACAGACAAGGTGCAGATGCTCAACAAGGTGAAGGTGAAGAACCTCAATACAAACCAGATAATGAACTTCACGCTCGTGAGCGAGCAGGAGGCTGACTTCATGGCAGGTAAGCTTGCAGTGAAGACTCCTATCGGACAGGCTCTCATGGGTCACGGAGTAGGTGAGGTCGTTGAGGCAAAGGTTCCTGCCGGCATCATCAAGTTCGAGATTCTTGAAATCACTTTGTAATCTTCATTATGGCAACAATTTTCACAAAAATAGCCAAAGGCGAGATTCCGTCATACAAGGTTGCGGAGAACGATGAGTTCTACGCATTCCTTGACATCGCGCCGATGGCAAAAGGCCACACCCTTGTGATTCCAAAGAATGTTGAGGATGACTATATCTTCAACATTGATAACGAGACTTATATGGGACTTTGCGCATTTGCAAAGAAGGTGGCTCAGGCGCTGAAGGCTGCTGTTCCATGCCAGAGGGTAGGCGTTGCCGTCCTCGGAATGGAGGTGCCTCACACTCATATCCATCTCGTGCCGCTCCAGACAGAGGGTGACATGGATTTCAGAAAAAAGAAACTGGAGCTTTCTCAGGAGGAGTTCTCAGAGATAGCTACCGCAATCTATAATGAATATGTCAAGATTCAGTAAGATCATTTCATTTGTTGCTGCAATGGCTGCACTTGTATCGTGCGCCAGCAACGCAAGGATAGACGGAACGCTTACAGATGCAGCCTCTTCAGAGGTTATCGTGAAGCTCCTTGAGTCCAACAGGTATGAGGTACTTGATACCGTAAAGACTGATGCTTCTGGATATTTCTCCTATAAGGTTGATGTAGCTGAGGGGCAGCCGGAGTTTGTCTATCTATTCTATGGAGAAAAGAAGATCGCAAGCCTTTTGCTTGAGGCAGGTGACAAGGTCAGTGTCGTTTCTGATACCCTTGGACGCGTTACCTTTGAGGGCTCAGAAGAGTCCATCAAGCTCGCAGAGGTGGAGAAGGCATATGCAGCCGCACTTGCTGAGTTCGAGGATATCGCTCTTCTGATGAGTGCAGCGACAGACCAGGCTGATTACGACCGTCTTGCCGCAGATATGAGCAGGGCTTATATCTCGTATTACAGAGATAGGGTAAGGTATGTCATGGAGAACAGCAAGTCTCTCACAGTGATTCCGGTATTCTATCAGATCGTCGGTGAGAACTTTCCTCTTTTCTCGCAGAATACTGATGCAATCCTGTTCGCGAATATCGCGGATTCTCTTGAGACAGTATATCCTGATTCGAAGTATGTAAAGGCTTTGAGAAAGGAAGCAGAGGTGAGGTTCGGCTATCTGGAACTTCAGGAGCGCCTTGTCAATGCAGAGGAGATCGGCTATCCTGAAATTGAGCTCCCAGGACTTGACGGAAAGATGAGGAAGCTTTCAGAGATGGAGTCAAGAGTGGTTATTGTATATTTCTGGAGTGTCGCACAGGCTCAGCAGAATATGTTCAACATCGATTTCTTCAAGCCTCTTTATGAGGAGTACCACAGCAAGGGACTGGATATCTATCAGGTGTCTCTCGATGTTGACAAGACTCTTTGGGCAACTACTGTGAGGGGACAGGAGCTCCCTTGGACAAATGTCTGTGATTCACGTGGAGCACAGTCACCATATGTCTCGGTGTACAATCTCCCCGCTCTCCCTGCGGCGTTCATCATTGCTGATGGTGAACTTGTTGATGGAAAGGTTGTTGACGAAGCATCGCTCAGGAAACTCCTTGATGATCTTTTGAAATAGTTTATAAAACGGTTCGGAATTAATTCGAACCGTTTTTTTTATTTGTCCGCGAAAAGGTCAGTTTTACGGATAACCCTATCATTGGGAGCTCACTTGTCCGTGAAAATGACGTTTTTACGGACAACATTGCAGTTCTGGTCTCACTTGTCCGCGAAAAGGCAGATTTTACGGCCAGGTAGAGGTTCTATACAGTGATTTATGTGATTT
>JAGBSL010000084.1 GCA_017631875.1 Bacteroidales bacterium | reverse complement strand
TCCATAGCAGCCTCTGAAGTGAATGCGATAACTCCTACAGCTCCACCTGGAGATGCTGGAAGACCCTGAGCCACTACTGAAGCCTTCTTCTCAGAAGCTGGGTCGAGGATTGGGTGAAGGATCTCGTCGAGCTGAGCTGGAGCGACGCGCATTACAGCTGTCTTCTCGTCGATCATACCCTCCTCGAGCATATCCATTGCCATGTTGAGGGCAGCAAGACCTGTTCTCTTACCTACGCGGCACTGGAGCATCCAAAGCTTACCGTCCTGGATAGTGAACTCGATGTCCTGCATATCCTTGAAGTAAGTCTCGAGCTGGAGACGGATGCCGTCAAGCTCCTTGTAAACCTCAGGCATTGAAGTCTCAAGTGAAGCGAGGTGCTGGTTGTGTGGGTTCTTGGTAGCCTCGTTGAGAGGGTTTGGAGTACGGATACCTGCTACAACGTCCTCACCCTGAGCGTTGATAAGCCACTCACCGTAGAACTTGTTGTCACCGTTAGCCGGGTTACGTGAGAAAGCAACACCTGTAGCAGAGTTGTCACCCATGTTACCGAATACCATTGACTGTACGTTTACAGCTGTACCCCACTCATCTGGAATACCCTCGATACGACGGTATGCGATAGCGCGCTTTCCGTTCCAAGACTTGAACACGCCACCGATAGAACCCCAAAGCTGAGCCTCAGCTGAATCAGGGAACTCAGTTCCGAGAACCTCCTTTACGCGAACCTTGAACTTCTCGCAAAGGTCCTGGAGCTCCTCAGCTGTGATGTCAGTGTCAGAAGCATAGCCCTTGGCATGCTTGAGCTCTTCCATCATTCTGTCGAGCTGCTGGCGGATACCCTGTCCGTCTGCTGGCTCGATGCCCTCAGCCTTCTCCATCACAACGTCAGAGTACATCATGATGAGACGACGGTATGCGTCATATACGAAACGTGGGTTGTTTGTCTTAGCGATGAGGCCTGGGATAGTCTCAGAGCAGAGACCGATGTTAAGGATAGTATCCATCATACCAGGCATAGAGCTACGTGCACCTGAACGGCAAGATACGAGGAGTGGATTCTCCTTGTCACCGAACTTCATGCCCATTGTAGCCTCAGTCTTCTTGAGAGCCTCTGCAACCTCTACCTTGAGAGCCTCGCTGTAACCGCCAGCAAGCTCATAGTACTCAGTACAGCACTCAGTAGTGATTGTGAAACCTGCAGGAACAGGAATCTCGAGCGTACACATCTCAGCGAGGTTAGCACCCTTACCACCGAGAAGCTCACGCATAGTACCATTACCCTCGGCAGTTTTGCCACCGAAGCAATAGACTCTTTTCTTGTTAGTTTCCATAAATCTTTAAATATTTGAATATTAATGAATTAATTTTCTATCGTCAGAAAATCGGATGTCCCCATAAGGGGAACCGGAAAAAATCCGGCGCGAATTTAATGATTTTTCCTGAAAATCCGTTAAATAATCGCCATTAATCTTCACCCTCGGAAGCCTGCTCCAGCAGCGATGCGAGGATGTCGGCTACGCCGGTCTTGCAGGTTTCCGTAAAAGTCAGTCCTGAACCGGTACCGGACGGGCGTCCGATAGGGTAGTATGCTATGTCCTGAAGCAGGAACTGCGAGTCTACATAGTCATAGTTGTCGTCGCTGATCTGGATAAGTACGCCGGGAACTTCTCCGAACAGCAGCTTTATCTTGTCATCTTCCTGGTATGACGAAAGTATTCCGCTCAGGTCTGCCTGCAGTCCGCCGTTGTCGCACAACTTCGTTGCGGCGACTGCGAGTCCGCCGTCCGCTACTCCGCGGCCGGCCATGAGGATGCCATCCTCATTGAGCTCTCGTACAACCTCGTAGCAGTCAATAAAATAGTCAGGGTCCATGATGCCGGGAGCCGTACCTCCGTTGTCGTCATGTGCCTGTGTCAGCAGGGATCCTCCGAGCTTGTGCCTGCATGTGTCGAAAGGTATGTAGATGATCCAGCTGTCAGGGTCATTTTCCATGACTGCCGGGCACTTTCTGTTTTCAGTGATCCAAGGATGGGTGCTCTCGTATGGAGATGACTTGAAGAGGATGTCCTCGCGCTCCTCATCAGGATCTATGTCGTCCTCGGTCATCGGAGTCTCGGGGAGCCATGCGAAGAACTTGACGTTGCTTTCGCCGTCGCTTTCCATGAAGACGTAGTCCTCGATGTAGGTTCCGAGTCCGTAAATGTATTCTCCTGCGCTTTGAGCGCTCTCATAGAAGGCGGCCATGTTTCCGATAGGGCGGGTATTCCATTCCCACTGAGCCCATATCCTAAGGTCCCCAAGTCGGAAATGACCTTCGCTCCATAGTCTGCTCAGAAGTGCCTTCGCTATCTGCAGGCGTGTGAAATGACCAGGGTATAGCATCCTGAAAGGCCTGTCTGCATTGGCTAAGGGAACAATGCGGCTTATGTACTCACTGCTGCGTTCCATTTCATATGTACATGCCGACAGAGGAGGTTCGGTAGATTCGTCGATGATGTCATCGAAAGAAGTTACCGGCATCTCCTGGGGTCCGTCAAAGTCCATGCACTCCTCAAGCAGCTCCGCAGGGGTTGCGGGGCATCGGATGCCGTCGATGATGTACTGTGAATATAAAGCTGACTCGTTTTCCTTCATGCTTTCACTCAAGTTTCGCAAGTGATAATATTTTAGTGATAAAGTTTGTAAAAATAAGTATTTTTGTGCTTACAACAAGCGTTTTTGACGATTTATGGAAGCTAGATATACAGAGGAGCAGTATCAGAGCATGCTCCAGGACCTTTTCCGCAGGTTCCCGTCCTTTCAGCAGGCGGGCACCGCGGCATATAAGCCGGGCATTGAGAACATGCTGGTTTTCGACCAGCTTACAGGTCATCCCCACAGGAAGTTCAAGGTTATTCATGTAGCGGGAACCAACGGAAAGGGCTCAGTGTCCAGCATGCTGACGTCCGTGCTTTCCGCAAGCGGCCTTAAGACAGGACTTTTCACCTCACCGCACATCCTGGATTTCAGGGAAAGGGCCAGGATCGTACAGGGAGATTCGCTGGAATATATTTCCAAGGATTTCATCTGGGATTTCTGCGAGCGTTGGCATGATACGTTCGACCATCTGGATCTGTCGCTCTTCGAAATATCTACTATGATGGCCTTTGAGTGGTTCGCCTCAGAGGGTGTCGAGGTCGCTGTGATCGAGACCGGTCTTGGCGGCCGTTTCGACAGCACGAATATCGTGACGCCGGTGCTTTCAGTAATCACCAACATCGGACTTGACCACTGCAACATCCTTGGCGATACACTGCCGGAAATCGCCTTTGAAAAGGCTGGCATCATCAAGCCATGTGTACCTGTGGTAGTGGGCGAGAGTGATCCGGAAATAGATCCGGTATTTGAGCGTAAGGTGCTGTATACCAATCTTCCTGAACCTAAGCTCATGGGCAGCAGGACTGAGATTATGTCGCTGTTGACATTCGCTGACAAAGTGGCTCCGACCATGTGGGACAAACATGAGGAAATCCTCTCAAGGATGGATCTCCAGGGTGCTTGCCAGAGGCATAATCTGCGTACCGTTCTTGCCGCACTTGACGTGCTTGACGTCCCTTTCGACCGAGCATGCGTGGCGGAAGCTATTGAACGTACGGCAGCTCGTACTGACTTCCACGGAAGGTGGGAAAGAATCATGGAGGATCCTATGGTGATCTGCGATATCGGTCATAATGAACATGGCTTGAAACTGAATATGAAGCGACTCTCGGATATGCTTGCTGCCGGAGAATGTGGAAGCCTTGTGATAGTATATGGTATCATGTCGGACAAGGACTTCCATAGCATCGCCCATCTGCTTCCTGCTGAGGCTCATTATGTGTTTACAAGCGCACCGGGACCACGCGCTTTGCCGGCTGAAGCGTTGGCAGAGAGATATGTCGCTTATTGTGAACAGGAAGGTGTGACATGCGCTCCATACCATGTGGAACAGAGTCCCGAGGAGGCGATGAGACTGGCTCTTGAAATAGCTTCGGACATGAATGAACCGTTGATTTATGTCGGAGGAAGCACTTATGTGGTTGCTGAGATAATACGTTGGTTTAAAGAGAAGTAGCATATGAAGAAAGGAGTGTTTGTTTATCCGCGCTATACTGCCACAAGGAAGGATAATGCCTTCGGGTGGCTGAAGGAGGAGGCTGCGCTTTGCGGTCTGTCGCTTGAAATATGCTTTGAGGAGGACTGCAGGATAGAGTATGGGCCTTCCGGATCATCGATTTCGTTTGCTGGTAAGCCGATGGACGATGTGTCGTTCGTTGTCATGAGGACCTATAACGACAGGATATCCATGTATTATGAGCAGAAGCCCGGGGTATTCGTGCTTAATGAATCCCACCCGATGCGTGTGTGCAGGGACAAGCTTCTGACCCATCAGGTGCTGACTGCTGCGGGACTGCCGACTCCTTATACCATGTATGCTCCTTATTCCGGTTACGACGAGGTTTCAGAGGTTCTCGGTGCGCGTTTTCTGGTAAAGCAGATAAACGGGTCGAAGGGTGAGAACATATTCATGGTCAATGACATGGCGTCGTTTGATGAGGCCGCCGGAAAGCTTCGGCCTGACTGCATATTCCAGAAGTTCATAGAAGAAAGCTCTGGCCGTGACATCCGCGTATGGGTGCTCGGGGACGAGTGCATCGGATCTGTCCTCAGATACTCCGAAACATCATTCCTGTCCAATTATTCCCAAGGAGGAAGCTTCAAGGCCGTAGAGCTGGATGACAAGGCGCGTGAGCTTGCAGTCAAGGCCGTGCAGACTGTCGGCTTGAGGTTTGCCGGCGTGGACCTCCTCTTCAGCGGGGATTCATATTCTGTCTGCGAAGTAAACGGAAATGCGGGATTCCGTACAATAAGCAAGGCATCTGACGTAAGTATTCCGCATGCTCTT
The DNA here is from genome assembly GCA_017631875.1 of Bacteroidales bacterium. The sequence continues at coordinate 2,275 of JAGBSL010000084.1, read as the reverse complement.
TTCGTTTATATATCAGACGTGCTGAATTCGCGTGAATTCAACATGTGATAATATTCAGCATTATGAAACGATATATTATTGCTTTTGTCATGCTGTCGGTTGTGGCGGCAGTGACATCCGTATCCCTTTTCGGACGTGATCGTAGAGAGAAGAGTTTTGAAGCCCTCTGGGCGGAGTATGAGCTTGCGGGTGATTATGATCGTCCTCGCAAGGCGGAGTCAGTTCTTGAGGAAATCATTAAAAAGGCGCGTAATGAGCATGAGTCATGGCATTTCTACCATGCCTGGGATCGGTATATAGATGTGAGGTCTGAGCGTGACTGGAAGGCTGTTCCTGAGCTTTATGAGCAGCGTATGGAAGAGATGGAGTCCTTTGGAGAACCACTCCTTGTATTCTTGTGCAATCTATATTCGAATGATTTCGATAAATCGTTTGCTGAACTCCAGGGTGTCAGGGCTGAACTGGCCGGTCATTATAACCCGGATGTATATGAGGGTGCGGGAGCTCTGTCAGGTAGTGTCGTCAATGAGTCTTTTACAAACGATTACCAATATGCGTTATGGAGGGTTTTCGAGCTGTCTTTACGCGATACTGAATACAGGCGTCAGCTGTATGGACTTGTGTGTGAGGAGTTTGGAGATGCCTATCCGGTGGCTGGAATAGCTGAATATCTTTGTCTTATATCGGGAAAAGTCGATGAGGCCGGGCTTTATGAACTTGCGTCGCGTCATGAAGGACGCGCCCTCAGCCTCCTGCCGCTGCAGTATCTTGTAAAGAGGGAACTGCTTGCCGGCCAGGGTAAAGGTACTTCTGAGGATTACAGGAAGATGCGTGAGCAGGTTAAGGAGTACATTAAGCTTAGAGATCGATTCCGATCGGGTGTTGATGCGCGTATAGCTGCTGAATGTGAAGGACTTGATGATGTCCTGAAGCATCTGGATGAGGAAAATGTAACGATTTGGGTGCATGACGGCAGGCTCTATGCTGCGTTCAGGAACATGTCAAAGGCGAAGGTGGCTATCATTCATGAGGGTGATAAGGTATTTGATACAGTCATAGAGAATACCGAAAGGAGCTATTACCTTCGGGATACGGTTTCTGTGGCTCTTCCTCCTATGCCGGATGGGGACTACACGATCAGATATTATGAAGGAGTTGCTTCATGGCGGGATATGTCATTTCTCAAATATACGCTTTCTGCAGCCATCCGGGAGGATGCCGGAATGAAGTATCTCTACGTTGCGGACTATATGACCGGTGAGCCGGTGGAGGTGGTAGATATAGAGGTGTATAGGAATGACAGGAAGGTTGCTGAATATAAGGATTTCCGTATGGATGGCTTTACTGAGCTGCCTCAGGAAATCTTGTCTGTCATCGAGAGCAAAGGTTATTGCAATTTACGCTGCGTTGCTGTCGGTGAAGATGGACTGACGCGCATGAGCCGCAATGTTTATGTATACAAATCGTCAGACAGATATGTTTCCTCTGGCCCGGATCCTCTTCTTTCTGTGGTGCTGACCGAGCGCGCGGCATATCGCCCCGGCGAGACTTTGAAGTTCAAGGCCATCGTGTATGGACAGGATCTTGAAAAGAGGTTGTCTTATGTTTCTGGTGGAGCGTCCGTAAGGGTGAGACTTGTAGATCAGCAGGGAGATGTTGTGTGGGAGAAGGTGTTGAAAACCAATGATTTTGGCTCTATTGCTGCAGAGTGTGAACTTGAGGGGCTGAAGCGTATGGGCATGCATTCGCTGGAGGTGCTTTCAGGCAATAAGGTGTTGGGACAGACATCGGTTGTGATCGAGGAATATGTGCTTCCTACATTTGACCTTACGTTTGACAAGCATTCAAAGGCATATTTTCCGGGAGATGACATCACCGTCAGCGGCAAGGTTGAAAGTCTGTCAGGTACTCCGGTGTCCGCTTCGGCTATGGTTGCGGAGGTCAGCCTGAAAGGCAGGGTGATCGTTAAGGAGAAGCTGACTCCCGATCCGGATGGAAGGTTCTCATTTACGTTCGCTGACGTGCATGACGAGGATGACCGATTCAGGGATTATCAGATAGAGGTGAAGGTTACCGATCCGACCGGAGAGACACACTCGTTTGATTTCGTGCAGCCTGTGCTCTTGGGTCCGAGTCTCTCGGTTGAGGTGACAGGAAGCGAAGATGGCACTTTCAGAATGACTGATGATGGCGTTTCCGGCTTTATTGTAGGAAAGAAGAAGGTCGGTGTCAATTGTATGGTTTCCGCATATTCGGGAATGGTTCTCGGTAATGT
>JAGBSL010000038.1 GCA_017631875.1 Bacteroidales bacterium | reverse complement strand
GGCGCATTTCGCGCATCTTGGAGGTCTAGTCTTTGCATTCCTTCTGCTGATGTTATGGAAGAAGAGACGCAGACTATACGGTAGAAATTAATTCGATATATGGCAAGGAACAGGTTTTTCGGACTCACTAACAGGGTGCTGCTTCTGATAGCGGCACTTCTGCTCGTGGTTTCATACCTGTCGATGATCGTGAATCCGGCAAAGCTCTGGCTGATGTCGTTGGCAGGCCTGATGTTCGTTCCGTTCCTTTTGTTGAATATTTTCCTGCTAGTTTGGGCGTTCATGCGCCGTTCCAAGGCTTTTGTGATTCCGCTTCTGGCAATAATCCCGGCGTTGTTCTTTATGGGGCGCTATGCGCATTTCCGAGGTGACGAGGAACCGCCAATGGTGCCGCAGGAGAATGTTCTGAAGGTGATTTCATGGAATGTCGGCAGATTCTCCCTGTCTCAGCCTTCTGCCGGCGTGAACGGGTTCGAGCAGTGTGCGGACTCTATATTTGCCTATATCCGGGAGCAGAAACCTGATATAGTATGCCTCCAGGAATTCAAGATAAAGGATTCTCGCAGGATAAAGCAGTATCTGAGGAAGAAGATGCCAGGGTACCATTCCGAGTATTATGTATTTACGAGTCGCAATGGTTCGGCTGGCAATCTTACCCTGAGCCGGTTTCCTGTCAGAAACAGGGGGGTGATCAAGTTCGACGGAGGTACCAACCTGGCTATTTTCAGCGATTATGAACATGCTGGCAAGGTGTTCCGTGTGTACAATTGCCATTTCGAGAGCTACAATATATCTTTTTCCGGTATCGCCCGTGCGATGATGAAGCAGGATAAGGAGGTGTTCGCCGAGACTGGGGGTAAGATGAAGCGTTCGATAACGCGCAGACCAAAACAGGTGAATCAGGTATTCAATGATATCGAGAGCTGTCCGGTGGAGAGCTTTGTCTGCGGTGACTTCAATGACAATCCGATGTCATATACATACAGCCGCATGATGCGTGACCGTCAGGATACGTTCGTCGAGGCTGGTGACGGTTTTGGAGCGACGTATTCAAGGCTTTGGCCAATGCTTAGGATCGACTATGTTCTATGTCCGAAATCATGCACGGTCGTCACTCATGAAACTCCGAAGGTCAAACTCTCTGACCATTACCCCGTAATAACAGAAATAGCATTATAATATGACAGAAGCGATACAGGAGGCACTTAATGTGCTTCGTAACGGTGGTGTGATACTTTATCCTACAGATACGGTGTGGGGGATAGGTTGCGATGCGACTGACCCTGAGGCCGTTGCAAAGGTCTACTCGATCAAGAATCGTGAGGACAGCAAGTCACTGGTTCTGCTCGCCAGCGACATGGACATGATATGCAGGTATGTCAAGGAGATTCCTGAGATGGCGGTACAGCTTGTCGAGGTGAATGACAAGCCTATGACCATCATCTATCCTGGCGCGGTTGTCGGGGAGAAGGGCTGCATGAAGGCTGACCGCCGATGCCTTGCCTTCAACACAGTAGCAGAAGACGGTACGGTAGGCATACGCATCCCTATGATGGACTTCTGTAAGCAGCTTGTAGCAAAGCTTGGCCGTCCTCTCGTGTCGACATCGGCAAACATTTCCGGTGAGCCTACTCCGAAGAAATTCGTAGAGATCGCCGACCAGATCAAGTCGGCTGTAGACCACATCGTGGAACCTTCATTGGAAAGAGGCTCGACAGGACAATCGTCGTCCATCATCAAGGTGGGACTGGACTACTCCATCCAGATCATCAGAAAATAATTACATGTAGTGGAAATATGTGGCTGCGGTGGCGGCGAGGGCGGCGGTTTCTGTGCGCAGGCGGGATGCGCCAAGGTGCACAGGAATGAATCCGGCCTGCAGCGCCAGCTCGGCCTCTTCACGTGAGAAGTCGCCTTCCGGACCGATCATCACGATGACGTCTGTACCGGCAAAACCGTCGAGCACTTCCTTGATGCTTCTGCGTGGAACCCTTTCGTCATCGAAGCAGTAAGCAATCAGCTTGAGGCAGCCTTCGGCATTGTCATGGGTATCCTTTATGAAATCCTTGACAGAAACAGGTTCATTGACTACAGGAACAGCTGCTTTGAGCGACTGTTTTGCAGCACTGACCAGGATCTTTTCCACTCTTGCGGTCTTCAGCACACGTCTCTCAGAGTGGTCGCCGATCACTGGAGACAGCTCGTCGAATCCCATCTCACATGCCTTCTCTGCAAACCATTCGAACCTGTCGTTGTTCTTGGTCGGGCAAACGGCCAGATGCAACTTGTATGGATGCGAGCCCCAGTCTGCGATGCTCTCGGTCACAATGGCCTCGACGCCCTTGTGACTGTCTGATGTGATGCGGCATCTGTAGAGTGTGCCGCGGCCGTCGATAACCGAGATCTCGTCTCCGGCGCGGTGTCTCAGCACCTTTATGCAGTGGCCGGACTCGTCATGGTCAAGGCGGCAGATTCCGCCTTCTATTTCTTGTGAGTAAAAAAGTTCCATAAAATTCTTCGAGCTTTTTGGGCTATGCAAATATATGCTAAATTTGCATAGTAAACAGCATGCTTATGAAAAGATATGTATCACTGGATGTCCTAAGGGGGCTGACGGTTGCGATGATGATAGTTGTGAACAATCCGGGTTCATGGTCAAAGATATACCCGATGCTTCGTCACGCTTCGTGGGACGGCTGTACGCCATGTGATCTTGTGTTTCCGTTCTTTCTTTTCTGTGTCGGAGTGTCCATGGCCTTTGCCTTGGCTAAGTATGCGGCGTTGAATGCGGGAGCTTTGAAAAAGATATTGAAGAGGGGTGTGCTGCTATATCTTGTGGGATTGCTTCTGACAGCCTTCCCGTTTTATCCGTCAAGGCTTGATCCGTCGTTGACTTTCTGGCAGAACTGGCTGGAGTGGCTCGGGGGAATCCGTCTGGTCGGTATCCTTCCGAGAATCGCATTGTGCTATATCTTGGGTTCGGTACTTGCCCTATGGCTGAAGTCGTTCAAGAAGATTGCTTGCGCTATAGGCGTGCTTTGCGCTCTGCATATCGGAACCTTACTCCTTTTCGGAGGTCCGGAGGGCGCTCTTACGCTTGAGGGGAACTTTGCACGTAAACTTGATATTGCGGTGTTCGGCGAGAATCACATCTATCACGGTTACGGCATTCCGTTCGATCCGGAAGGACTTCTCGGTGTGCTTACCGGTACGTGCACCGTTCTGATCGGTTACCTTATCGGCCGCTCAATCAGAAACAGCGCCTCGGGACAGTCCCAGGATGGCGTCTCTGCACGCACATTTGTCATTTCTGCAGGACTACTTCTTGCCGGACTTGCGCTCAGCATAGTCATTCCTATAAACAAGCCGCTTTGGTCAGTATCGTATGTGTTCTATGCGGCAGGCTGGGCGTCCTTTGTGCTCGCTCTGCTGATATACCTTATTGATTACAAGGGTTGGGAGAAACCTTTCTTCCCATTTAAGGCTTTGGGTATGAATGCATTGACTCTCTTTGTCCTTTCGGGTCTCCTTATGAAGATAAACTGGCGGTACATAGATTGGGACTACACTGCCGTATTCGGTTCGACCGAGTTTCTCTCACTTGTTTTTGCGCTGTTGTATATGCTTCTGCATCTGGTAATAGCAGTAATCATGTACAAAAAGAAGATATTCATAAAGCTCTAATGAAATATATAGGTCTCATATCTGACACGCATGGTGTGTTCAGCGAGCAGTTCAAGGAGTTCTTTGCTCCAGTTGACGAGGTGTGGCATGCAGGCGATTTCGGTGGTGGATTCCAGACCGCCGAGGAAATCGCGGCCTTCAAGCCCCTTGTAGGCGTTGCTGGAAACTGTGACAACTATGATCTCCGCTATACGCATCCGGTTCATCGCTTCTTTGAATGTGAGGGCTTCAAGGTACTCATGATTCATGTAGGTGGCTATCCCGGCAGGTATGACGTAAGGGCACGCAAACTCATAGATGAATTGAATCCAGATATCTTTGTCTGCGGGCATTCCCATATACTCAAGGTTGTCAGGGATACTAAACGTAATATGTTGGTACTTAATCCTGGAGCCGCTGGAATACAAGGTTTTCATCTGGTGCGGACAGCACTTCGCTTCCGCCTGGATGCCGGAAAGATCTCCGAAATGGAGGTTTTTGAGCTGGACCGCTAACTTTTTTTGGCGTTTTGTCGGAAATGCTCTAATTTTGTTCCAAATGCGTTATGTTTAACCCTATTAAATTATTAGTGATCATGAAAAAGGTATTTATGTCATTGGCAATTGTAGCCGCTATGGCTGCAGCAGTTGCATGCTCATGCAACAACGAGAAGAAGGCAGATGCTTGTTGCGAGGAGGCAAAGGAGTGCTGCGATTCAACAAAGTGCGCTGGCTGCGAGCACAAGGCTTGCTGCGACAGCACTGCAACTTGCGACACTGTTTGCTGCGAGTAATAAAATTTTAATATAAAAAGACACCGTGACGAATTCGTTACGGTGTCTTTTTATATATTTTTGTAAATTTGATGACAAATTTATAAAAAAATAAAATCATGGCGACGGCAAAGATGAAGACAGTGTGGTTTTGTAAGGAATGCGGAAATGAGAGTCCGAAATGGATGGGCCGATGTCCGGCCTGCGGGGAGTGGAACACTATGGTGGAGGAGACGGTTGCGACGGGAAAGAAGCAGCCTGGGGCCGCCGTATCTGTGCCTGGCGCAGGTCACAAGCCTATGCCGCTGTCGCATATCGACTCATCAGTCGAGACTCGTATCTCGCTGAATAATGCCGAGGTTGACCGAATCCTCGGAGGAGGTCTTGTTGAGGGATCCCTTGTGCTCATAGGTGGTGAACCCGGTATCGGAAAGTCTACTCTGTCGCTCCAGATACCTCTACATTGCAATGGTCTCAAGACCCTTTATGTTACAGGAGAGGAGAGTGCACGTCAGGTGAAACTCAGAGCTGCACGTATAGGTGGAGATGATGCTAACTGTATGATATACAGTGAGACGCTGATGGAGAATATAATTAGGGAGGCTCGTGAAATGATGCCGGACCTGATGATTGTAGACTCCGTGCAGACGATGTTCTCTCAGAATGTGGAGTCTTCGCCGGGATCTGTAACGCAGATAAAAGAAACTGCTGCAATGTTGTTGAGATTTGCGAAGGAGACTGGTGTTCCAGTGATTCTTATCGGTCATATAACCAAGGAGGGCAGCATCGCAGGACCTAAGATTCTTGAGCATATTGTAGACGTCGTCCTGCAGTTTGAAGGTGATAACAGAGGCACATACAGGCTTCTCAGAAGCATAAAGAACCGTTTCGGTTCGACTTCGGAACTGGCTGTGTTCGAGATGACAGGAAAAGGTCTGCGTGAGGTCAGCAATCCGTCGGAAATGCTGATCCCGATGCATGAAGAAGGTCTGAGTGGTGTTGCCGTGAGTGCCATGCTTGACGGCACAAGGCCGTTCCTGATAGAGGTCCAGGCTCTTGTCAGTTCGGCTGCATATGGAACGCCTCAGCGTAGCGCGACGGGTTTTGATGTGCGTCGTCTGAATATGCTACTGGCAGTGCTGGAGAAGCGGGCTGGCTTCAAGTTAGGAGTAAAGGATGTGTTCTTGAATATGGCAGGTGGACTCAAGGTCAATGACCCAGCATGCGATTTGGCGGTGGTCAGCGCTGTGTTGTCATCAAATTTCGATCTTCCGATTCCTTCAGATGTATGCTTTGCCGGCGAGATTGGTCTCAGCGGAGAAGTCCGTCCTGTTGCTCAGACAGACAGACGTGTGATTGAAGCGGCCCGTTTGGGATTCAGGAAGATATATGTCTCAACATTCAGCAGTCTTGAAGGACTCGGTGGACAGGCGGATGGTATTGAGGTAATTAAGGTTACTGATGTTCCATCGCTTTGCAGAAGTCTTTTTAAAGGATGAAATGTTTTGGACTCAAGGAGAAATTTATAAATTTGCGACCATAATCGAAAATTTAATCTGATGAAAAAATCAAGGATGATCAGAGCGATAACTTCTGTTGTCGCTTCCATGTTTTTATTGTTGACATCTTCTTGTGTCAATAAGGAGTATGAACTGTCCGAAGACAGGATCAGTCTGGATGTGACAGTATTCCAGGATGGTCTTTCTGTCCCGTTGGGAAGTACCAGTAAGATCATGCTCAAGGATGTGAAGGATTCTTTGTTGAAGAATGTCGAAGACACTTCGATGCTGAAATATTTTACTGTAGGCTTCGAAGGAGAATATGGAATAGGATTGTCGGACAAGCTGGACCTGTCCGATACATTGAACAACCTGCTTGCACAGATTGAGATCCCTGATGTTCCGTTCTCGGAAAAATTCTCGTTCAATCTTAACACTGTGGACGTTTCAAGTCTTACAGTTCCTGCAGACAGGTATGAGTTTACGGAAAGTATCGGAGGTTCGTTTCCTATACCGGAAATGACTTTCGATGGCTTCGGTACCGAGTTCTCTGCCTCTGCCGGTCTTTACGAATATAGACTTTCTGACGAGTTTCTTAAAGTCAAATTTGATAAGTTTGAACACGAGGAAGTCTTTGCGAGACTTTCGACAACGCTTCCGGAAGTTCCCGAGAATGATTTTGAGATTCATGTTGACCCTTCCGGTGATCTTACTGCTCTGCCGCTGACAATACAAGACGGTTTTGGTCCGGAAGAATGTCAAATGTCCTTATATATGTCTATGCCAGATGGCATAACAGCCATCAAGGATATCAATTTGCGTGAGGGTGCCAAGGTGAAAATTTCCGTTGAACTTCGTAATTCGCTCTTTACCAAAGGTACTATATCGCCATCATTGGTTCTGGATGTCAGCAAAATTTTCAATTTGTCAGATAATTCGAGTAACGGAAAAATCCTTGCAGATTTTGATATACCTGCTGCAGGCGGTAAGGTGAGTAAAGAGTTTGAAATAGAGTCGTTGGCCCTTACAGAGAATGATTGGAAAGATGATAACGGTCGACTGGTTCTTGATAAGGATATAGCAGTTGTAGTAGGTGGTTCTCTGGAATATTCTGAAGTCTATACGACTACAAAGCATCTTGCAAATACTGATGGAGAAGGAATGTCTATGTACATGAGCATAGAGTTCGTAGATTTCCAGGTGGCTGATGCTAAAGTCGAAATCAAGCCTATCTCGGTTGAGATGCCGCAGGAGACCATCTCGTTCAGTCAGTCTATTGATCTACCTGATCAGATTCAGTCTATAGACGAGGTTGTGCTGACAGAAGACTCCAAGATAACGATGTCCATTGATGTCGAGAATATGCTTGAAGGACTCAACCTGAAATTGACATCCCTGGATGTGACTTTCCCTGATGGCCTTAAGGTTGAAGGAGCAGTAAATGGAGTTCTTTCATATTCTGACGTAGATTTATCTAAGGGATTTGATGAGGACATCAAGATTCTTGGTGTTACACTCCCTGATCCTGAGAATGGTAGTATTCTTCTCGAAAAGGAAATTGGTGTCGAGGCTGTGGTGACAGCAGGAGGACTTGTGTCAAGTGCAGATATTCCGGTAGATGCGTCAAAGGATCTGAAGGTAAATGTGGACGTTAAAGCAGCCATTGCCGTTGCTGATTATGCAGTAACTATTACCGGATATGACTATGAGCTGGACTTCAGTCAGTCTTTGGAGCCTATCGATGTGACTGGTATCGAGGAATTCGGTACTGTAACTGTCATGCCTAAGGGAGAACCCGTAATTTCAATCGATGTAATAATGCCGGAGACGGATCTTCAGATTGTAGCAGACCGAGAGGAAAATGTCGTGATTTCTTTTCCTGAAATGCTTAAGTTCAAGGATCTTCCGTCAGAGTATAATTATGACAAGGCTGCCGGAACCATTACCTTTGCCGGTCAGATACCTTCAAGAATCGAGCTTCCGATCGATCGCCTGGTGATCAATCCTGAAAAGAATGAAGAGGACGGAAAGTATTATATAGGAGGCGACTTCAAGGTTTCGGGAGGCATAGGCATACCTGCCGGAAGCGTCGTAAGGAAGGCTGATGTTGAAGCTATCACATCTCCAGAGTGCAAGATAGGTATGGTAGCAGATATACCTGAGATTGCAATGGGAACATTGGCTATGGATGCCCCTTATGAGAAGGCTGTCAAGCAGGAGTTTGAGGTTGCCCTCATGTCAATGGAGAGCATACCGGAAGAACTGGTATCCATAGATTGTGTCGAGTTCGAAGATGTATTCTTCAATCTTTGTCTGGACGCATCTGAGCTTCCTGATCTGGGTTCTACCAAGCTTGCCTTGGAATTTGAAATAGGCCTTCCAGATCTGATTGTCATTGATTCTGAAAATGTGAAGGAAGGCAATGTACTGACTGTAAGCGGTGAACTTGATAAGGACGGCAAAATTACCATTGATCCTATAAGAGTCGCAGCGCTTGATCTTTCTTCCATTGATTTTAAGAGCACTGAGGAACTCAAGGAGGTAATTACTGTTGACGGAAAGGTGATTCTTGATAATGTTGCTCTTGATATCAACGAGTGGCTTGGTAAGACCCTTGAGGTCAGGGTTGAGGGTGGTATCAAGGACATAGAGATATCCAAGGTGTCCGGAAAGGTTGATTTCCAGATAGATCCTATTGCGACTGCAGTTGATCTTACGGAGGTCAAGGAATATCTTGAAATGGAAAATCTTGAGATAAACGGTATCGAGAATTTCCTTGCAAGATTGAGTCTGGCGGCTGATATCAAGACCAACGTTGGAGTTCCTATGGGAGCCAGGATGGTTATCACACCTTATTCGGAAGGCAATCCTATCGAGGAAGCTGTGTGGGAAACTGAATTGACCCTCAATCATTCCCTGTCGGCTGCAGATACAACATATACAAGATATTGGCTTTCATCGCTTGAAAAGGATAAGGATGTATATGTTCCGACAGGATATACCCATATACATCTTCCGCTCAAAGAATACCTAAGCAATATCCCTGATAGTCTTTCAATCAGTATCGAAGCAGGAACCGATCCTTCTGCAGTCTGCGTTATTGAGCCTACACATGAATATGTCGTTGAGGCAGCATATTCGGTAGAGGTTCCGTTTGAATTTGGTGAAGGTTGCAGTGTTACATACAGAGACACGATACCTGATCTTCCGCCGTTAGTAGGCCAGCTTCTGGCTATGGGTGACTTGGTACTCACTGGAGACATTACCAGCAGTCTCCCTCTGGAGATTGATATGAAAGTAAATCTTCTCGATATGGACGGCAACAAGATATCGCTTGATGAGTCAGCCTCATGGCAGAAGATAAAAGGCTGCACCCCAGATGGTGAGCCGGCGATTACCGAACTATATCTGGGTATCCAGAAGCAGGACGGTGTTGAAGTCAACGGAGTCAGTGCTATCGAACTGGAATTCAACTTCGCTACTGTGGCCGGTGTTCCTTTGTCTGACAATTGCTTCCTGCAGGCTTCGCTACAGGCCCTGGTTCCAAATGGAGTAAGCGTTGATCTGAATGAACTTATGACTAAAAAGGAGGAGTAGAGATATGAAAAAAACTATAATACTTGTATCATTGATACTGCTCCCTCTTGTTATGGGAGCCCAGGCTCTTAAGGGTTCGTATTTCATGGAAAATTCCGTGAACAGGAACAAGATGAACCCGGCATTCGCCCCAAGGGCAAATTATCTTCATATACCAGCTGTCGGAACTCTGGGAGTGGGAGCGGTAACCAACCTGGATGTTCCTACATTCCTGTATCCTTCAGACGGTGAACTTCTGACCTTCCTGCACAAGGATGTGTCCGTTGAGCAGTTTGATAGAGCTCTTGCAAAGCATCCTCACATTGATGCTGATACATATACCAATATTTTGAATTTTGGATTCTACAATAAGAACAAGGCCTTCTGGACTTTCGACCTGTCAGTGCGTGCCGGTGCAGATGTGGATGTGCCAAGAGATCTCTTTATGTTTGTGAAGAAGGGAACAGGAACATCTGGCGAAAGTTTCAACATCGCCAACCTTAATGCCTATGCCTCAGCTTCAGTGCAGGCGTCCCTTGGCTGGTCTCGTAATATATCTGAGGCAGTCAGAGTAGGTGCAAGACTGCGTTTCATTGCTCCTCTGGCTTATGCGGCGCTTAACCTTGAGAATGTGCGTCTCACTACATCACATGAGAAGTGGACCGTTGAGACAGAAGGCTATGTTTATGGTGCACTCCAGGGGCTTGAAGTAACACTTCCGGATGCGGAACTTATTCCGGAAGTAAGTTTTGATATCAACCGTATGCTTGCAAACAAGGTCATTGCCGGCTATGGTGGATCGGTGGATCTCGGTGTCGACTGGCAGATCATAAGGAAAGGTTTCTTTAAAGGACTGTCCCTTTCTGCTGCTGTAACCGATCTAGGTATGATCAGCTACAATTCATCTGCTTTGTCTGCATTCTCATCAGCCGGAAAGATGGATTGGGTCGGCTTTCAGGATGTTTCAATGGATAATGCGGACTTTGAGGCTGCTCTGGAGGATCTTGCAGAATCCGCACAGAAGGAGTTTGTGAACCTTAAGCAGGAGGATGTGAGCAAGGGCTTGGTCCGCTCTTCAATGCCGTCTGTATATGCTGGACTTCAGGTTCCGATTTTATGGAACAGGATGAGTTTCGGCCTCCTTTATTCAGGAAGATTCAGCCATAGCTATTACAGACAGGAACTCACAGCCTCATATAATCTAAAGCCTTTCAAGTGGCTGGCTCTGGGTATGAACTATTCGATGTATAATACCAAGGGTACGTTCGGATGGTTGCTTGAGCTTACTCCAAAAGCTGGACTCAACCTCTGCCTCGGATGTGACTATCTGCCGGGAGAGTGGACACCGGCTCCTATACTTGACGGTATAATGGAGATGCCTCAGATGCTTGTAGACAAGGGACATGAGCATCTTTATGTTCCGACTTCAATGAGACTTAATTTCCATTTCGGTCTCTCCCTTGCATTGGGATCAAAGCACGGACGATAGATATTTAATTGGCCTCTGCGAGGATCCCCATGATCTTGTCAAGCAGAGGTCTTACTTTCCAGGTCGGAGAAGTACAGTTGTTGACCATAATCGAGAAGATTATGGTCTCTTCTTTACATCCCTCGGTAGGAATCACGTAGCCGCTATAGCATCTAACCCCGTTCATCGAGCCGCTCTTCACAAGGATGCGCTCTCTAACGCTTGCCGGATAGCTTTTCATGTTATAGCTGAGTGTACCGTTGCCGCCTGGCGAAGGCAGGCTGGCTGCGTATGCTTCGAAATGAGGCGATGACATCATGCCTTCGAGGAATCTGCAGAAGAAATCTGCTGATACATAGTTCTGTCTTGACAGTCCGCTTCCATCCTGGATGTCTGCTCCTTTGAGCTCAACTCCCAACTCCTTGAATATGTCGCCAAGTGCAACATACGCTGAGTCATAGCAGGCACTTCCTGTCATCTCAAGCGAAAGCCCTCTTAGAAGTGTCTCTGCATAGAGGTTGTTGCTGGCATGATTCGTCTCATAGATTATCCTGTCGAGAGTAGGGGAATATGTCTTGCCGAGAATCTTCACATCTCCATTGGACTCCCAGTCTGTATCCAGCTTGTAGTCGCCTGCTCCATAGGCGCACTCTACTCCCTTCTTTTTCAGATAGTTCACGAAATAGTATGCGCATGTATACTCAGGGAACTTATTGCTACAGTCAACTCTCTTCTTTCCACGATCCAGGCCGAATGTGCCGCGGATTTCCGCAACAGGAGCAAGGTCGCTTGTGTACATGTACAGGCGGTCACCGGTGCCGTTTTCGCCGGTGGTGCAGCTGTATCTGAAGTCCATCCATGGAGTCTGCGGATATGATGGTGATATTTTTACGGGCGATCCGACGACGTCTCCCGCCGCAACGGAAAACGACTGCATGTTCTCATAAAACATAAGGCCTGATGTGCCTGTGCCATAATATGTTCCGATATCGTTCCACAGCCATGTCGACTCCTCCATCATTCCCTCGAAGCTGCGGCCGTCTCCGATGATCCTGCCCTCAATCTTTTTGATGCCGGCTTGGCGTATCATGCTTTCCCATTGAGCGAATACCTTGTCCAGGCTCACGGCGATGGAGTCTTTTGACCCGAGCGTAGGATCTCCGCCTCCTATGATATACAGGTTTCCCTTCAGCACACCGTCCTCGATGATTCCATCATGACCGATAGCTGTCTCGAACCTATAGTCTGCTCCGAGCTTGTGAATGGCCGCTCCTGTGCTGATGAGCTTCATGTTTGATGCGGGGACCATCATGGCGCGGGAGTTGATGTCAGCAACTGCGCGTCCATCTCCGCTGATGGCGTAGATTCCGATCACAGCATTCTCCAATGCCGGGTCTGCAATTATTGATTCAATTGCTTCCTGTGCCTGTTCTGCTTCAGGTTTAAGTTGCGCTGCTGCTGTTGTACACAACAGTGACATGCATATTATTGATATTATTATTTTCATAATCGCTTAGTATCAAGGACAAAATTAATATAAACCACGGTTTTTTACATTAGAATTTTGCGAAATACAAAATTAGATGATAAATTTGAACACATGATTTAAATTACAGATGCTATGAAGAAGCTTATTCTATCTCTTACCATTTTGTGCGCAGCATTCTGCTATATGAATGCGCAGGACGCTTCATCATTGCCTAAGGCAGCCCGCCTTGCTTATGAATGGCTTTCTGAAGAAGGATACAGGCCGTATGTTGATGAAGACGGTGACGTATCATTCAAAGCTCAGGGGTACTATTTGTATATTGCTGTAGACGCTGACTCTCCAGATTATCTTCAGCTCGTTATGCCTAGCATCAAGACTATCGATATGGAGGCAGAGGATTCGGTTATTGAAACTTATTGCGCTCTCGCTGCCTGCAATGAGATGACCAGGGATAAGAAAATCGTTAAGGCTTATATGTCAGACAGCGGTAAAGTGTCTCTTTCTTGTGAGACATATATCGACGATACACCTCTCGTTGGCGACTATCTTGAGACTGCGATAACCTTCATAATCAGAGTGTGCGAGCAGTGGCGCGAGTCTTATAACGGGTTCATGGAAGACTAAGTCCTGAATAAGCACAAAAAAGAAGTCGTGTACCAGAATACACGACTTCTTTTTTGTGTTTAGATATTACTGCTTTGAAACTACAGCGCTGAGCTTCTCGCAGAGTTCGTCGAGCTTCTCGAACATCTCCTTTGTGAGATCTCTGTAGAATGCTCTCTTGTTGCCCTCTGGATGATTGGCTTTGTGCTTGAGGCTGTTGTAAAGCTCGACTGCCTCGTCGATTATCTGGCTGATCTCGTCTACGTCCTTGTGTGGGTTGAGCGCAACGAAAAGCGCGCAGTCATCAATGAACTCAGCAACGAAATACTCGATGTCTTTCTTAAAAACTCTAAGGTTCATGGTAAATACGTATTTAATTTGTTATAACGGGGACAAAGATAGTAAAAAAACTTTATCCTCCTCTATTAATTAAAGGTTATATGCCTTGCTTTCGCTGATTGGAGTAAGCCCTTCTCCCTTCCAGTCAAACAGACGGCGTGCCTTCAGAAGGCGGTGCGCATTCTCGTAATAGTTCTTTGTTCCTGGTATCAGAGAGTTGATTCTGACCTTGTGTGAGGCGTGGATTATTTCTCCGTTTCCGATGTAGATGCCTACGTGGGTGATCGATTCCTTCTTCCATCTTGTCTCAGGATTGCCGAAGAATACCAGGTCACCTGGCTTGAGGTTCTGTATCCTTAGGACCATCTCGTCGTAGAGGTTCACGTTGTCCTTGCCGATGCTGTGGTCAGCTTTTACAATGATCTCACGACCGAGGAATACCTGCTGCGAGGCGTTGCGTGGCAGCAGATATCCGTTCATGAACCATGTCATCCTTACAAGGCCGCTGCAGTCCAGTCCTTTGCTTGAAGCTCCTCCCCAGAGGTACGGCGTTCCGAGGAACTGCTTTGCGGTAGCTATGATCCCGGCTTCCGACGGTTTCGGCTTCTGTGCCCACTCCTCAAAGAACTCCAGGTCCGCTGCCGGCGTCCATCCCTTCCTTCCGTCGGGCAGGATCACCTCCGCCCATCCTTTCTCGCCCTTGGCACCTTTGGACATTGACGGTACGACCTTCTTGCCTTCTGTAAAGGCCACCCTGAGCAGGTTTCCCATGGACAGGTCCGACAGGCGCTCCGACTTGGTGGACGGCTCGCAGTAGACGCCACTGTGGAATGCCGTACATATATATTTAGGCGCGGCCTTGTACTCATTGATCTGCTCTGGAGTCATCTCCACCAGCCCGAGGTTTGTGCACCATGCCGTATATGGCTCCGGAGTCACCACCTGCCTCCAATATCCCTCTTCGCCGACGATCTCCACGATGGTTCCCATCAGCGACTGCGTCTCCAGTGCCGACTCGTAGTCAGGCTCCGCCCGCATCATGTTTTCCGACAGCGCCGTCACCGCCATCCTTTTTGTCTGTCCGAACGATGATGCGCAGAAAAGTGTCAGTAGCGCTACTGTAAATATCTTCTTCATGTTTTCTGTAAAGTATTGTGTGTTAATTATTTGTGCTGGTGTCCTGCCTTCCTTGTCATGCAGGATACTGGCTTAACTCGCTGGTATGCAGCATCTTCTGCGAAACGCTTCAATCCCACCGCTGCAAAAATATGAAAATTATAACTAATTTTGCCGCCTATGTCACAGGATTTCACAAAATATGGGTTCGCGGACGGAAAACGCTATAATTCTTTCGTCGGCTATTTCAAGCGTCGTTACGGCGAGCGCCTGCAGAAGATTGTTCTCGATGCAGGCTTTACGTGTCCAAACCGTGATGGCAAGGTTGGACGTGGCGGTTGTACATACTGTGACAATGCAGCTTTTCATCCTTCCTACAGCACGGCTGGGAAAAGTCTGCATCAGCAGCTGGATGAAGGTATAGGGTTTCACAAGGTCCGATATCGCACTACCGAGCACTATCTTGCGTATTTTCAGTCATTCTCAAATACTTATGCTCCCTTGGAGCGTCTTCGCGCTTTGTATGAGGAGGCACTTTCGCATCCGTCTGTCGTGGGCATAGTCATAGGTACCAGACCGGACTGTGTGGATGAAGAGAAGCTGGATTACCTTGCGGATCTTGCCCATGGACGCGTGCTGTCCGGTTGGAAACGCTCATTAGCTGGCGAGCCGGACAGAACATCACCGATCGTGATTGTCGAATATGGCATCGAATCATGTCATAACGTGACTTTGCGGCGCATCAACCGCGGTCATGACTTCGAGACTGCCCGTTGGGCTGTGCATGCTACTGCGCAGCGTGGGATTGATGTGGGAGCACATTTTATCCTCGGCCTCCCGGGAGAGACTCGTCAGATGATGTTGGATTCCTGTGCTTTGATAAATGAACTGCCATTGAGATCCGTCAAGTTTCATCAGCTCCAGATTGTGAAGGGAACCAGGATGGAACAGGAATACGCCGAGTGTCCTCAGGACTTCGAGCGTTTTACACTTGACGGTTATCTGGATTTCTTTACAGATATGCTGGAACGACTTCGTCCGACTCTCAGTATAGAACGCTTTGCGGGCGAGGTTCCGCCTCGCTTTGTCAATGAGACTCCGTGGGGGCTGATCCGCAACGTGGAACTTCTTCGTCTGCTTGACCAGCGCCTTGAAGAGCGCGACACCTGGCAGGGCCGCCTTCTTTGATGCTTTTCCTCAGCCTTTCAATAGCGTGTTCGCGTATCTTCTTGTCTTGCAGCGCTTTACTCTGGTGTCCTGCCTTCCTTGCCATGCAGGATGTCTAATCAACGTATTGGTGCTCAGTGGGTTACGTATAACGCCTGCTGTCGCTTTTCTATAAAATAGAATAAATTCCGGATTTGTTGCTCGATTTAAAAATAAATTCGCCACATTTTTCTTTATTTTAAACAGTTTCTTCTCAGTTACCTGTACTTTCGCAGTGAACGGGTGATGTGATTGTGTCTCCGTATTGTGTTGAAATTCAAGTGTTTATGAATATATCCTGCCTTCCCCGCCATGCAGGATATAATGGTAACTCATAGTCTTTTAACACATTACGTGAAACGCTTACAGGCCCTGTGAAGTTTGATTTTTAAATATTACTGACATGAAGTACAAGAAGAGAAGATTTGTCCCTGGTGAGTGCATGCATATTTACCAGCGGGCGGTGAAGGGGTTTAATATTTTTTATGATCTGGAAGACTATCTGGTTTTCTATACGATTTTTGCGACGGTTGCAAGGCAATATAATGTGACTGTCCTGGAACTCTGTATCATGATAGATCATATTCATGTTCTGCTGTCGTCGATGAGTCTGGATGAGATAAGCCGTTTCGTGATGCACTATACGTCGATGTTTGTGCGTGAGTATAATTCTGAGGTGGGACGTAAAGGGCCGCTTTTTCATAAAAGTTTCGGAAGTGCGCCTAAGCGAGGAAGCAAGACTATCCGTACGACGATAGTTTACATAGGGAACAATCCTGTGGAAAAGAATCTGTGTACGTCTCCTGAGCTATATTTCTGGAATTTTCTGGAATTCTTCAAAGATGAGGATTATGGTCATGTGCCTGTCAGAAGTCTGAGCGGTAAGCTAAAAAAGCTGTTTAAGGAGGTTCGCGACTTGAAGGAGAAGTCTGCTTATCTTGGATATGCTCGCTTGAGAAGAATGTTTCGCAAACTTGATGATGCGGAGCGTGAACTGCTGATCAGACACATTGTCCGTGAATACTTTCCTTTTGACAGGGAGGCACTGCTTTCGTATTATGAAAGCTATGATGACATGATTCATGCGATGCGGAGTACCTCTGGCAGTGAGTATGATATTAAAGAAAAATACTCGCCGGAGTCAGGAATAGTCTATGGGGATATGATAGGGGTGGTGAGAAGATATCTAGAGCAGAATCATCAGACGGTTCAGACCAGAAAAGTTACTATGCTCCCGCAGGATGAAAAGTTCAGGATAGCGCAAATGCTGAAAAGATATACGGCTGCAACACCGCGTCAGCTGGAGAAGTTTCTCAACATGGAAGTCAGGAAGCAAACAGAAGAGTAGTTTCTGAAATAATGTGTATTGCGTAAGTCTTTGATTTACAAGAAAATGCGGAAGTGTCCTGCATGGCGGGGAAGGCAGGATACTTCTTTATCTGATTGACAGATAGGCGCTTAGCTGTGTGCACAAGGAGCTGGTGTGAGCGCGAAGGAGGTCAGTAAAGGGGGGACGATAAGGTATTTGCCCTTCATGATGTTAGATATATCAGAAAAAATGATTACATTTGCCAAATTTTAGACGTAAGATGGATACTTTTACTAACTCTCCGATTATTGAAGGACTTACCTTCGACGATGTATTGCTGATTCCTGCACATTCTGAGGTTCTCCCCAGAACTGTAGACGTATCTTCTAAATTCACTAGAGAAATCACCCTCCAGACTCCTATCGTTTCTGCTGCAATGGACACTGTAACTGAGTCAGAGCTCGCTATCGCGATGGCTCGCGCCGGTGGTATCGGTGTGATTCATAAGAACATGAGCATTGAAGAGCAGATGAACCAGGTTCGTCGTGTGAAGAGAGCGGAGAACGGAATGATCTATGATCCGATCACAATCCATCCGGATGCGACTGTAGGTCAGGTTCTCGGAATGATGGCTCAGCATCATGTGGGCGGTATTCCGGTAGTTGATGATAATGGCTTCCTCGTTGGTATCGTGACTAACCGTGACCTTCGTTTCCAGAGAGATCCGAAGATGCCTGTGTCAGAGATCATGACAAAGGAAAACCTCGTGACTGCACGTCAGGGCATCAGCCTTCCGGAGGCGACAGACATTCTTCGTCAGTATAAGATCGAGAAGCTTCCTGTAGTGGACGGTGACGGCAAGCTCGTAGGCCTCATCACTTACAAGGACCTTATGAAGATCAAGGATAACCCTATCGCATCTAAGGACAGCAAGGGCCGTCTTCTCGTGGCTGCTGCCGTAGGTGTGAATTCGGAGACAATCGAGCGCATCGAGATGCTCGTAAGCGCTGGTGCCGACGCAGTGGTTGTTGATACAGCTCACGGTCACTCTCAGGGCGTTCTTGACGTGATCAAGAGAGCTTGCGATGCTCTTCCTGACGTTCAGATCGTTGCAGGTAATGTTGCGACAGCAGAGGGTGCAAAGGCACTCGCAGATGCGGGCGTAAGTGCAGTAAAGGTCGGTATCGGACCAGGATCCATCTGTACAACACGTGTCATCGCCGGCGTAGGTATGCCTCAGCTTTCGGCTGTCATGATGGCGTCAGAGGCTCTCAAGGGCACAGGTGTTCCGGTAATCGCTGACGGTGGTATCCGTTATTCAGGTGACGTAGTGAAGGCTCTCGCAGCAGGTGCAAGTACAATCATGGCAGGATCGCTCTTCGCAGGAGTCGAGGAGTCACCGGGAGAGACAATCATCCTTAATGGACGTAAATACAAGTCATACCGCGGTATGGGCTCGCTCGAGGCCATGCAGCAGGGTTCGAAGGACCGCTACTTCCAGGATATGGAAGCCGATATCAAGAAACTCGTACCGGAGGGTATCGTAGCTCAGGTGCCTTACAAGGGAACTCTCAACGAGGTTGTATATCAGCTCGTAGGTGGTCTCCGCGCAGGTATGGGTTATTGTGGCGCTCCAAACATCGAGAAGCTTCGTGAGGCTAAGTTCGTGCGTATTACAAACGCCGGCTACCTCGAGGGTCATCCACACGATGTGACAATCACACGCGAGGCTCCGAACTACTCAAGATAACATTCTGCTGATGAGGCGGATAGCATACATAGTGGCAATTTTTGGGATCGTCTTGCCGATGTTCGCATCGTGCAAGGCGATTTCGGAGTTTTTTGACAGTGGGGAGATTGTGGCGCAAGCCGGATCGGCCAAGCTTAAGAGGGCAGACCTTGACATGGTCATTCCGAGCGGAGTAAATCCGGAAGACAGTGCAAGGCTTGCAAAGCAGTATATTACTACCTGGGCTCTTGACCAGATCTTTCTTGAGAGAGCGGAGCAGCAGCTTTCGAAGGCAGAGATGGACGTATCAAAGGAGCTTGAAGCTTACAGAAGGTCTCTGTTGAAGTTCCGCTATGAGCAGCTCTATATCAACGAACGACTAGATACTTCTGTCACTGACGATGAGGTTCAGGCGTATTACGAGACCCATAAGGACAGGTTTGTTCTTCAGCGTCCGGTCGTAAAGGCCAGGTTTATAAGTATAGCGGCGGACTCTCCCGTGCTCAAGACAATAAAGAAAAAGATGTCATCTGATCAGGCCGAGGATATTTTGGAGGCGGATAGTCTCGCATTCTCGTCGGCATACAGGTTCATGACGTGGAATAACGCATGGATAGATGCCACAACGCTGGCCAAAGAATTCGGACAGGAGTCGGCATCGGTCCTCTCTTCCGTAAAGGTAGGGTGGGTGGAAAGGACCGATACATCGGGTGTTTCCAACATAGCGTATATATCGGAAATCACTCCTAAGGGAGAGATGTCACCTATAGAATACAGCACTCCTTTCATAAAGGACATGATAATAAGTGCGCGCAAACAGTCTCTGATCACATCTTTGGAACGTGATTTGCTGGAAGACGCGCGCGTTAACGGACAATTTGTAATTATTGAATGATATGAAGATTCTCTGGATCAAGAGATTGGCGACAGCTGTGCTTTTAGCGGCAGCTGCCTTTACCGCATCTGCACAGAAATACTCGGACGGCCTCATTGACAAGACTATCGCGATAGTCGGAAATGAAGTCATCATGCTCTCAGACCTTGAGGACGAGGTTGCAATGATGAAGGCATACGGAATGATGTCTGACAAGAAGGGCAGATGCGAGATTCTCGAGGAAATGATGGCTACCAAGCTTTTCCTGATGCAGGCAAGACTTGATTCCCTGGCTGTCAACAGTGACATGGTCGAGGGCGAGCTCAGCAGCAGAATTGACATGCTCAAGACCAATCTTGGTGGAGAGGAGGCTCTCGTGAAGCAGTTTGGCAAGCCTATCTACAAGCTCCGTCAGGAGTGGAGGGCTGCCATAGAGGACCAGAATCTCACCCAGCAGATGCAGCAGCAGATCGCTTCCGGAATTCCGGAACTTACTCCATATGATGTGCAGCAGTACATCGAGAGGACTGCTCCCGAAGATCTGCCGATGGTGCCGATAAAGTATCAGCTCAGCCAGATATGCATATACCCTGATCGCGAGGCTGCTAATCTCGCAGTAAAGGAGCGTCTCCTTTCTATTCGCGAGCGTATCATAAATGGTGAACGATTCTCAACTTTGGCGCGTCTATATTCTCAGGATCCAGGTTCTGCAAGAAAGGGTGGTGAGCTTGGAATGGCTTCCAAGTCCATTTTCTGGCCGGCTTTCTCTGATGCTGCCATGTCTCTTAAACCAGGAGTCGTGTCACAGATCGTCGAGACTCCGGATGGATTCCACCTGATAGAGGTCATCGAGAAGAATGGCGACATGTTCAACGCACGCCATATCCTTCTCAAGCCTGAATACACCTCTGAGGATAGACAGAAGGGCTTCCATGTACTTGATAGTCTTAGAACAGAACTTGCCAATGATGCAGTTACGTTTGAGCTTGCAGCAAGATTTTATTCGGAGGATCCGGCAACAAGGACAAATGGCGGCCAGATGGCTGATCCCACTACAGGTTCTTCATATTTCGAGATCGACCAGCTCAAGCCTCAGGACTATGCGGCCATCGCCAATCTTCAGGAGGGCGAAATATCGGAGCCTATCGAGTCGCTTGACAACGAGGGACGTGACGGAAACCTTGTCTATAAGATCGTAAAGGTCGACAAGATAATCCCGGCACATCCTGCAACTTTCAGCCATGACTATACGCTGCTTCTTACGCAAGCCAGGGCTGAACTTCAGGAAAAGGCAATCAATGAGTTCATTGAATCGAAAATCAAGTCTACATACATTGTGATCGACCCTCTCTTCGGCGACTGCGACTTTGAGCGCGAAGGCTGGAGTGAGAAGGTGCGTAAGTAATCTCGTTCCACTTCATGAAATTCCTCAAGAAACTTCTGCTCCCTTTACTCGTCGTCCTGGCGGGTTTTTCCGGTATGTCCAGGGCTCAAGTGCAGAAAGGCAGCCAAGGCTCTGAGGAAAACAAGGACAGTCTTGTGATCCTGTTGAGTTCCAAGTCTGCAAAGATGGTTGATATTGAAGGAGCAAGCTATCGAAAGATCATAGGTCCTGCGAGATTCCTACATAATGGAACCTATCTGTTATGTGATACAGCTCTGTGGAATGTCGAGACTAAAAAGATCGAAGCCTGGGGTAATGTCAGCATTCTCCAGGAGGAAACGGTGCTTACCAGTGACAAGCTTACATATTACATAGACATGGACCTGGCGGAATTCCGCGGATCAGTCGTGCAGCTTACCGATAAGGATCACAATACGCTGAGAACCAGATATCTGGACTACAATACCAAGGACTCTGTGGCTGTGTTCCAGAGGGGAGGTGCAATGAGGGACAAGGACGGTCAGATAATCGAAAGCCGTAACGGAACATACGATTCTAAAATCAAGACATTCACTTTTACGGATGACGTGAATATGTTTACGGACTCAATTTTCGTAAAGACCAAGTCGCTCGTATATCAGTCAGACCTCAATCTTGCAACCTTCGGTTCTGCAACGGATGTGTGGAAGGATGAGAACATGCTTTCGTCCAACAGAGGTTGGTATGACAGAGGTCAGGAAGTGTTCTTCTTCGCAGATAAGGTGCATGTCATGTCAAAGGATCAGGAAGGCTGGAGCGACAGCCTGTATTTTTACAGGAATACGTCTGATGTAGACATGCTGGGAAATGCCCAGGTAACTGATACTACCCGCAATGTTTTCGGTCTTGCCGGAAGAATCCATTATGAAGATTCTCTTGCGAAGGTGACAATGACCCGTCTGCCGGCTGTAATATCCCAGACAACCGAGGAAGATGGTAGTATAGATACATTGTACCTTGGTGCTGAGAAGCTTGTATACTATACGGTCAAGATGTGTGACGTGGACAGTCTGGTCGCTCTGGATGCAGTCAAGCGAATTGAGGCCATGAATGTAGACCCTGTGGGTGAGTATCGCAAGAAGGCAGCGGAAGCAGCCGCTAAGGCTGCAGAGGAGGCTGCCATGAATGATCCGAACTACAGACCTAAGACTGCACCGAAAGGAGGACCGCAGTCAGCGCCATCAGCAAAACAGTCAGCGCCGTCAGCAAAACCGTCAGTTGCTCAAAGGACAGCAGCTCCAGTGAGAACGTCTGCGGCGGACTCGTTGTCCAGAAACACGGATTCATTGAATGTAGCTTCGGACTCATTATCAATGGGCATCGACTCTTTGGCACTTGCATCAGACTCTCTCTCAGTAACGGATACATTGGTCATAGAAGAACCTAAAGACACGACCAAGATCGGCTTTCTGGAGGCAGTCAGAAATGTCAGGATATATAAGAAGAACATGCAGATAGTCTGCGATTCGCTTCTGTATTCTGACCTTGACTCTCTCGGTCGACTTTTCGTCCAGCCTGTAATATGGCAGGACATCACCAGACAATACGCGGCTGACAGCATTAGCGTCATGGTCAAGGACGGCGGCATGGAAAAGGCCAGCCTCATGGCGAATGCATTCATACATATCCAGGAGGACTCTACCCATTACGATCAGATCAAGGGTACCGAGATGCTCGCGTTCTTTGACGACAAGGGTGCATTGGAGCGTTTTGATGTACTTGGAGGTGCGTCAGCACTGTTCTATATAGAAGAAAACGATGTCTTTGCCACCGTAAATAAACCTGAGTCGAAGATGCTTTCAGCAACATTCAAGGATGGTAGCATCCAGAGGATATACTACTACGAAGAGGCGAAGAATGACGCATATCCGATTGTTCAGCTCTCCCCTGAAGATCAGAAGCTCAAGGGCTTTGACTGGCAGGCGGAAAAACGTCCAGCCGACCGCAGTGCCGTTACTCCGCTTTCACTTCGTCCGTCTGAGCGCCGTGCATATGAGGCCCGTCCGCATGCCAGGTTCACCCAGACCAACATATATTTCCCGGGCTACATGAATGACATTTACCGCCAGATGGAGGTGCGTGATTCGCTTCAGAAGATCCGTGCCCGCGACCGTCAGATGGCACAAGCAAGAGAGGCTGAACGTGTCCGTCTTGATAGTCTTGCTCGTCTTGACAGCCTTGTTCTGGCAGATTCTCTTGCAAGAGTAGACAGTCTTGCGGCAGCAGATTCATTGGCTAAGGTTCATGTTGACGATTCTCTTGCGGCAGGTGGTTCGCTCGGCCATGTTGCTGACTCCCTTGCAGCAGCAGATACCGCTGCTGTTATCCTTACTCCTGAACAGATCAAGGCCGCGGAGAAGGCTGCAAAGAAAGCCGCTGCTGAAAAGGCCAGGGCCGAGAAGAAGGCAGCGCGGGCTGCAAGAAAGAAGGCTAAGCAGGAGGCTTTGGAGGCCAAGTGGGCTGAACTGGACAGGAAGGATGCAGATAAGGCTGCGGCTAAGGCTGCCAAGAAGCTGGCGAAGGAGCGAAAGCGTAAGCGAAGAGCTCTGGAAGGTCAGGCTGCGCAGCAGAGAAAGGATCTCGAGACATTGGAAAGGTATCGTCAGAAGTACGAGGAGAGGAAAGCAAGAAGTTCTCGTTCTAATTAATTTCGTATGATTATACATCCAGCGGACAGGACCCGGTCTGTCCAGGAATATTACTTCTCGAGGAAACTCAAGGAGATAGCCCTCATTAATTCGCAGAGGGCGGCTGCAGGGGAGGATCCGGTGATCAACCTCGGCATAGGCTCGCCTGACGGCATGCCTCCGCAGCAGGCGATAGAGGCATTGACGGCAAGCGCTATACAGCCTGGAAATCACGCATACCAGAGTTATGTGGGTCTGCCCGAACTAAGACAGGCATTCGCGGACTGGTATGCCCGTTGGTATGGAGTCCAGTTGGACCCGTCAAAGGAAATCCAGCCTCTGGTAGGTTCCAAAGAGGGTATTCTGCTTATATCTTTGGCATTCTTGAATAAGGGAGATAAAGTCCTGGTTCCGGATCCGGGCTATCCGACATATTCGTCGGCATCGAAACTCGTCGAGGCGGAGATCGTGCCATACGACCTCAGGCCCGAAAACGGTTGGCAGCCGGATTTCGAACAACTGGAGAGCATGGACCTGAGCGGAGTCAAGATCATGTGGACCAATTACCCCGGCATGCCAACGGGTGCTCCGGCAACAGAGGAGCTCTATGCAAAGCTGGTGGACTTCGGAAAGCGTCACGGGATAATGATCTGCAATGACAACCCGTATAGCTTCATCCTGAACGATAATCCGCTTTCAATCCTTGCACAACTTGGTGCCAAGGAATGTTGTGTGGAACTGAACTCGCTCAGCAAGGCCCACAATATGGCAGGCTGGCGTGTCGGAATGGTTGCGGCAGAGGCTGATGTCATAGAACAGATACTCAAGGTCAAGAGTCAGATGGACTCGGGCATGTTCAAGCCGCTCCAACTCGCTGCTGTCGAAGCGTTAAAGCAGGGGCCGGAATGGTTTGCGCAGTTGAATGAGGAATACGCCCGTCGCAGGGTCCTGGCCGGAGAGATCTTCGATATACTCGGAGTGGAATATGACAGCAGTTCCACCGGCATGTTCCTTTGGGGTAGGGTGCCGGAAGGCAAAGGCGAAGCGCTGGCCGACAAAATCCTCTACGAAGCGGGAGTATTCATAACCCCGGGCTTCATCTTCGGCAAAAACGGAGAAGACTACATACGAATCTCCCTCTGCGCAAAACCTGATGTGTTGAAGAAGGCGGCAGAACGCATTCGTTCTGTCATCCCGAGCGAAGTCGAGGGATCTGCAAGATAACGATGAAAAACTATTGATAATGGCAACAAGTAACTTAGATATAATTCCCCTTTATGAGTGGGGCATGTTTACCGAGCCGAGACCGAGCGTGGTGGCTGGTCCGTGCAGCGCTGAGACTGAAGAACAGGTCATGGAGACAGCAAAGGGGCTTCGTGACATGGGTATAAATGTGTACCGTGCGGGTATCTGGAAGCCGAGGACTCATCCGGGATCGTTCGAGGGCGTTGGTTCCGAGGGCCTGAGGTGGATGCAGAGGGCAAAGAGGGAGTATGGACTAAAGATCGCGACCGAGGTGGCGAGCGAAAAGCACGTGTTCGAGTGCCTGAAATTCGGTGTGGACCTTGTGTGGCTAGGAGCGAGAACTACTGCTAACCCGTTCCTCGTGCAGGAGATTGCGGACGCGTTGAAGGATACTGATATTCCGGTGCTCGTGAAGAATCCCGTGAATCCTGATCTTGACCTGTGGATCGGCGCGCTGGAGCGTTTGAACCGCGCGGGCATAAAGAAACTCGGCATCATCCACAGAGGTTTCTCTACATTCGATAAGATAAACTATAGGAACGATCCACAGTGGCAGGTGGCCATAGAACTCCGTAACCGCTATCCTGAACTGCCGTTCTTTGTGGACCCGAGTCACATGGCCGGATGCAAGGACTATATCCGCGAGATCAGCCAGAGGTCTCTGGATCTCGGATTTGAGGGTCTTATGATCGAGTCACACTGCAATCCTTCAGTTGCGCTGAGCGACGCTAAACAGCAGCTTACTCCTGACGAGCTGAGCGACCTTCTCTACAAGCAGATCAAAGTGAAGGATAAGGATTCGGACTCTCCGGAGTGGAAGGAGAACATCGATCAGCTTCGTGCCAAGATCGATATCATCGACGAGAACATCCTTTATGCACTCGGTTCAAGAATGAAGATCAGCCGACAGATCGGAGAGATCAAGAGGAACAGCAATATCGCCATCCTCCAGACGAACCGCTGGGACAAGGTTTTGGCAAAGGTGATCGCTAAGGGAGAGGAATACGGATTGCCGGAAGACTTCATCAAGACGGTATTCAATGCTATCCATGAGGTGTCTGTGGAGGTGCAGAATGAAATAATCTCGGGTAAATAGCCCGAGATTATTTCATTCTTGAAAGAGCTTCTGAATTATTTCAGAAGCTCTTTCATAATAGATTTAAATTTATCCTGATCCTCCGGACGAAGGAACTCGGTCTTGATAGGCGCATAGAACAATCTCTGCTTCAAAGATTCAGGAACAGCTTTGGAGTCTCGGACTCTCTGGCAGTCTTTTTCCGTTGTCATGATCACCGAAGTAGGGAAGGCGTCGCCGGCGTTCCTTATGGACATTATGTCGCTGCGGCTGAACTTGTGGTGGTCGGGGAAGTTGAAATGCTTCACGATCTTGTATGTTCCGCTGAGGAATCTTGCAAGCGGAGCGTCATTGGCAATGCCTGTGAAGAGTATGAGCCTTTGCGCATACAGGTAGCGAGAGTCGCCCTCTGGGAATATCGCCTGCGGAGTGTCGTATGATATGGTTGTGAAGAACAAGTGCTGCTTCTTGCCGTTCTTTCTTGTTCCGACGCACTCTGCCGCGTCATATCCGCTAAGTCCGAGAGCCTGCGCCCAGTTGCCCTTCTCCCATCCGTCCATATGCTTGGGGCATTTAGACACGATCACGATGTCGGCAGCGGCGATTCTTTCCGGAAGGTCGCGGAGCTTTCCAAGAGGCATGAGATGGTCCTTGAAGATCGGCCTGCTGTAGTCCACGAGCACTATGTTCACTCCTGCCTTCACCTTTCTGTGCTGGTATGCATCGTCAAGGAGGATGAGGTCTGCCTTAGGGAAGTCCTTGTGTATGCACTTCTTTCCTTTCTTCGAAATTTTCACGCTTTCAGGATCAGTCAGGAACATGCATCCTTCCTTGCGTGAACTGTCCACAGCGACTGTTACTTGAGGAAATTTCTTCTTGATCTGAAGCGGCTCGTCGCCGTAATCCAGGGCTGTGCCGTCAGCGACAACCTGCTGGAAGCCTTTGCTTCTGCGCTTGTATCCACGTGAGAGTACGGCTATGTTCTTGCCGTACCACTGCTCGTCCTCAAGCAGCGTGCGCACCAGCATCTCTGTGTGCGGAGTCTTTCCAGTTCCTCCTACCGTGATGTTTCCTATGCATATCGACGGGACCTCGGGCTCATATATCTTGCGGAACCCGTTGTCGAAAAGCATGTGTCTGACCTTCAGTGTCAGCCAGTATGGAAATAATAATATCTTATCAATCATCGTTTTTCTGTCATTTCGAGCTAGTCGAGAAATCTATACATTATATACATTACCCGCCAGCGGCGCCTCATTCTCACCCCAGCGTCCAGCAATATAGTCAAGCGTGGCCATGAGTTCCGCAGGGTCGTTCAGCGTAACCAGCTTCAGTCTTGTCTCCTTGAAGTCCGGCAGTCCCTTGAAGTAGCATGACAGATGTCTGCGCATCTCGAGTATTCCTACTCGGTCTCCCTTGATTTCGATCGACTTCGCCAGGTGTCTTTTCGCCAGTGCGACTCTGTCAACTACGCTCATCTGCGGCAGCAGTTCTCCTGTCTGGAGATAATGCTTGATCTCCTGGAAGATCCAAGGATGTCCGTAGGTTGCGCGTCCGATCATGATCGCGTCCACTCCGTAGCGGTCGAAGTATTCCTTTGCCTTCTGCGGAGAGTTTATGTCGCCATTACCTATAATAGGTATATGCATGCGCGGATTCTCCTTTACCTTTCCAATCAATGTCCAGTCTGCCTCGCCTGTGTACATCTGGCAGCGGGTGCGGCCGTGGATGGTCAGGGCCTGGATGCCCACATCCTGCAGTCTCTCGGCCAGCTCCACGATGATCTTCGAATCCTCATCCCATCCCAGACGTGTCTTTACGGTTACGGGGAGCTTTACCGCCTCCACAACCTGGCGTGTGATCTCAACCATCTTGTCCGGTTCGCGCATCATGCCCGAGCCCGCACCTCGGCGTGCGATCTTGTTTACTGGGCAGCCGAAATTGATGTCCACAAGGTCCGCTCCATGGCCTCCGGCGATCTCCGCAGCCTGCTCGGCCATCTTTGCGGCATCCACCATGGCCTCAGGTATGTTTCCATATATCTGGATTCCGATAGGAGCTTCGTAGTCGTATGTTACGAGCTTATCGAGGGATTTGCGTGCGTCGCGGATGAGTCCGTCGGAGGAGATGAACTCGGTGTACATCATGTCGGCACCGAACTCCTTGCAGATGAAACGGAAGGATGCGTCGGTCACATCCTCCATAGGCGCCAGAAACAGCGGCCTGTCTCCTAATTCTATATTACCTATATTCATAATCAATCTGCAAAATTAGCAGAAATTTTGTAGATTTGCGAAGATAAATTCATACGACATGGCAAAGATATCTACAATAGGTCTGCTCACCTCAGGAGGTGATGCTCCCGGAATGAACGCGGCGATCAGAGCCGTTACACGTGCGGCCATCTATAACGGATGGAAAGTAAAGGGAATCTACCGTGGCTGGGAAGGCCTCATCAATAATGAAATCAAGGATTTTACATCTGAAAGCGTCAGCGGAACGATCAATCGTGGAGGTACTATCCTGAGGACAGCGCGAAGCAAGGACTTCATGAATGAAGAAGGACGCGCACGCGCGTACGAGAATATAAAGGCTCATGGAATCGACGCGCTCATCGTGATCGGAGGCAACGGTTCGCTTGCCGGCGCCCAGGTGATCGCTTCGGAATATGATCTCCCTTGCGTCGGTCTTCCGGGCACGATCGACAATGACCTTTATGGTACGGATACAACTATCGGATATGACACCGCCCTCAATACCATCATGGAGTGCGTGGACAAGATCCGTGATACGGCTAACTCTCACAACCGTATTTTCTTCGTGGAGGTGATGGGACGTGATGCGGGCTTCCTCGCGCAGAATGCTGCGATCGCCACAGGAGCCGAGGCTGCCATCATCCCGGAGGACAAGACAGATGTCGACCAGCTGGCGTCATTCATCGGCAGGGGAGTGCGCAAGAGCAAGAACAGCTCGATCGTACTTGTGTCCGAGAGCAAGAAGGACGGTACGGGAGGCGCTCAGTATTATGCGGACCGACTCCTTCATGAGTATCCGGAGTATGAGGCCCGCGTTACAATCCTCGGCCACCTTCAGCGTGGCGGTATCCCTACGGCAAATGACCGCATCCTGGCCAGCCGTCTTGGCGTTGCCGCGATCGAGGCGCTCAAGGATGGACAGCGCAACATCATGGTCGGAGTGAAGAACGATCAGATTGTCTATGTGCCGTTCAATAAAGCCATCAGGGTGGATAAGCCTATTGACCGTGAATTGATTAACGTGCTGAATGTATTGTCAATATAATTTTGTCAAACCAAAAATTCTTCTTATCTTTGCGACCCCTATGTAGTGTAGGGATCGCAATTTTTATTATAATTAATTAAGTATTAACCATTTAAAAGTACAAGATGGACACACAGAGCTACAAAACGGTATCCCTCAAGGCAGGCGATATCAAGAAGGAGTGGGTTGTGATCGATGCTACTGATCTCGTAGTAGGCCGTCTTGCTGCCAGACTTGCTCTCGTTCTTCGTGGTAAGAACAAGGCATCTTTCACTCCGCACATGGACTGCGGTGACAATGTCATCGTTCTCAACGCGGACAAGGTAAGATTCACTGGTAAGAAGATGACTGACAAGGTGTACGTACGTCACACTGGTTACCCAGGCGGACAGCGTTTCACTACACCTAAGGAGATGATGGCAAAGAAGCCTACTGAAGTCTTAAGGATGGCAGTAAAGGGTATGCTTCCTAAGAACCGTCTCGGTGCGAAGCTCATCAACAACCTGTATCTTTACGCAGGTAACGAGCACCCACACCAGGCACAGAACCCTAGAACAATCACTTTAAACGAAATTTAAGCAGAGCATGAAAGTAGTAAACGCCCTTGGAAGACGTAAATCAGCAGTCGCTCGCGTTTATGTTGTGCCTGGTAAAGGTAACATCGTGATCAACGG
>JAGBSL010000007.1 GCA_017631875.1 Bacteroidales bacterium | reverse complement strand
CAACCTCCTTGATAGGAGCCATTACCATATCGTTGTCAGAGTTGAACTCAGCGTCAAGCTGAGGTCTTCTGCTGATCATCTTGCTGATTCCTGTCTCCTCCTCGCTGCGGAAGTCCCTTCTCACAGCAGGTCTACGGTCGCCGAAACCTCTTCTTTCAGGACGTTCGCCATAGCTTCTTCTCTGTGGACGGTCTCCTCCGTATGTCCTTCTCTCAGAACCTTCTCCGTAATTTCTTCTCTGTGGACGATCTCCTCCGAATGTTCTTCTTTCAGAGCCCTCGCCGTATGATCTTCTCTGTGGACGGTCACCACCTGCCGGTCTTTCTCCGATACGTGGTCTTCTCGGACGATCTCCGCCCTCACCGTAAGTTCTTCTCTGTGGACGGTCTCCGCCCTCGCTGAAGCTTCTTCTCGGACGGTCGCTTCCGTAGCTTCTTCTCTCGTCATCCTCGCCGAATGATCTTCTTGGGCGGTCTGATGATCCACCGTTAAATGATCTTCTTGGACGGTCTGATGACGGTCTTCTGTCTGAATCTCTTCTCGAGCCGTACTCTCTACGGCCATCTCTGCGGCCATTGCCGCCTCTTCTGTTGTCTTCCATTTGTTTTTCGCCTCTCGGCATTTGTTAAAATTGTTAATAAATATTCCTGGCTCACGCCAGCTTATGTGTTTCGTCCTCATCCGGGACGGACCAAAAATTCTTCGAGCTTTTTGGTCTATCTTATTCTAAATATGTAAGTGATGGTTCCCTCTTGCAGTGCAGGTGCCGAAGCATCCATGTTGAAGTGGGCTCCCATGGCAGCCTTGTATGCGGCCTGCCACAAGGTCTTGTCGGTTGCTGTCGTTCCTTCCACTCCTGCCTGTGCCTTAGTCACGTTTCCATACTGGTCTACCCAGATCTTTACAACAACCTTACCGTCGGCCTGTACTCCGTAAGAAGGTTTAGGCAATGTACCGTTCACGCTTCTGCCGGCCACTCGTGCATTAGGCTCTTCGTTCGTCTTTCCGGTAGTCGTGTTGCCTGAAGCATGTCCTGCCTTGAGCGCATCGCTCGGTTCGCGGGCAGTCTGCGGAGCGAGTGTATCCTTGACGGTGTTGTTGTCAGCGGCATGGAACAGCGCCCTTCTGTCGATAGGCTTTTCCCTTGGTGGCTCCGGTGTCTCCACGTCTCCAAAATCGTCGACTGTCGCCTCCGGCGCTTCGTTTGCCTTTGTTCCTTCAAGCTGGGCGTCAGACTTCTGGACAAGGTTTATCGGCTGCGTCGGGTCAGGGTTCTCTACCTGTGGCCTGCTGCCGTTCCATATCTGTTTCGGTTTTTCAATCTCAGGCTCGCTGAAGTCAATCACGATAGGGGTCTTCTCCGGTGGTGGCGGATCCAGATATGTGAATCCTGTGACAAAGAAGCACACGACCAGGCCCACATGAATAGCGACAGTCAGGATGCCTCCTGACACCCTGGCGCGTTTTATCTGTCTTTCACGTTCCTGTCTGTACTTTTCCATGTTCCTATTCCGGCGAAGTCGCCATTATCACCTTGTAGTGGTTTCTCTTTGCAATGTTCATCACCTGCACAACCTCCTTGATCGGAACTGTCTCGTCTGCATAGATCGAGAAGGTAGGATCCTCCTCCTGCTGTAGCAGGCCTACGAGTGCATCCTCAACCTCTGAGAAGTCAATCGGAGTCTCGTCGCCGTTGATGTGGTAGGTGAAGTTTTCCGGGTTCTGCCAGTGCTTGATCGACACGCTTACCGTAGCCTTTGCAGAAACCTGGCCAGTGCTCTTAGGTAGCAGCAGTTTCAGCGCATTAGGGTTGATGAGGGTCGATGTCACAAGGAAGAATATGAGAAGCAGGAACACGATGTCGGTCATTGACGACATCGAGAAACCTGCATCTGCCTTTGTTGTTCTCTTGATTGCCATTTTCCTTTGCTTGATTATTCGCCGGCAGGCTCATGGAGCATGTCGATGAACTCGATTGTGGTGCTTTCCATCTTGAACACGAGGTTCGAGATCTGTGATGAGAGGTAGTTGTAGCCGAAGTAAGCGATGATACCTACGAAGAGACCGCCTACTGTTGTTACCATCGCCTCATAGATACCTCCTGAGAGGAGGGTGATGTCGATGTTGTTGCCTGCTGTTGACATTCTGAAGAACGCCTGGATCATACCTGTAACTGTTCCGAGGAATCCGATCATCGGAGCGCCTCCGGAAATTGTAGCGAGCATCGCCAGACCCTTCTCAAGTCTTGCAACCTCTACGTTACCCATGTTTTCCACGGCTGTCTGGATGTCCTGGAGAGGGCGTCCGATCCTCTCGATACCCTTCTCAACGAGTCTTGCGATAGGGGAGTCGTACTTCTGGCAGAGGTCTGTCGCTGTCTTGATCTTACCGTCATGGATCAGATCACGGATGTCCTTCATGAAGTTCTTGTCGAGCTGACCTGCCTTGCGGATCATCCACCACTTGCTTCCGAAGATGTAGATCGCCATGATGGAAAGGATCAGAAGCACGATCATGAGCCAGCCTCCGGCTGTAGCCATGTCGATAAGGCTCAGTGTCTTTTCCTGTACTGCAGGCTCCATCGCCTGTGTAAGAGCCGTAGTGTCAACGGCTGCCTGTAAAAGATTGAAAAGCATAGTTATAATTTGTCTTTTTGTTTATCAAAATAGATTGCGGCAATTTCGCTGCTACAGCAAAATTGCCGCAATTGCAAAATCGCGCAAAATTAGCAAAAATTTCGTGTAAGTCCAACTTTATTTCTCCTCTTCTCCGTAGGAGGCCCCGCAGAAGAATAGTGCTTTGCCCGGAACCGATGTGCCCGCGTCCGACCGGCTTCCGTTAGCAATCAGATCTGTTATCCATGCTGGTTTCTGTTTGCCTCGTCCGACCTCTATCAGCGACCCTACGATCGCCCTTACCATGTTGCGCAGGAATCGGTTTGCCTTGATGCGGAACACGATGTAGTCTCCATCGTTGCAGTCTGATCCCATCATCTTGCAGTGGTCTGGAACATATGTGCTCCAGCCGGCTTCGGTGATGGTGCAGATCGAGGTGGCGTTGTTGCCTCCCGTCTTCTCAAAGCAGCTGAAGTCATGTTCTCCAAGCAGGTGTCTTGCCGCCTCGTTCATGGCTTTGATGTCAAGGGGGTAACGCATTCTGTATGAGAACTTTTCGCAGAACGGATCCTTGCGGAAATGAATGAAGTAGCAATACTCTCGCGACCTTGCGTCAAACCTTGCGTGGAACTCTTCTCCACAGATGGAAACCTCGTGCACGGAAATCTCTCGCGGGAGGATGGCATTCAATTTGTAGCACAGCTGCTCCGCGCTCATGCTGACTACGTCAGGCATGTCGAAGTGGGCGATATAGTTTATCGCATTCACTTCAGTATCAGTGCGTCCGGCTCCGGTTATGGAAACAGGTTGACCGAGGAGGGTTGACAATGCGTGCTCAAGTGAGCCCTGGACTGTCTTCGCGTTGTTCTGGATTTGCCATCCGCAGAACGCGCTTCCGTCGTATGATAGCCTGATTTTATGTCGCATATTGCAAAAAAATGAGTAAATTTGTAGGTTTTAAAATGCAAAAATATCAAAAATCATATTTATGGATAGCATAAACATCAAAGAATTGAACGACCGTATCCAGAGAGAGAGTTCATTTGTGGATATCCTCACTATGGAGATGAACAAGGTGATCGTGGGCCAGAAACATCTGGTGGAGAACCTCCTGATCGGTCTTCTTGCCAACGGACATATTCTCCTTGAAGGAGTGCCTGGTCTGGCCAAGACCCTGGCGATCAACACTTTGTCGCAGGCTGTAAACTCGAAGTTCAGCCGTATACAGTTTACTCCGGACCTTCTTCCTGCGGATGTCCTCGGTACCCTTATCTACTCACAGAAGACCGAGCAGTTCCAGATCAAGAAAGGTCCGATCTTCGCTAACTTCGTTCTGGCCGACGAGATCAACCGTTCTCCGGCAAAAGTGCAGTCGGCTCTTCTCGAGGCGATGCAGGAGCGTCAGGTGACAATCGGTGATGAGACTTTCAAACTCCCGGAGCCGTTCCTGGTGATGGCTACCCAGAATCCGATCGAGCAGGAGGGAACATATCCGCTCCCTGAGGCCCAGCTCGACCGTTTCATGCTTAAGGTTGTCGTGACTTATCCGAAGAAGGAGGAGGAGCGTCAGATCATCCGCATGAACAACAGCGGCGAGTTCCCTAAGGCGCATGCTGTGATCGATCCGCAGGATATCGTCAGGGCACGCGAGGTTGTCAAGGAGGTGTACATGGACGAGAAGATCGAGAGATACATCGTGGATATCGTATATGCGACCAGAACTCCGCAGGAGTATGGCCTTGATAAGGTTGCAGGCTTCATCTCATACGGAGCGTCTCCGCGTGCAAGTATTTCGCTTGCTATGGCTTCCAAGGCATACGCGTTCATCAAGAGGAGGGGTTATGTTATCCCGGAGGACGTGCGTGCAGTATGTTACGAGGTGCTTCGTCACCGTATCGGTCTGACGTATGAGGCCGAGGCAGAAAATGTAACCACAGACCAGATCATTTCTGAAATCATTAATGCTGTTGAGGTTCCATAAACAATACTATGCCTGAGATGAGTGCAAACGACCTTTTGAAGAAGGTCAGGAAGATAGAGATAAAGACCAGGGCGCTTTCGCACCAGATCTTTGCGGGCGAGTACCATTCGGCCTTCAAGGGCCGCGGTATGGCGTTCAGCGAGGTGCGTGAGTACCAGTATGGAGACGATGTGCGTAACATGGATTGGAATGTGACCGCACGTCTTCGCTCGCCGTATGTCAAGGTCTTCGAGGAGGAGAGGGAACTCACGGTCATGCTGCTTGTGGATGTCAGCCGTTCGCGCCTTTTCGGTACGGCGGGCAGCAGCAGGAAGGATGTCCTTGCGGAGATTGCTGCCGTCCTGTCGTTTTCTGCAATCATAAACAACGACAAGGTCGGTGCGCTTTTCTTCAGCAGCAAGGTGGAGAAGTTCATTCCTCCGAAGAAGGGAAGGACCCATCTTCTGCATATCATAAGGGAGATCATAGAGTTCGAACCGACTGAGGATGGAACAGATATCTCCGAGGCTCTGAGGTATATGACCAATGCACTGAAGAAGAAATGTGCTGCATTTCTTCTGTCTGACATGATCGATGTGCATCCTGACGGTACCCCTCGTTATGAAGACGCGCTCAAGGTTGCAGTAAACCGTCATGACCTTTCGGTCATCGAAGTCTATGACCCGAGGGAGCGTAGCCTTCCGGATGTTGGACTTGTGAACATCAAGGACTCCGAGACCGGCGAGTCTGCATGGGTGGATACGTCCAGCAGGAAGATGAGGCTTGCGTATGAAGAATGGTTCCGCAATGTCGAGCAGACCTCCTCGCGCATGTTCATGAAATACAATGTAGACAAGGTGTCGATCGCCTTGGACGAGGACTATGTCCGAGGACTGATGACCCTTTTCAAAAACAGATAGTGGTATGCGTAAAGTATTGATATATATACTTTTATTCTTGTTTTCGGTGCCGGTTTTTGCGCAGGGTGGCATTGTTCCGATGAAGGGGGCGTTTCTTGCGCCCCGTACCCAGAGGGATTCGGTCCTGATCGGTGACCAGCTGATGTACGGTGTCGAACTGAGACTTGTGGAGGAGGGTACAGACTTCGCATTCCCTGAATGGAAGAACGATCCGCGCGGAGGTATTACGGCTGTGTCTCCATGGCTGATCGATACGGTCAAGGTTACAAAGCAGAAAAAAGGCATGCCGAGGCTGCTCGATATCAAGGCCGGGCTTGTGATCACTTCCTTCGATGAAGGCCTCTATGAGCTTCCGCAGATTATCCTTCAAAGACGCTCCAAGGACGGAATCGTGGATACTCTGTATTTCGAGCCGATGAGGCTTGAGGTCAAGACGATGCCGGTAGATACGGCGACATTCGTCCCTCATGACATCAAAGGACAGATCCGTTACCCTGTAACTGTCGGCGAGGTGCTCCCTTGGGCGATTGCCGGTCAGTGGGCTATCGTGCTGGTGATACTTGGCGTATGTCTGTATCTTATGTTCAGAAAGAAGGGCGAAATTTTCGTGCGACCTAAGGAGCCTGCGCATATCGTGGCGCTTCGTGAACTGGACAAGTACCGCGGTAAGGAAATGTGGGCGCCTGCTAGACAGAAGGCTTTCTATTCTGGAATTACTGATGCTCTAAGAGAATATATATCAGAGCGTTACAGCGTAGGGGCAATGGAAATGACCACTGCGGAAATTTTTGAGGATATGAAGAGGACGGACGCTCCGGCGGAACTTCTGGCAGAGATAAAGCAGCTTTTCGAGCTGGCTGACTTCGTCAAGTTCGCCAAGTTCGTGGCGTCGGATGAGGAGAATGCCGCTGCGCTTCCGTTGGCTGTGAGGTTTGTTACTCAGACTTACCAGAGTGAGATTGAGGAGGGACGAAATGACAGTGGTGAAGGGGTTTAAAGAAGGAGGTAGAGATGTTTTTTGAATACCCGAGGTTATTATGGTTGCTTGTGATACCGGCGCTGCTGGTGTTGCATTACATATATATTGAAAAGGCAGGAAGGCGTCCTCACATGAGGGTGTCAACTGCTGTTCCGTGGAAGAAGCATGGCCGCTCTTTCATGACATTCTTCAGGCATGTGCCTTTCGTGTTGAGGACTTTTGCCTTGGTCATGATTGTCATATCCATAGCGAGACCACGCTCTTCTGAGGAACTTTCCAAGGTCGATACGGAAGGAATCGACATCGTGTTGGCTATGGACGTGTCGACAAGTATGCTGGCGCGCGACCTCACTCCGGACCGTATCAACGCATCGAAGGATATTGCCATAGAGTTCATTTCACAGCGTCCTTCCGACAGGATGGGTATCGTCGTATTTGCAGGAGAGAGCTTCACGCAGTGTCCTCTGACTACCGATAGGGCAACTCTGATAAATCTGATGAAGGAGGTGCAGACCGACCTTATCGAGGATGGCACTGCAATAGGAAACGGACTTGCTACGGCGGTTGCAAGATTAAAGGATTCTGATGCCAGGAGTCGTGTGGTCATTCTGCTGACAGACGGTGTGAACAACAGCGGAGAGGTTTCGCCTCAGACGGCGGCTGAAATCGCCAAGACATACGGCGTTCGCGTATATACTATCGGTGTCGGCAAGGAAGGCATGGCTCCATATCCTGTCATGACTCCATTTGGAGTGCAGGTTCAGAACATGAAGGTGGAGATAGACGAGAAGCTTCTGAAAGAGGTTGCCGAGTCAACCGGTGGCCGTTATTTCAGGGCCACAGATAATACGAAACTCGCTGAAATATATAGTGAGATCAATAAGATGGAGAAGGCCAAGACTACCGTCGACAGTTTCCCTGTGTATAAGGAGCTCTTCGGGCCTTTCGCTTTGGCAGCGCTCTTTGCCCTGTTTCTGGAGTTGTTTTTTAAATGGTTTATAATAAGGAGGTTACCATGATATTCGCGGAATCAGGATATTTGTTTCTTCTGCTGCTGATCCCGGTCTTCATCATAATCCGGACACTGGTCCTGAAGTTCAGGAGGAGACGTCTGCAGAAATTCGGTGATGAGGATCTGGTCAAGGAACTCATGCCTTCTTATTCAAGGGCAAAGGTATGGCTCAGACTTTCGTTCTTTCTCCTTGCGTTCTTCTTTTTCGTGATTGGACTCTCACGTCCGCAGATGGGCGCGATCCTGAAAGAACACAAGACAAGTGGAGCGGAGGTCATGATTGTTCTCGACGTTTCCAACTCCATGCTTGCGGAGGACTATTCTCCAAACAGGCTTGAGCGTGCAAAGCTGGCGATATCTAGGATGGTGGATAAGCTCCGGGATGATAGGATCGGTCTGGTGCTCTTTGCCGGAAACTCATTCGTTCAGCTTCCGATAACTACTGACTATGTTTCGGCCAAGATGTTCTTGGGTAGCATTTCGACAGAGTCGGTTCCGATCCAGGGAACAGCGATAGGCGATGCGATAAGTACAGCATTGAGAAGTTTCAGTGCTCAAAGTGACAGAAGCAGGGCTATAATTGTCATAACAGACGGTGAGAACCATGAAGATGACCCTGTAGCAGCGGCAACACAGGCTGCTGAAATGGGAGTGAGGGTATTCACTATCGGTGTCGGTTCTCCGGAGGGAAAGATGATACCTTTTGAAGGGGACTATCTTCGTGATAAAGAAGGCAATCCGGTGGTTACAAGGCTGGATGAGTCTGTGCTTCAGGAGGTTGCTGCGGCTGGTAAGGGCCTGTATATAAGAGCAGGTAACAGCGAGTTCGGTCTCAATCCTATCGTCGAAGAGATTGCAAGGATGGAGGATGAGGAGTATAACTCGATAGTGTTTGAGGAATATGATGAACTTTATATGTATTTCCTCGGCGTGGCTCTGTTCTTCTTTGTACTTGAGATGCTGGTAGGCGAGCGCAGGTCCAAATATCATTTGTTTAAGAGATAGACTTGATGAAAAGGGTTTTATACATATTGCTTTCTGTATGTCTTCTGACCGTATCTTTTGCAGATGCGGTAGCGCAGGCTGACAAGCGCGAGGTGCGTAGGGGAAACAGGCGCTTCAATGAAGGGGAGTATGCGGAGGCGCAGGTGGAATACATGAAGGGGCTGACCAAGGACTCATTGTCGATTGCAGCCAATTATAATATAGCGAATACTTTCTTCAGACAGGGCGATTATGCGAATGCGGAAAAGGCATTGGCGCGTGTTGAGGAAGCGGCTGTGGCTTCTGCTGATGGTGCGGCGTTCTATTACAATCAGGGTGCAGTTGCGATAGCACAGAAGAACTGGCAGAAGGCTGTAGAGGCGTTTGCAAAGTCACTTATGATCAATCCGGATGACCTGGATGCAAAGGAGAATTATATCTACGCTAAGAAGATGCTTCAGAACCAGCAGCAGAACCAGCAGCAGAACCAGAATCAGGATCAGGATCAGAACCAGGACCAAGAGCAGAATCAAGAGCAGAATCAGGATCAGAATCAGGACCAGAACCAAGACGATCAACAGGACCAGAATGACCAGGGCGGACAGCCTCAGATAAGTCCGCAGGCTGCTCAGCAGATGCTCCAGGCAATTCAGGCAAAAGAGAAGGAGACCCAGGAAAAAGTGCAGAAAGCCAAAGCTGCAGCATTGAAGTCAAGACAGAGGGATAAGAACTGGTAGTCCAAGTCCAAAAGGCTCGAAGTCCAAAAGGCTCGAAGAACTTTTGGACGGCCCGGTAGGGCCCATATAAAATATTGAAATATGAGAAAATTATTGATATCGTTAGTATTATCGTTGTCTGTGTTGGCTGTCCATGCGCAGACAAGCATTCAGGTACAGGCCCATAAAGTGGTCAGCGCGAACGAACAGTTCAACGTGACCTTTGTTATAGAGGGGGCTAAACCCACAGATTTCAGCTGGGAACCGGGAGATGCCTTTGAACTCGTATGGGGACCTCAGCAGGGCCGCTCTACCAGCGTTCAGATTATAAACGGCAAGCGTACAGAGTCTTCGCAGACTACATATTCCTATATCCTCAGGCCTCTTAAGACAGGTAAGTTCACGCTTGCAGCAGCCACTGCAAAGGTTAAAGGAAATGAGATATCTTCCAGTCCTCACGCGATAGAAGTTGTGTCTTCGGGAAGTTCGTCCGGCCAATCGTCCCAGCCGTCTCAGAGCCAATCTTCGCGTGAGCAGGCTCAGCAAGGCAACATATCTGACTCAGACCTTTTCCTCAGATTGTCTCTCAGTCGCTCGGAAGTGGTTGTTGGCGAACCTATTGTAGCTACCGTCAAACTATATCAGAGAGTTAACATTTCAGGGTTTGAGGGTGTGTCGTTCCCGTCATTCAACGGCTTCTGGAGCCAGGAAACCGAAGCTCCGTCAAATATCGAATTCGAGAGGGAAACATTTGATGGACAGATATATAATGCTGCCGTGTTGAGGAAGTTCCTCCTTATCCCGCAGCATCAGGGCAAGCTTACCATCGACCCAGCTGAGCTAGTATGTCTTGTAAGTGTGAGAGTGTCCTCCGGAGGTGGCAGTATCTTCGACGGATTCTTCGACGATTACAGGACAGTGCGTAAGAAGGTACAGACAAAGCCTGTTACCGTCAACGTTTCAGCACTGCCTTCCGGTGCGCCGGCATCATTTGGCGGAGGTGTGGGAGATTTCTCTATCTCTGCAACAGTCAGCAAGGACTCTGTCAAGACCCACGAGGCAGCATCTCTTGTTGTTACAGTGACAGGTAAAGGAAATGTGTCGCTTCTGGAGGCTCCGAAGGTGTCATTCCCGCCAGATATGGAGGTGTATGATACAAAGGTGACAAGCACTATGGCTCCAGGCGGTATGTCAGGAACAAGGAAATATGAGTATCCGTTCATACCTCGCAGTCATGGTGACTTCCAGATAGAGCCTATAAAGTATTCATATTATGATATCAATCAGAAGAAATATGTGACTCTGGAAACCCAGCCGATAAATTTAACTGTTCTCAAAGGCAATGAATCGGAGTATTCGGCACCAGTTGTCCTGCCCGGATCGTCCCAGAAGGATGTCAAGAATCTGAACAGTGACATCAGATATATAAACGTTAAGGATCCTCTTCTGGTGGCCAAGGGTCGTTTCTTTGTCGGTTCGGCCCTGTTCTGGACTATCGTGATACTTCTTGTGGCTGCGGCAGCAGCTCTTTGGCTGATTCTTCGACGTATGGCTGCCCGTAGAGCGGATGTGGCCGGCATGAAGAACAGGAAGGCTACAAAGATGGCGATGAAGCGTCTTCAGCTTGCCGGTACCTTCCTTAAGCAGAATCTATACACCGCATTCTACGAAGAACTTCATAAGTCACTTCTTGGATTTATTTCTGACAAGCTCACTATTCCTGTTGCCGAACTTTCGAAAGACAGGATTTCACAGGCTCTGAGGGACGGCAATGTTCCGCAGGAGTACATCGCTTCATTCATAGA
The DNA here is from genome assembly GCA_017631875.1 of Bacteroidales bacterium. The sequence continues at coordinate 28,164 of JAGBSL010000007.1, read as the reverse complement.
CATACTCGATGCCTGTGAGTTTGCAAGATATTCACCTTCAACAGGAAATGATGCCATGGCAGCACACTACGCGGCAGCTGCGGATGTCATTTCAGCAATAGATTCAAGCATGAAGACAAAACGTTCGGGATCAAAGCCTGCCATGCTCGTGCTCTTTCTTCTGATAGCGCCGTTTGCTGCCCAGGCCCAGCAGGATGCCTATGTGGATTCTTTGTGGAATGCCGCCAATTCTGCATATGCCGAAGGCAGATGGGACGCGGCTGCGTCCGGATATGAGATGATTTCCGACATGGGGCTCGAGTCCGCAGCACTTTACTGCAACACAGGTAATGCATACGCCAAGGGCGGTAATGTTCCTATGGCGATACTTTATTACGAGAGAGCGCTGAAAGCTGATCCTTCATACGAGGACGCTGCTTACAATCTTGATCTTATGAACGGACGTATACAGGACCGTATTGATCCTGTGCCGGAATTCTTCCTTACGAAATGGCTGAAAGACATTTCCTATATTATGGATTCGGATGCATGGGCGGTTGTCGCCCTTGTGCTCCTGGGACTGACTCTTGCGATGGTCCTGCTCTTCCTTCTTGCGCCTTCTGTAGCTGGCCGCCGCACTGGGTTCTTCACAGGGGTTGTGCTTTTTGTGTTCATGTGCTTCGCTTTGGGATTCTCAGTTTCCCAGAAGAAGGACTATATGAATGCGGACAAGGCGATTGTCATGAAGCCTGTAGTGTCGGTGAAGAGTTCGCCGTCAGCAGAGGCATCAAAGGACCTCTTCATCCTTCATGAAGGAACAAAGGTTACAGTGCTGGACCAGGTTGGCACGTGGAACAATATTTCGCTTGCGGATGGACGCCAGGGCTGGCTCCCGGCTGCGGATATGGAAAGAATTTAATAATCAACCTATATTATGAAACGACTACTAACCGTTTTTGTTGGCCTTGGTGCCATGCTGTCGGCTTTAAGTACGGCCGAAGCTAAAAAGAATGTCCTGCCTGATTGGCAGGATCCTCAGATAGTGCAGGATAACCGTCTTCCTATGACTGCGTCTTTCCAGTCTGGAGGCCTCAAACTGTCTCTTAATGGAATGTGGAAATTTGCGTGGTATGAGACAATCGACTCGCGCAGCATGGATTTCTACAAGACCGACTATGCTGATGCAGACTGGGATTACATGCCGGTACCAGGCATGTGGGAACTTAATGGTTACGGAGATCCGGTATATAAGAACGTAGGATACGCGTGGTGCGGCCACTATGACACAACTCCACCATATCCGGCAATGGAACATAATTATGCCGGCCAGTATAGAAGGACCTTCGTTCTGGGAGAAGAATGGGCTGGAGAGGACATCTTCCTTCACATTGGTTCCGCTACCTCTAATGTAAGGGTGTGGGTTAACGGAAAGGAAGTCGGCTATAGCGAGGACAGCAAGCTGGAGGCTCGCTTCGACATCACGAAGTATGTCCATACAGGTGAGAACCTTATCGCTCTGGAAATTTTCCGCTGGTGCGACGGTACCTATCTTGAGGACCAGGATTTCTGGAGAATGACAGGTCTTGCTCGTGATACATACGTGTTCTCAAGAGATAAGAAGAGAATCGAGGATGTAAGGGTTATCGCTTCTGCTGACGGTACCGCTGACATCACTGCAGAGGTTACTAAAGGAGTTTCTCAGGTTAAATTCATAATTGTCGATCCTCACGATAAGGAGATCGCTTCCGAGACAGTTACAGTCTCGACTAAGGTAAAGTCTGAGCGTGGTCTGCCTACTGCAAAGGCCCAGATCAATATCCCGGCTGTAAAGCAGTGGACTGCGGAGACTCCTTGGCTGTACACCCTCAAGATGGTGTCGTATGACAGCAAGGGTATGACTGAGGTCTCTATGCTTGAGATCGGCTTCAGAGATATCGAGATCAAGGACGGTCAGCTTCTTGTCAATGGCCAGCCTGTGCTTATCAAGGGTGTCAACCGCCACGAAATGAATCCATATAAGGGTTATGTGGTAAGCGAGTCTGATATGATCCAGGATATCATGATCATGAAGCAGCTCAATGTCAACGCTGTAAGAACATGTCACTATCCGAACGATCCGCTCTGGTATTCGCTCTGCGACAGATATGGTATCTATGTGGTAGACGAGGCGAACAACGAGTCGCACGGTATGGGTTATGGCGAGGAGTCTCTCGCACATGATGAAAGCTTCCAGCATGCTCATCTCGAAAGAATGAAGCGTATGGTTCAGCGTGACTTCAACCATCCGTCTGTAATTATCTGGAGCATGGGTAACGAGGCTGGCCATGGCGTCAACTTCATGAAGGGCTATGAGATGATAAAGTCAATGGACAGCACACGTCCGGTGCACTATGAAAGAGCCGAAGGCGGTCCTGGCACCGACATCGCATGTCCTATGTACTTCGATCACGCAAGCTGCGAAAGATATGCTTCGAGGGATCCTCGTCCGGCCAAGCCACTTATCCAGTGTGAGTATGCGCACGCAATGGGTAACTCTATGGGTGGCCTGAAGGAGTATTGGGACCTTGTTCGCAAGTATCCTGTATATCAGGGAGGCTTCATCTGGGATTTCGTCGATCAGGCGCTCAAGTGGCAGGTGGATCCGCAGAAGTATGGTACAGACCATGTATTCGTATTCGGAGGCGACTTCAATGATTATGATCCTTCAGACAACTCATTCTGCTGTAACGGTATCATCGCTGCTGACCGCAGCTATCATCCGCATGCATACGAGGTCGCTTACCAGTACAGGTCTATCCTGACTACCGCAACGCGTGAAGAGGCTCTTGCCGGAAAGGTCAACGTATACAACGAGAATTTCTTCATCGATCTTTCACGCTATATCCTTCACTGGGGTGTCGAAGTGGATGGACGCCAGGTGCTCATGGGTTGCCAGCCTATGCCGGCGATCGCTCCGCAGACAACTCAGACCGTATCTCTCGGATTCAATGAGGCTGATATCATGGAAGCATGCTGCCTCGGTGATATTGACTACCATGACATTTATCTCAATGTCAGGTATGTACTCAAGCGTCCGGACGGACTCCTTCCGTCAGGTGCAGAGGTCGCATATGACCAGATATGCATCACAGATGCTCCGCTTGAGCTCTTTGCTGATTATTCCGGAGTTCCTGAGTATGGACAGGATGGCGATCTGCATACATTCTCAGGTGAAATGGTTTTTGAGGGAGCTACAGGTGTAAGAGTTTCTCCTTGGACAGCTGTATTCGATGCTTCGAAGGGTGCCCTTATAAGCTATACTCTTGGTGGTAAGAATATGCTCAAGTCTCCTATGATGCCAAATCTGGCAAGAGCAGCTACGGAGAATGACCTTGGAGCCGGTCAGGACAAGAGGATGGCCCATTGGAGAAATGCAGAGTTCCTGGTCAAGGAGTTTGCAGTTGAGGCAGCGGACAGCTGCTACAGGGTTACGACTGAGTTCCATCCTATCAAGGACTTCGCATATGTGCGTATGACATATAATATATATGCCGACGGTGTAGTTGAGGCGAAGGAAGAGTTCAAGGATGCCGGCAATCTTGAGAACGGCAAGCTGATCGACCGTATCGGTATGGAGTTCGCTATGCCTGGCGAATACTCAGTCTTCGAGTTCTACGGTCTTGGACCTTTCGAGAACTATTGTGACAGAAACAGTTCAGCCCTTGTAGGACATTATGTTCAGAGAGTGGAGGATCAGTACCATTATGGCTATGTGCGTCCGCAGGAGTCAGGAACTAAGACACAGCTCAAGTGGATCAAGGTACTTGACGATAACGGTGCAGGATTCGAGATATCTTCTGACGTGAAGTTCTCTGCTTCGGCGCTTCCGTTCCATTGGAAGGAGTTGGATGTTCGTATGCTCGGCAACAATCAGGCGCATTCGCTTGAGCTTAAGAAGGCAGCTCATGAGGGACAGCGCTCACTCGGTACTACATGGGTCAACTTCGACCTCGTGCAGATGGGACTCGGCTGCGTCAATTCCTGGGGTGCATGGCCGCTATATGAACACCTGGTCGTTCCGCAGGAATACACCTTCCGCTTCATCCTCAGACCGGTGAACAACTAGAGAAAAAAGATGGAACTCAATTTTGAGTTCCATCTTTTTTTAATATCTGTTAAGCGGCATTCCGTTCGTTTTCATGCGAACCTGCTTCTTTACGTGGTCGATGACTGCCTCGTATTCCTCACGTCCTTCCTCGGTTGAGCCCTTGATGAGGTCGAGGTGGGCTGCTGCATTTGTAAGGACCATGTCGATGAGGTTAACTATGAACTCCATATCCTTCTCAACGAAACCGCGCGATGTGATTGCCGGTGTTCCTACTCGGATACCTGATGTGAGGAACGGCGAGCGGGAATCAAACGGCACCATGTTCTTGTTTACTGTGATGTCTGCCTTGCCAAGCTCCTTCTCGGCTACTTTTCCGTTGAGTTCAGGGAACTTGGCGCGGAGGTCGATAAGGAGAAGGTGGTTATCTGTACCGCCGGATACGATCTTGTATCCTCTTGACTTGAACGACTCCTCCATAGCGTGAGCATTCTTGACTACCTGCTTCTGGTACTCCTTGAACTCAGGCTGGAGAGCCTCGTAGAACGATACAGCCTTCGCAGCGATGCAGTGCTCGAGCGGACCTCCCTGTACTCCCGGGAATACGCTTGAGTTGAGGATCTGTGACATCTTCTTCACTACACCCTTAGGAGTTGTGAGACCCCATGGATTATCGAAGTCCTTGCCCATGAGGATGATACCTCCACGCGGACCGCGAAGTGTCTTATGGGTTGTAGATGTTACGATGTGTGCATATTTTACAGGATTGCTGAGGAGACCTGCTGCGATCAGACCGGCAGTGTGCGCCATGTCGATCCAAAGGATTGCTCCTACCTTGTCTGCAATCTCTCTCATTCGTGCATAGTCCCACTCGCGAGAGTAAGCTGAAGCGCCTCCGATGATGAGTTTTGGCTTATGCTCGAGTGCTCTCTGCTCCATCTGATCATAGTCGATCATACCGGTAGTCTCACTGAGGCCGTAAGCTACAGCATTGTAGAGAATACCTGACATGTTCACAGGCGAACCGTGGGTAAGGTGTCCTCCGTGAGCGAGGTCAAGACCCATGAAAGTCTCTCCCGGCTTGATGCATGCCATCATCACGGCCATGTTTGCCTGCGCTCCCGAATGTGGCTGTACATTGGCGTACTCTGCCTCGAAAAGCTCGCAGAGACGATCGATTGCAAGCTGCTCAATCTGGTCAACGATCTCGCATCCTCCGTAATATCTCGCTCCAGGGTATCCTTCCGCATACTTGTTTGTGCAGATTGATCCGAGTGCCTCAAGCACCTGGTCGCTTACATAATTCTCCGAGGCAATCAGTTCGATACCTGATGTCTGCCTGTCCTCCTCTTTCTTGATTAGATTGAATATTTGAAGATCTTGTTTCATAGGGTGTATGTTTACAATCTGCAAAATTAAGCATTTTTTAGAAATGAAAGAAGTTTTTTAACTTTGTGCTCGCAAACAAAATTTCAGATGCAGAACAGGAAACTTCTAAACATAGAATTAGGAAGAATATCGGCCAGAGAGTACAAGGAACTGCCGGAATCAGGCATCGTTGTCGTGCTGGACAATGTCCGCAGTGCGCATAATGTGGGCTCGGCTTTCAGGACAGCGGATTCGTTCAAGGCAGATAAGGTATGGTTGTGCGGCATCTGCGCCGTGCCTCCCTCAGCCGACATACATAAGTCCGCACTTGGTGCGGAGGATAGTGTGGCATGGGAGCATGTTGCAGACACCATGGAGGCTGTGCGCAGGCTTAAGGAAGACGGATATGAGATAGTGAGCATCGAGCAGACGGTAAAGTCTGTAATGCTGGACACGTTCCGTCCGGAAAAAGGTAAGAAATATGCTCTGGTATTCGGCAATGAGGTTTCGGGTGTTGACCAGCAGGTCGTTGACGCATCCGACTTCTCGCTTGAAGTACCACAGTTCGGCACGAAACACTCTCTCAATGTGTCAGTGACCGTCGGAGTGATACTTTGGCACTTCAGACTGTTTATATAGTAAAATATGACAAAATGTCAGTGTAAATGCACTGGCATTTTCTTTGTCGATAATATGACACCCAAAAATTAACAATAAATACACGATAAATATGATAAGACCATTAGCAGACAGAGTCGTAATCGAGCCTAAGGCCGCTGAGACTCAGACAGCGTCAGGACTCTACATCCCTGACACAGCAAAGGAGAAACCACAGCAGGGAACAGTAGTCGCTGCCGGCCCGGGAAAGAAGGACGAGCCTATGGAAGTGAAGGTAGGCGACGTAGTTATCTACGGAAAGTACGCAGGTACAGAAGTATCGGTAGAGGGCAAGGACTACCTCATCATGAAACAGTCAGACATTTTAGCAATACTCTAATACCACACTGTCATTTCGACCGTAGTGGAGAAATCTTTTAAATATGGCAAAAGATATCAAATTCAACATAGACGCCCGCGCACGCATGAAGGAAGGCGTGGACGCACTTGCAGATGCAGTAAAGGTTACCCTTGGCCCTAAGGGTCGCAACGTAGTGATAGCAAAGAAGTTCGGTGCACCACACGTCACTAAGGACGGCGTTACCGTAGCAAAGGAGATCACCCTTGAGGATCAGTTCGCAGATATGGGCGCACAGATGGTCAAGGAAGTTGCAGCAAAGACAAACGAGCAGGCTGGTGACGGTACGACTACCGCTACCGTTCTCGCACAGGCAATCATCAACGTAGGTCTCAAGAACGTTACAGCAGGTGCCAATCCTATGGACCTCAAAAGAGGTATCGACAAGGCCGTTGCCGCTGTAGTGGAAAGTCTCCGCGCACAGAGCAAGGAAGTCGGAGAAGACTATGCCAAGATCGAGCAGGTCGGCACAATCTCGGCCAACAACGACAACTATATCGGAAAGCTCATCGCTGACGCAATGTCAAAGGTAAAGAAGGACGGTGTCATCACAGTTGAGGAGGCAAAGGGTACTGAGACTGAGGTGAAGGTCGTAGAGGGCATGCAGTTCGACAGAGGATACATCTCTCCATATTTCATGACAAACGGTGACAAGATGGAGGCAGTCCTTGACGCTCCATACATCCTCATCACAGACAAGAAGATCTCTGCGATGAAGGACATCCTTCCTATCCTCGAGCCTATCGCTCGCGAGGGCAAGGCACTCCTCATCGTAGCTGAGGATGTTGACGGCGAGGCACTTACAACTCTCGTTGTGAACAAGCTCCGCGGAACTCTCAAGATCGCTGCCGTAAAGGCCCCTGGCTTCGGAGACCGCCGCAAGGAGATGCTTCAGGATATCGCAATCCTCACAGGAGGTATGGTGATTTCTGAGGAAAGAGGTTTCAGCCTTGAGACCACTACCCTCGCGATGCTTGGAAAGGCAGAGAAGGTCGTTGTGACAAAGGACAACACCACTGTCGTAAACGGAGCAGGATCGGCAGAGGAAATCAAGGAGCGTGCAGACCTTATCCGCAAGCAGATCGAGACTACTACTTCAGACTATGACCGCGAGAAGCTCCAGGAGCGTCTTGGCAAGCTTGCAGGCGGTGTTGCAGTCCTCTATGTAGGTGCAGCGACCGAGGTCGAGATGAAGGAGAAGAAGGACAGAGTCGAGGATGCACTCAGCGCAACTCGCGCAGCTGTCGAGGAAGGAATCGTTCCTGGCGGTGGAGTTGCTTACATCCGCGCTGCACAGACTCTTAAGGGTCTCAAAGGCGAGAATGAAGACGAGACAACAGGTATCAATATCGTAGCACGCGCGATCGAGGAGCCTCTTCGCATGATTGCTGCTAACGCCGGCGTCGAGGGCAGCGTGATCATCAACAAGATCGCCGAGGGCGAGGCTGACTTCGGTTACAATGCACGCACAGGTGAGTATGTACACATGTTCGAGGCTGGTGTCATCGACCCTACCAAGGTGTCACGAGTAGCACTTGAGAATGCTGCCTCTGTAGCGGGCATGTTCCTTACTACTGAGTGCGCTATCGTAGACATTCCAGAGCCGGCAGCTCCAGCAATGCCAGCAGGAGGCATGGGTGGAATGATGTAAATATAAAAGCCTGCGAAGGCTTTTATATTTATTTCACAAAAAAAAGAGATGATCGATTGATCATCTCTTTTTTTTAGCTATAAGAAAACCTCTAAATATGCTCTATTTATGAGAGTTTGTTGATGTATACTGCGATACCGCTCTTGAGGTTTGCAGCCTTGTTCTTGTGGATAACGCCGATCTTAGCAAGCTTGTCGATCATTGCATAAACCTTAGGAGCGTTAGCCTCTGCTGCTGCCTTGTCTGTTGTGTTACGAATCGCACGAATTGCGTTTCTTGTAGTCTTTGCATAATACTTATTATGCAATCTGCGCCTCTCGCTCTGGCGATAGCGCTTGTCTGCTGAAGCGTGGTTTGCCATTGTTATTCTTTTTTATATTTTCTTGTAGTCGGTAGGGGAATCGAACCCCTCTTGCAAGAATGAAAATCTTGAGTCCTAACCGATAGACGAACCGACCAAACTTCCCGATTTTTATAATTGGGAGTGCAAAGGTAAGAATAATTTTTAAATTGACAAACTTTTCTTACTCTTTATTTGCATCTTCTTCTGGCTGGGCCCATTCAAACGAATAGATAATTGCCTCTACCTGTCTCAGATACTGTCTTTTGTCGAACTTTGGTGCGTATACAAAGCCTTCAAGACCGATCATGTATTTTCCGTCAGGACTATAGAATACATGTGTCACGAAAGGACCACCCATATAATCGTTGTGAACCTCCCAGAGTCCTCTGATTTCAGCGAACTGAAGTCCGTGATACTTCATGTACTTCACAGTAGGCTGGGCGTAGCTGCTCATGATCATATATGTGTTCTCGAACATTCCAGGAACGTTTTCCATCAGCATCTTGCTGTTTGCTTCAAGGAGACTCTCCGGACTCATCATGTCCTCTCCCTCTACAACAGGATATTTATATATAAGTATACCCTGGCTTACGTATTCAGGATCGTATGAAACCCAGATGAAATCATCAGTCTTCTTCTTTAGCTTGTATCCAGAAGGGAAGTGAGGTGAACCGCCCACCATTTCCGTAACGACAGTTGCAATGCTTCTTTCCTCGTATTTCTTCGCATTTCTGATCATGCGCGCTCTTTCGGCCTCTTCAAGCATACCGATGATGATGGTGCTGTTTTCCTTTATGAGCTGGACTGCGGTTTCGCTGTCCGGAGCGTTTACTCTGATCACGGTCTGAGGAGCAGCCCAAACGTCGTTTCTGTATATTATGCCAGGCTCGGTCACATCACTGCTGATGTTGATCACGATGATGTTCCTGTGGACCTGAAACATGCTTGTGAATGCGGCCTGAGGCACATTGACGAGATTGAACATCGGCTCTCTCTGAGGTAGCTGAGGGAACTCGCGCGAGAGGCTGTCTCTAAGTACTGTGCCGACAGAGCCTTCCCAGTCGTTCTGTCCAATTACCACGATGACCTCGCCGGCAGTTCCGGTGATGTTTGGAAGCAGGGCCTTTCTGGTCTTTTGCTCATTACATGAAGCCAGTGCAAGTACCGCGGCGCAGACAAGCGCCAGATTTCTGATGATGCGTTTCATATTTCTTTGTGTTATTGTTTTTATCTGAGGAGACGGCCGATGTCGTTGCCAAAAGCGAGGAACATAAGTCCGAATACCAGTATCATTCCTATCAGCTGAGTCACATAGAGGAACTTGTCGCTAGGCTTGCGGCCTGTGATCATCTCGTATATTGTAAATACCATGTGTCCTCCATCAAGAGCCGGGATTGGCAGGAGGTTCATCACGCCGAGCATTATCGACAGCAGCGCGAGGATGTTCAGGAAACTGTACCAGTCCCATGCTGACGGGAATATCTGACCGATGGCTATGAAGCTGCCGACCGACTTGTAGGCCTCTGTGCTTGGTGTGAAAACGAGTCTGAGGTCTTTTATGTAGCCGCCTATAGTCTCGAATGTCTTGGCGAAGCCTCCGGGGATAGCTGACAGCAAAGTGTATTCCTTGGTCTTGACCGCAGGCCTCTGGAGGAATACTCCTATTGTACCTGTTGTGTCAACATTGACTGTAAGCGCCAAACTGTCCGTTCCACGTGTGAGTGTGGTTTCTACGGTGTCTCCCGCATGTTCCAGAAGTATGGGTCTTGCATCCTGCAGGAACTCAGTCTCTGTTCCGGCGATGCTGATGATGCGGTCGCCGGGCTGGATGTCGAGATCCTTGTTAGGTGATGTTTCCGAAACTTCGGCTACTATGAACGGAACCGCCAGATCGAACATTCCCGGACTTTGGAGCACCTCTCCGATTCTCTTCTGGTCGATATAGATGTTGAGTGTGTCTCCGTCGCGAAGCACGGTAGCCTTCTTTACCGACTGTCTTGCAAGGTCGGCCTGAAGCATTCCGAAGTTCTCTGGCGCGTAGTCGTCGAACATGAGGATCTGGTCTCCGTTACGGAAGCCCATGTCGTACGCCAGTTCGTTGACATAGATTGAGTTACCTTCGTTGCTGATGTAGCTCTCGCCCCATTTCGCCAATATGCCGGCGTAGACCAGGATGGCAAGGATGAAGTTGAACAGGACTCCTCCCGCCATTACCAGGAGCCTCTGCCAAGCCGGCTTGGTCCTGAATTCCCATGGCTGGGGGTCGCTCTTGAGATATTCCGTGTCCATGGACTCGTCCACCATGCCGGCAATTTTGCAGTAGCCTCCAAGAGGAAGCCAGCCGATGCCGTATTCGGTCTCCCATGAAGCTGCCTTAGGGAAAAGCTTTATGAACCATGGTGACTTCGTGCTGAACAGCTTGACGCCCCATGCGTCAAAGAACAGGTAGAACTTGTCTACCCTGATTCCGAACAGCTTGGAAAAGGTGAAATGTCCGAGTTCGTGGATAAGTATGAGCACTGAAAGTGCGATTATTACCTGAAGTGCCTTTATGAGTGCAACCATCTTTTATCTTAGAATGTTTTAGCTGATGAGACTCTTGCGATGATTTCCTTTGCGTGGGCAAATGCTGCATCATTGGTCTCGAAAATAGTATCCAGGTCCGGATTCGCTACAAAATCCGCACCAGCCATGCACTCATGCACCACGTCTGTGATTTCGTAGAATCCGATCTTCTCCTGTAAGAATGCAGCTACTGCTGCTTCGTTGGCTGCGTTCATTATGCAGGCCATGTTTCCGCCTTTGCGGAGTGACTCGTATGCAAGGCCCAGTGCTGGGAATTTCTCCATGTCAGGGACGAAGAATGACAGGCTTCCGAGCTCCGCGAAATTTAGCTTCCTGTTGTCCAGAGTGAGTCTGTGCGGGAAGCTGAAGGCGAACTGGATGGCCTCTCGCATGTCTGGATGGCCCATCTGTGCGATTACAGAACCGTCAGCGTACTCAACCATAGAGTGTATGATCGACTCGGGGTGCACGACGACGTCGATCTTTTCGCCCGGTGTGCCGAAAAGCCATCTCGCCTCAATGATTTCAAGTCCCTTGTTCATCATGGTGGCGGAGTCGATCGTGATCTTGCTGCCCATGCTCCAGTTCGGGTGGTTGAGCGCCTGCTCTCTTGTCGCCTGTGCGATCTGTTCACGTGTCCATGTCCTGAACGGTCCGCCTGAGGCTGTGAGGTGGATCTTTTCGATATCAGCTCCGGCTGAGCCCATCAGGCATTGGAAAATTGCCGAGTGTTCCGAATCGACTGGGAGTATTCGTGACCTGTGCTGCTTCGCGAGGTCCATGACGATGGCGCCGGCTGCAACGAGAGTCTCCTTGTTTGCCAGTGCAATGGTCTTGCCGGCCTTTACTGCCGCAACAGTCGAGGCAAGTCCGCTGAATCCGACCATGGATGTCAGGACTATGTCGATATTGTCGCCGGTTACCAGGTCGCATACCGATTTCATTCCTGCGAATACCTTTATATAATGTGGCTGGAGCGCGTCCGAGACTTCCTTGTACTTGTCCTCGTTGCAGATCACGACGGCGTTTGCGTCAAACTCTATGGCTTGCTGGATAAGGAGATCCGTGCTGTTGTTCGCTGTCAGCAGCTCGACCTCAAAGAGGTCTCTGTGCTGCCTGATGACGTCCAGAGCCTGTCTTCCGATCGAACCTGTGGAGCCGAGTATGGCTATCCTTCTCTTTTCCATTATTGATTCCAATAATTTAGAAGTTAATGTAGTTTGTAGGGTCAAGGCTTTCGCCGTCATGCCAGAGTTCGAAATGCAGGTGGTCGCCCGTAGAAGTCGAACCTGTATTGCCCATAAGGGCTATGGCTGTTCCTGCCTTGACTTTGTCTCCCGTCTTTTTGAGGAGCTTCTGGTTGTGCTTATATATGGACACGATGTCTCCGGCATGCTGGATCTGGATTGTATATCCGTATTCCTCACTCCAGCCGTCGTATATCACTGTGCCGTCCGCTATTGCATTGACGGAGCTTCCAGCAGGAGCTGTTATGTCAATGTATGGGTGGATTACTGGGTCGTATCCCTGCGAGATCACGCCTTTAAGCGGAGTAAAGAAGAGCATGCCTTCGATCGGGAGTTTTCTCTGGTTTCTGCTTGATATGTCGAACATCTCTTCTTCCTTGACCTCCTTTCTGAGCAGTGAGTCCTGCTGCTTGAGGTACTCCGGATCCTTGGCAAGCTCCTGCTGTCTGTGCTGCTCGGATATGAGGCTGTCGATGTTGACCGGCTGCTCGCCTTCCACAACGCGTCTGAGGTTTTCAGAGTAGAGTTCCCATCGGTATATGACATTCTCAAGGGAGTCTATCTTGATGGCGTTCTGGATCGCCGCCTTCTTGGTTCTGGCGTCCGGGTAGCCCGGGATGAAGGTCTTCAGCGGGGTGAATGCTATCAATGAGAATATTGCAGCGCACATCAGTACGGCAGCGCTTACGATAGTGACGAAGAATCCTGTGCGGTTGAAACGCAGCGAGAACAGCTGCTTGTGGGTCTTCGCATCCAGAAGCGACAGGCGGAAATGCGTTATCTTCTTATTGTCTTTGTTCGTGTTGCTCATAATTAATTTTATCGTAACTTTGCACACTGATGGACAGAATCATAGGCATAGACTACGGCAGAAAACGTGTGGGCGTTGCAGTAAGCGACCCGCTCGGAATCTTTGCGTCCGCGCTGGAAACAGTCCAGTCTGCAAAGATAATAGAATATCTCAAAAAATACGCTGAAAATGAGAAGGTGGTCCTCTTCGTGGTGGGCTACCCGATCAATATGGACGGAAAGCCATCCGAAGCAGCGAAAGACATCGATATATTCCTGAAACATCTTGCGAAGGCGTTCCCGGATATCCCAGTCCAGCTGGAGGATGAACGTTTTACGTCGGTACTTGCCCATAGGGCCATGATCGACGGCGGAATGAAGAAGCAGGACCGTATGAAGAAGGAGTCTGTGGACAAGATCAGCGCGGCCATCATTTTGCAGAGTTATCTTGACAGAAAGAAATAAGAATTATGATACTACCAATATATTTATACGGCTCCGATGTTCTCAGAAAAGAGAACGTGGATGTGGACCTTACCGATAAGGAAGGCATTGCAAAGCTCCTTGAAGATATGAAGGAGACCCTGAAGAATGCGGACGGATGTGGTCTTGCCGCTCCTCAGGTGGGTGTGAACAAGAATCTTGTGATCGTGGACGGAAGAGACCTTTCGGATACATACGATTATCTCCATGACTTCTTCCGCGTCATGATCAATCCGGTCGTGCTGGAGGAAAGCGAGGAAGAGTGTGAGTACTCGGAAGGCTGTCTCAGCGTTCCCGGAATCTATGCCGAGGTGACAAGGCCGGCAAAGATCAAGGTGGAGTATTATAACGAGAACCTTGAAAAGGTCGTCGAGGAATTTGACAGATTCGCTTGCCGCATGGTGCAGCACGAACTCTCGCACCTCGAAGGCAATCTTTTTGTAGACAACGTCTCGCAGATCCGCCGCAAGATGATAGCACGCAAATTGCAGGCGATAGCGAAGGGTGCTGTACAGACCCGATATAAATCTAAAAGATAGATTTCTCGACATTTCTCGGGATAGCAGTTTGTTTTATGGGAGCATTTCATGCATATGACATAAGAGGAGTCTACAATGTGGACTTCGACAAGGAAGTCGCCTACAAGGTGGGATACTTTCTTCCTGAACTTCTTTCCGCTGATAAGGTGCTTGTAGGACGTGATGCGCGCGTGTCGTCGCCTGAGATTCATGAGTACCTTCTCAAGGGTATCACTGACGCTGGTGCAGACGTATATGACATTGGACTGAGCACGACTCCGATGGTATATTTCGGAACGGCGAATTATGGTTTCAAGGCCTCAGTGCAGATCACTGCGTCGCACAATCCGGCAAAGTACAACGGCCTGAAGGTGTCGCGTGAGAATGCGCTCCCAGTAGGTCTTGATACAGGTCTGGGACAGATCCAGCAGTGGATTGAGAGCGGTCGCGAGACCGTCCCGGCGGCCGTGAAGGGCCAGGTTCACCCTATGGACGTCAAGGCTGACTATCTTGCTTTCCTTCTTAAATATAAAGGTGACTGGTCTTCTTTGAAGATAGCTATGGATGTGTCCAACGGCATGGCTTCGCTTTTTGTACGCGATATCTTCGGGGATCAGCCTGCATATATTTATGAGCAGATGGATGGTTCGTTCCCTAACCATGAGCCGAATCCTCTTGTGCAGGAGAATGTTGCTGACCTGAAGAAGCTCGTGGCGCAGACTAAGGCTGATATCGGAGTTATCTTCGACGGTGATGCCGACCGCGTGATGTTCGTAGACGAGAACAGTAGATTCATTTCTCCTGACCTCATGATTGCGGTGCTCGGCCATTATTTCCTCGAGGAGAGGGGAGAGAAGGGCTACATCCACCAGGATATCCGCAGTTCTAAGGCTGTGGGTGAGTACCTCGCTCCTATGGGAGGTGTCATGAATACATGGAGGGTAGGACGTGCATATGCGGCTCTGAAACTTCGTGAGATCGACGGAGTCTATGGCGGTGAGCTTGCTGGACACTACTATTTCCGTGATTTCTTCTACTCGGACAGCGGTCTCCTCGCAGCAATCCTGATTCTTAATGTGGTTGCGAAGATGAAGGCTCAGGGTATTTCTTTGAGTCAGCTTATCGCGCGTATCGAGAAGTACCAGAACTCTGGCGAGATCAACTTCCGCGTTGAAGATAAGCTTGGAGCCATGAACGCGGTTCGCGATTATTTCATGGAGACTGAGCAGTCTACCGCGTATATGGACTTTGACGGATACAGGGTGGAGTTCCCTGAGTGGTGGTTCAATATCAGGCCTTCGAATACAGAGCCATACCTCAGGTTCCTTTGTGAGGCTACCACTAAGGAACTTCTCGACGAGAAGGTCGCCAAAGTCAGAGAGATTCTTACCACACAGTTTAACGCACAGTAAATGTTCGGAAAAGTAAAAAAGTACATATCATCAATAGTGTTCATCTGCCTGGCATTCACGCTGCCGGCAGATGAACTTTATGCCGCCAATCCCATCAAGAGGGATTCAGCTATATTCACTCTTCAGCTGACACCGCCAAGCCTGAGGCCCCTGCTGTCGTGCTACAGGTCTCTTTCAGAACCGATTGATACTCTTGATACGGCAAATGAGTTCATAAAGGTTATACTTTTCGCTGATAACACTTGGGAGTATTACAAGACTCCGGACTATCAGACAGTTACAGGCGTTTTTGACGAGGCCTGGACTCATACCGGCACCGATCCTTATGGCATCCCTCAGGCAGAACTTCCGGATCAGTGGACAATCTGGTGCGTTGATAGCCTTGATCAATACCACTGTCCATATCAGGGTGATGTGTATTATAGAGGTAAGTTCGGAATCCGTCGTGGACGCCGCCATCAGGGTGTCGACCTTCCATTGAAGACCGGGGAACCGGTTTATGCGACTTTTACCGGAAAGGTCAGGATTTCGAAGTATTGGGGTGCATACGGTAATCTCGTTGTCATCAGACATGAGAACGGAATTGAGACCTTCTATGCTCACCTTTCCAAGAGACTGGTGGAACAGGATGATTGGGTAAATGCCGGAGACGTGATCGGCTATGGTGGCTCGACAGGACGTTCGACAGGCCCGCACCTTCATTTTGAGACCAGATATAAAGGATATGCATTTGATCCACAGTGGCTTATAGACTTCAAGGAGGGCAAACTCCGCCACCGTCTTTTCGTGCTGAAGAAGAAATATTTCAACATCTACAGCAACTATGAGCAGGATTTCGAGGATGAGATCCTGAACGATGAGGAGGATAAGAAGGAAGATGCTGAAAGAGAAGCGATGCGCTGGTATACAATCAAGTCAGGTGATACTCTTGGCCGCATTGCGATCAATAACAATACGACAGTAAGTGAGCTCTGTCGTCTCAACGGCATAACCCGTAACACTACACTGAAGATCGGTAAGAAGATCAGAGTAAGATAAAATTATGCAAACCTTGGTCGTGTTTCCTCGATAAAACGTCCAAGGTATGGTTAAATACCCGTTGTTTTGCAGGTTTCCATTATACCTCGGACGTTTTCAAACACAAAACCGTCCGAGGTATAATGTTACATCGCGAGACAGCGGCGAATCTGATTTTCGTTAAGTCGGTAATGTCTGTACAGGAATTCTGCAATCTCCTGTTTTTCCCGCCTTGTTAACATATACACTGATGCTTTCCCATATTTAGGGAGGATGTTTCTATCTATCTCCATGCATATGTCGATGTCAGATGGCTTTCGGTAATCTGACTTTCCGCTTTCATGAACAAGCATTCTGTCCACACTTTCAGTTTTGACTCCGGACTCTATGGAAGAAATGTTTATAGGTGGGAAGTTGTTCTGGTCTCTCTTCTGTTCGGCTTCCCATTCTTCGGAAGACTTTCTTGTCATGTACCAGTTGAATGCTCTTGGTGTGACGAAAAGGTGTTCCATCTGTGGAATGTCAAGTACGGCTTCCCTAAGAAATACCCCGCTTTCGCTCATCTTATAACTGCTCGGGTATTCTGCGGTTTTCCCTATGTGGTTCCGGTGGTATCTTTTATCAAGAATTTTATCACATGGTGTCTTTCCCATCTCTTTCATGAAAATAGCATTGGCACTGCAGTGTGGATAGGCATAGGGGATGGGAACTACGCCATGGTGCAGTGCGTTTCGCAGTGTGTAGCAGGCGGCAGCTATCGTGTGATTGTAGCCGACTACTTCCATGGAGAAATGTGTTTTTTCTCCGAGTCTGCCAGATCTGTGATACTTTCTGTTGAAATACATGCTGTATTGCATGCGGAAACTGAACATCAGATCTTTGGGGACTTCAGTCTGCGCCATCTGATGAAAGTGAGTTGACATGAAAGATTCCACTAACCCTGTTGAATTGGTGTTGTATAGGGCGACTGCCAGGCAATTGAATCCTCTGTTGTAGTCTTCGTGATCTCTGAACAGGATTTCGTCTCCTGCAGAAAAGCATAAGTGATAAGTCTTTTTCATAACATTTATATTCTAACGCTTCATCTTTCTTCCTCTGACACTCTTCACTCTTTTCTTCGGGGTTGCTTTAATGCAGCTCCGCACTAAATGTATGTCACTTGCATGGCAAATGTATGTATTTCACGTTGGAATCTATGCACTTTCATCAAGAAAATTCACCACCGTCCAATACCTTGGACGTATTTGCTGACAGAAGCGTCCAAGGTGTTACTCAATAGTCCATTTTGAGCATGTTCTTTGGATACCTTGGTCGCTTTTTACGTGATAAATGTCCAAGGTGTGCATATAAACGAGGTCGGATTCTTATGGGGTATTTCGACCCTACCCGGATCGGTGGGAATAAAAAAATGGAACCGAGTGTCAGTCACTCGGTTCCATTTTTTTATTCCCACTCGATAGTTGCGTTTGGCTTTGGTGAGAGATCGTAGCAGACGCGGTTTACTGTAGGGATCTCAGCGAGGATGCGGTCTGTGATCTTCATGAGGATAGGCCAGTCGATCTGCTCGATTGTAGCTGTCATCGCGTCGATAGTGTTGACTGCGCGGATGATTACAGGCCAGTCGTATGAACGTGCATTGTTGCGTACTCCTACTGACTTGAAGTCTGGAACCACTGTGAAGTACTGCCATACCTTCTTGTCGAGACCTGCGATTGCGAACTCCTCGCGGAGGATAGCGTCAGCCTCGCGGAGGGCCTCAAGACGGTCACGTGTGATTGCTCCAAGGCAGCGTACTCCGAGACCTGGGCCTGGGAATGGCTGACGATATACCATCTCGTATGGAAGACCGAGCTCAACGCCACATGCGCGAACCTCGTCCTTGAAGAGCTGCTTCAAAGGCTCTACGAGTTCGAACTGAAGATCCTCAGGGAGACCACCTACGTTGTGGTGTGACTTAACGACCTTTGCTGTCTTGGTACCGCTTTCTGCGATGTCAGGATAGATTGTACCCTGACCGAGGAAGTCGATGCCGTCAAGCTTGCGTGCCTCTTCCTCGAATACGCGGATGAACTCGCCACCGATGATCTTTCTCTTCTGCTCAGGATCTGCAACACCCTCAAGAAGTCCGAGGAAGCGGTCTGTTGCGTCTACATATATAAGGTTTGCGCAGAGCTGGTTGCGGAATACTTCCACAACGTTCTCAGACTCGCCCTTGCGCATGAGTCCGTGGTTCACGTGAACGCAGTAAAGCTTGTCACCGATAGCCTTAAGAAGGAGGGCTGCAAGAACAGAGCTGTCAACTCCACCTGAGAGTGCGAGGAGAACCTTCTTGTCGCCGACCTGCTGGCGGATGAGCTCTACCTGGTCAGCCACGAAGTTCTTCATGTTCCAGTTAGCCTCAGCCTTGCAAGTGTCGAATACGAATGACTTGATAGCAGCCTTGATAGCTTCCTCGTCGTTATTGAACTGAGCGAGCTTCACTTCGCAGAGTGCCTTGTCGTGACCTGCTGCCATTACAGGGAAACCTGCCTCATAGATTTCAGGAAGAACGTCGATCGCAACTCCGTCGATTACATTGTTGGGGCCACCGTTGATGATGATACCTTTTACATTTGGAAGAGCCTTGAGCTCCTCAGCTGTGATGTCGTGCGGGTGGATCTCGCTGTATACACCGAGTGCACGGACTGCCCTCGCTACCACTGTGTTCTCGTGGCTTCCGAGGTCGAGAATTACGATCATGTCCTGTTTCATATACTTTAAGTTTTATCTTTGTTTAGATTACCAACGTGCAAAAATAGAAAAAGATTAGAAATTATTTTATAAAAATATCTACTTTTGCAAATCTTTTTCGGCCGGAAAACCGGTCGGGATTTTTCGTGTGAATGAATAAACAGTTTGCAGTTATGCAGGATATAAGAAACATTGCAATCATCGCGCACGTCGACCACGGTAAGACCACCATCGTCGACAGGATGATCTATCAGGCACGCCAGGCGCGTGAGCAGGAGAAGCTGGGAGAGCTGATCCTTGACAACAATGACCTCGAAAGAGAAAGAGGTATCACTATTCTTGCAAAGAACGTGTCCGTATTATATAAAGGTGTAAAAATTAACGTCATCGACACTCCGGGCCACAGCGACTTCGGAGGAGAGGTTGAGAGAGTTCTCAACATGGCTGATGGCGTGATCCTTCTCGTAGACGCTTTCGAGGGCTGCATGCCTCAGACGAGATTCGTACTCCAGAAGGCTATCGAGATGGGCAAGAAGCCTGTCCTCGTGATCAATAAGGTGGACAAGCTGAACTGCCGTCCTGACGAGGTGCAGGAGGAGGTCTTCGACTTGATGTTCTCTCTCGGTGCAACTGAGGACCAGCTTGACTTCCGCACAATTTACGGAAGTGCAAAGCAGGGATGGATGTCATATGACTGGAAACAGCCTACCGAGGACATCACTGCGCTTCTTGATACTATTCTCGAGGTGATTCCGGCTCCTGAAATGAAAGAGGGTACACCTCAGATGCTCATATCTTCGCTAGAGTATTCTCCATACGTGGGCCGTATCGCAGTCGGAAGGGTTACCCGCGGTTCGCTTAAGGCAGGTCAGAACATAACTCTCTGCAAGAGATACGACATCATGCAGAAGCAGAAGATCAAGGAACTCATGATCTTCGACGGTCTCGGAAAGGCCAAGGTAGAGGAGGTTCAGTGCGGTGATATCTGTGCAGTTGTGGGTCTTGAGGGATTCGAGATCGGAGATACCATTGCAGATTTCGAGAATCCTGAGGCGCTTCCTCCAATCGAGGTTGACGAGCCTACAATGAGCATGCTCTTCTGCATCAATAACTCACCTTTCTTCGGCAAGGAAGGTAAGTTCGTGACCTCAAGACATCTTAAGGATCGTCTGGACAAGGAGCTTGAGAAGAATCTCGCACTTCGCGTGAAGCCAGGTCCGAATGCGGACTCATTCATAGTTTACGGACGTGGCGTCCTTCACCTTTCAGTCCTGATCGAGACCATGCGTCGCGAGGGCTTCGAGCTTCAGGTCGGACAGCCTAAGGTTCTCGACAAGGTCATTGGAGGACAGCGTTGCGAGCCTATAGAGATGCTGACTATCGATGTTCCTGAGGAGTTCGTAGGAAGGTGTATCGAGATGGCTACTCGCAGAAAGGGAGCGCTCATCCAGATGGAAGGCAGGGGAGACAGGACTCACCTTGAGTTTGACATCCCTTCACGCGGACTTATGGGACTCCGAAGCAACCTCCTTACAGCTACCCAGGGGGAGGCAGTCGTAGCTCACCGCCTTAAGGGTTACGAACCGTATAAGGGTGATATCGAGCGTCGTAACAACGGTTCTCTTGTGTCGCTTGAGACAGGAGTTTCGGTGGCTTACTCTATGGACAAGCTCCAGGACCGCGGACGTTTCTTCATCGAGCCGGGTGTCGATGTGTATGAGGGTCAGGTTATCGGCGAGCATACACGTGAGCGCGACCTCACTATCAATATATGTAAGACAAAGAAGCTTACTAACATGCGTGCTTCGGGTAGTGATGACAAGGTGATGTTGCCGCCGCCAGTAGTGTTCTCTCTTGAAGAAGCACTCGAGTATATCCAGGAGGATGAGCTAGTGGAAGTAACGCCTAAGTCAATGAGACTCAGGAAGATAATACTAAACGAAATTGAGCGCAAGAGAAAATCTTCGGATTTTGATTGCTAATAAGAAAAGTTTTTGTTACCTTTGCGGGCTCAAATCTATTTATGGGTCGGAATGAACGATAAATTTATAATACCTCTAAATGGATTGGCTGCCGGAATGACTGAGTTTTCCTGGCAGGCAGGCAAAGAGTTCTTCGACAGTTTTGAAAACTCGGAAATCCTTGGTGCACATCTGGATGCAGATGTGAGGGTCGAGAAGTCGGGCCGCTACATCGGAGTTGACTGCGATGTGAGGGGAGAGGTTACAGTGGAGTGCGACAGGTGCCTCGACGAGCTGGACATGCCGATAGATGTTGAGATAAAGCTTAGCGTCAAGTATGGCAACGAGGAGTCTTCGGAGGATCCGCAGCAGGGCGAAAGGGAAGTGATATTCATCCCTGAGACCGATGCGGAGATGGACATGAGCCAGATAATTTATGACTATGTGTGTCTGTCGCTTCCGATGCAGCGTATGCATGACGAAGGGGAGTGTAATCCCGAAGTCATGAAGAGATACGGTGCTCCTGAGGAGTCTGAGGTTCATGAGGAGGAAGGCGAAAGTCCTTTCTCGGCTCTGAAGGACATGTTCAAGTAGAACTGTCATCCTGAGCGAAGTCGAAGGATCTTTAAATGATTATTAATAATTAAAAAATAGTTAACAATGGCACATCCAAAACACAAGGTCTCTAAGCAGAGACGCGACAAGAGAAGAACACACGACGTAGCTGTAGTTCCTACACTTGCTACATGTTCAAACTGCGGTGCAACAATCATGTACCACAGAGTATGCCCAGAGTGCGGCTACTACAGAGGTCGTCAGATTATTGAAAAGAAAGCTGAGTAATCTCAGCTTTCTTTTCAATGTCCAAAAATCTTTTTGGATAGATCTCATGGCCCTGTAGTTCAACGGATAGAATGGAAGTTTCCTAAACTTTAGATAGCAGTTCGATTCTGCTCGGGGCTACTAAAAAGGAGTCAAGCAAAATTTTGCTTGACTCCTTTTTAGTAGCCCATGTTCAAACCCGGTTAATGCTTAACTATTCGAATAATTTATTATATTTGCATGTTGGTATTTTGGATAAAAATATAGACATGCAAATGTTGTATATTAACTGATTAACTAATTGATAACGTTATGAAAAAGGTAATTGCTACTCCAGATGCACCGAAGGCGGTGGGCCCATATTCACAGGCCATTGAAGTGAATGGAACTCTTTACATTTCAGGTCAGATCCCTGTAAACCCTGCTGACGGTAAGGTTCAGGAGGACATCGTTGCTGCAGCGCACCAGTCTCTCAAGAACATCGGCGCTATCCTCAAGGAAGCAGGTATGACTTATGACAATGTTGTGAAGACAACAGTTCTCCTTGCAGACATCGCTGATTTCAAGGCAGTTAACGAAGTTTACGCAGAGTATTTCACAGGTGAGAAGCCAGCAAGAGCTTGCTATCAGGCTGCGGCCCTTCCACTTGGTGTCAAGGTAGAGATCGAGGCAATCGCAGTGAAGTAATGAACAGAAAGTCCCTGATGATATGCCTGGCGGCACTTGGCGCCATGCTTCTGGCAGTGGTGATAGCCATTGCTGTGCTGTATCATGATGACGATAAGAAGGAATCGGACGTAGAATCACGTTACGAACTTTTTCAAGCCGTTCCGTCTGACGCCGTTGCCATGGGATGTCTCTCACATGTGAAAGACGTGTCTGTTCCGGCGTTCTCCGGCTTCGGATTCCTGTCGTCCTTATCCGATGCGCTTTCTCAGGGACAGTTCTCAACACTTGCCGAGGCGCCTATGGCGTTCTCGCTGCATTATTCGGGTAAGCTTGCTCCCATGTATATCTTTGATGTGGGAGCAGCGTCCTCCAATCCTTCGTCAGATGCTTCTGCTCTGATGGAATTCGGCAGAGGCCAAGGCCTTCTCGCCGAATATGTGGACTGCTCGTCAGTCCTTGATGGTGAGGGACTTGCATTGCGTTCTCTTGTCCTCATGGCAGAGACTGAAACATTGCTGAAGTCTTCTCGCAGACATCTCTCCCAGGGGTTGTCCGTAATGGGCAATCCGGGATTTACACAGGCTGCCGAGGCTGCGGCCGGTGCGGATCTTGTGTTCGTATCTTATGCTCAGGCAAAGCCTCTTTTCTCTTCCGTATTCAACCGCGCATACTTCAAGGAAATATACGGTAACCCAGGATATTCCGCAGTGTACACAGCAAGAGCTGCATATGCCGGTACGCTTGCGCAGTGGTCTGTTTTCTCAATAGGAACAGAGGATTCTGTTCCTATGGCATTGAAGGGCATCCATGTCTTTGAGGATGATGCTTCGGAATTCATGTCAGTGCTCATGGAGTCGGCTGGCGGAATATCCCAGATCTCTACAATACTCCCTTCGTATACTTATTACGCCCTCTCGCTTCCGATGTCCGATACAGAGGCGTATGTCGATGCATACATGGACTACCTTGATTCGAAACAGGCGCTGCCGTCATATAACAAGACTCAGAAGGACCTGCAGAAGAGGGATGGGCTTTTACCTGCCGAGTTTGTCCGCAGGATCGGCGTAAAGGAAGTGGCTACCGCAACATTCGGAAATCAGACTTCCCCTTCAAAGGTTAATCTTATCAGGATCGGACGTCAGGACACTATCATGTTCAAGGGTACAGGAGTCAAGGCATTCAAGGGATATGCTCCTGAGGCTCACCAGTTTGCCTTCCCAGACCATATCGCCGCTGTCTTCGGTGAGTACTTCAGACTCAAGGATGAGTCACATTTCACATACGTGGATGGATGGCTGATTACAGGAAGCCGAGCGGCTGTTCAGGAATTCCAGTCTGGCAGGGCAGGTGAGTATACATTGAGCCAGTATATGGCGGATGCGGGAAAGGAAGACCTCATTGCTCGTGAGGGTACGGTTCTTGCTGCATATCTTGATCTTGGAGCAGACGAGGGTACTCTGAACAAAATTCTCAATAAACCATTGGCAGATGTTCTGAAGGGATTCTCAAAGGACGTGGAATATGCTCCTATGGTCATGACTTCGTATAAGAAGAGAGGAAAAGTAGCGACAGATATCCTTGCATACAATCTGTCTATGGAACGTGTCAAGGCTCCCGAGTTCGAGCGTGACACTGTTGTGGTGATCCCTGAGGGACCATTCAGGGTGAAGAATTCAGGAACGGGACGCATGAACCTGTTCTACCAGAACTCGAGTGGGGCGATATGCCTCAAGGAAGAGGACGGAAAGGGCATCTGGGGAGTTCCGTTCGGAAAGCCACTTTGTGGAACAGCCCAGACTATCGACTATTACGCAAACGGCAAGCTGCAGATCCTTTTCGGATCAGGAAGCAGCGTCTATTTGATCGACAGGCTTGGACGCTTCGTCACAGGCTTCCCGATCGATCTTGGAAAGGAAATACTTTTAGGCCCTGACGTGTACGATTTCAACGGCGCAAAGGCCTATAACATAATGGTCCTTCACAAGGACAAGACAATAGAAATGTACAACCTCAAAGGTCAGAAGCCTGCATCCTGGAAGGGCATCGCCCTTCAGGAAACCATCAAGGGGCTGCCGGAGAGGATTGAAGTCGGAGGCAGGACATACTGGATAGTGAGAACATCTAAGCAGACCCTTATCTATCCGTTCACAGGTGGAGAGCCGCTGACGACCTTCACAGGTCAGCAGATGATAATGCCTGATAGCAGCGTCGACGTTGTGGATGAGGCTTCGGTGCAGGTACAATGCTATGACGGCAAGGCCAGAATCGTGAGGGTAAAATAATAGAAAGCATACATAACTGGAAAATATTATGGAATTTACATCAGTAAACAAAATCTTCGAGAAATCATTCAAGAAGAACTGGGATCGTCCCGCTATTTCCAACTATCGTGGTGAAACACTGCATTATAAGGATGTGGCAAGACGAATGGAGAAACTGCATATCATGTTTGAGGAATGCGGTCTTCAGAAAGGCGACAAGGTCGCTATCTGCTCCAGAAACCAGGCAAACTGGGCTGTTGCCTTCCTTTCGATAATGACTCACGGAGCTATTCCTGTTCCGCTTCTTCATGAATTCAAGTCTGCAAACATCCATCATCTTGTCAATCACTCCGAGGCAAAGATCCTCTTTGTGGACGAGGTGATCTGGGAGGGACTTTCTGAGTCTGAAATGCCTGATCTGCATGCGATCATCCAGGTGAATAATTTCAAGATCCTTTATGCTAAGGATGAGAGCATCGTAGATGCAAAGGCCCATCTCAACGAACTTTTCGGTAGAAAATATCCGGAAGCATTCACATCAGACTGCATAAACTATTATGAGGACTCGGCAGAGGAGCTTGCTGTAATCAATTACACATCAGGTACCTCCGGCTTCTCAAAGGGTGTGATGATCCCTTATCGTGCGATATTCTCTAATATCGAGTTCGGCCGCACAGTGCTTCCGGGTCTCAACAATACACACAGCGTCGTTTCGATGCTTCCGTGCGCCCACATGTACGGACTCATGTTCGAACTTCTGTATGAGCTCAGCGTCGGAGCGCATGTACACTTCCTTTCGCGCGTACCAAGCCCGAAGATCATCATGCAGGCCCTCTCTGAGGTGAAGCCGTACGTGGTCATTGCAGTTCCGCTCGTGATCGAGAAGATCTACAAGAACAAGGTGAAGCCTATCCTTGAGAGGGAAGGTGTCAGATTCCTCATGAAGGTTCCTGGAGTGAACCAGGTGATCATGAACAAGATCAAGGCCGAACTCATCAATGCATTCGGAGGAGAGTTCTACGAGGTGATCATCGGAGGTGCTGCCTTCAACAAGGAGGTGGAGACATTCTTCAAGAAGATGGGATTCCCATTCACTGTAGGCTATGGAATGACTGAGTGCGCACCTATCATCACTTACGATGACTGGAAGGAGGAGAAGCTCTTCTCATGCGGTAAGGCTGCTCCTAACATGCAGGTGAGGATCGCTTCGGCAGATCCTGTAAATATCCCTGGCGAGATCCAGATCAAGGGTGCGAACGTCTTCCTTGGCTATTTTAAGAACGAAGAGGCAACAGCAGAGGTCTTCACAGAGGACGGATGGTTCAAGACCGGTGACATGGGTATCCTTGATGAAGAGGGAAGCCTCTTCATCAAAGGCCGTACAAAGTGCATGATCCTCGGACCAAGCGGTCAGAACATCTATCCAGAGGAGGTTGAGACAGTAGTGAACAGCCAGCCATACGTTGTCGACTCGCTCGTAATCGAGGATGATGGCGGACTTACAGCGCTGATCTACCCTGACTTCCAGCAGGGTGAGAAGGAGGGAATGTCCCAGGAGGCCATGGTCAAGTACATGGAGGGAACTCTTGCTGAGCTCAATACGATCCTCCCTAATTATGCTCGTCTCAAGAAGATCGAGGTGATGTCGGAGGACTTCGAAAGAACACCTAAGAAGAGTATCAAGAGATATCTCTACCAGAGATAGCAACGTCATCCCCGGCCCGACCGGGGATCTAAATACAAAATTATGGAAAAATTCGACCAGAGCTACATAGCCATGGCAGGCGTATGGGCCCAGAACTCATACTGCAAGCGTCGCCAGGTAGGCGCCCTTCTTGTAAAGGATCGCATGATCATATCAGACGGATATAACGGTACGCCGTCAGGTTTCGAGAATATCTGCGAAGATGAAAACGGTGTGACAAAGCCGTATGTCCTCCATGCCGAGGCAAATGCGATCTCCAAGGTCGCCCAGTCAGGCAACAGCAGCAAGGACGCTACGCTTTATGTTACAGCGTCTCCATGCCTGGAGTGTGCAAAACTAATCATTCAGGCCGGTATAAAGAGGGTCGTTTACAGGGATGCCTACCGTCTGACTGATGGTATCGATCTTCTCAAGAGGGCTGGTATAGAAGTAGAGCAGGTTGAAGACTAAGATGAAACAGAATACAAATACAATCCTAATAGCACTCCTGGGCGTTGCCCTGGGAGTGCTTGTTACCTTGCTTTCGGGCAAGATATTCGAGAGGAGGAAGTTCGACGGTGACTATAACCGCTGGAGAAAACTAAACCTTATCCTTCAGGAGGTCCAGAAGAACTATGTGGATACGATCGACATGACAGCCATGACTGATGCAGCTGTCGTTGCCGCTCTCGCAGAACTCGATCCGCATTCCGTATATCTTCCGCCGGTGGAACTTACGGAGTCAGAGGACGAGCTTGCAGGCAATTTCGAAGGCATCGGTATTACTTTCAATGTCCCTAACGATACCGCTATCGTGCTTAGCACCATACCGGGAGGTCCGTCAGAAAAGGCAGGACTCATGCCCGGAGACAGGATCATCTGCGTGGGAGAAAGGGAAATAGCCGGTAAGAAGACCCCCCAGGACAGCATGATCCGCCTGATGAAGGGCCCTTCCGGCTCCAAGGTGAAGATAACTGTCAGACGAGAGGGAACCACTATCCCTTTCGATATAATAAGAGACAAAATTCCTGTGCATTGTGTCGATGCGGCATTCATGGTCAACGATACGACAGGATATATCAAGCTCTCAAAATTCTCCAGAAATACATTCCAGGAGTTCACTGAGGCTGCGGACAAGCTGCGCGCGCAAGGTATGAAGCGCCTTCTTTTTGACCTTAGGGACAACACAGGCGGCTATCTTGATCAGGCACTTCTTCTTTCCAACGAGTTCCTCTCTAAGGGTGACCTTGTCGTATATATGGAAGGCCTCCACAGGGACCGTCAGGATTTCAAGGCGGACGGCCGCGGCTATCTCAGGGATATCCAGCTTTCAGTGCTCATCGATGAGGTCAGCGCATCTTCAAGCGAGATTTTTGCCGGTGCGATCCAGGACAATGATAGAGGAATCATCGTAGGTCGTAGATCTTTCGGAAAGGGACTTGTCCAGGAACCTATCAATTTCACGGACGGTTCCGGCATCCGCCTGACTGTGGCCCGTTTCCACACACCGTCAGGACGCTGCATCCAGAAGCCGTACGGCGAGGATTATGACTATGACATATTCGA